>JASJBQ010000292.1 GCA_030066455.1 Desulfobacterales bacterium
CTGCCACCCCCGCCGCAGGCCGAGGGCACAAAGATACCCTGGTCCGCTAAACTTCCCAACAGCTTGCCGCCCGGCTGGGTGACGAGTTCCTTCTCGTTGTTGACCAGCATCTTGACGTCACCGCTGGGCAGCAGTTTGGCCTTGGCGACCATGATCACCGTGACCAGCGTAAAAACGATGAGGCTGAACATCCCCACGGCAATAACGAGTTCGTTCATAACCGGCTCTCCATATCACTGGCTATTGCAAATCGTGTTTAATCAATCGCTCAAACTTTGAATCCCGAAACCGTGAACCTCCGAACCCCGAACCTTGCGCGTCAGAGCTTGATACCGGCAAAGGCCATGAAGGCCATGGCCATCAGGCCGGTCACCGCAAAGGTGGCGCCCAGTCCGCGCAGGGCGGCCGGCGGGTTGCTGTAGGACATCTTCTCGCGGATGCCGGCCAGGCAGACCAGCGCCAGGGCCCAGCCGGTGCCCGCGCCCAGACCGTAGACGATGCTTTCGGCAAAGTTGTAGTCCCGCTCGACCATGAACAGCGAGCCGCCCAGAATCGCGCAGTTGACGGTGATCAACGGCAGAAAAATGCCCAGGGCGTTGTAGAGCAAAGGAACGAACCGATCCAGCACCATTTCCAGGACCTGGACCATGGCGGCGATCACGCTGATATAGGTCAGGAGCCCCAGAAAGCTCAGATCGAGATGGCCATAGCCGGCCCAGGCCAGGGCACCGGGCTTGAGCAGGAACTGGAACAGAAGGTTGTTGACCGGCACCGTCACCGTCACCATGAAAATAACGGCGATGCCCAATCCAATGGCGGTCTTGACGCTCTTGGACACGGCCAGGAAGGTGCACATACCCAGGAAAAAGGCCAGCGCCATGTTTTCGATAAACACCGCTTTGATAAAAAGATTCAGATATTGTTCCATGACCCTAGTCCTCTTCGATTTGGTCGGGTTTCCAGGTGCGGATGGCCCAGATCATGAACGTGATCAGAAAGAAGGCGCTGGGCGGCAGCACCATCAGGCCGTTGGTGACGTACCAGCCGCCCTGGGTCACGGGCTTCATGATTTCGATGCCGAAAAGCGAGCCCGCACCGAAGAGCTCCCGGAAAAACGCCACCACCAGGAGCACCATCCCGTACCCCAGGGCGTGGCCGATGCCGTCGATAAAGCTCGGCCTGGGGCCATTCTTCATGGCGAAGGCTTCCGCGCGCCCCATCACGATGCAGTTGGTGATGATCAGGCCCACATACACCGAGAGCTGTTTACTGATATCGAACAGAAAGGCCTCCAGGATCTCGGCCACCACGATCACCATGGTGGCGATGATCGTGATCTGGGCCCCGATGCGCACGCTGTTGGGGATCTGGTTGCGAATCAGACTCACGGCGAAACTGGAACAGGCCAGCACAAAGACAACGCAGAGCGTCATCACGAAGGCGGTCTGCATCTTGCCGGTCACCGCCAGGGCCGAGCAAACGCCCAGTACACCCAGCGCGATCGGGTTGCGGTTGAATATGGGGTCCCACAAAAGATCTTTTGTTTTCGGTTCGGCCATCTCACGCTCCTTCGGCTTTAAGCCGTTCCAGCAGGTTTTGGAAACCGTCCGCGCCCATCCAGTAAGCCACCGAATAGGAAACGCCGTTGGCGGTCAGTGTGGCGCCCGATATCCCGTCGATCTGGTGCTCGGCCCCAGGGCCGCTTTGGGCGGCCGCACCCTTGACGACCTCGAGCTTGTAACTGCCTTGGTCGTCGTAAAGTTTCTTGCCGTTCCATTTGGCTTTCCACAGGGGGTTGTCGATTTCTCCCCCGAGTCCCGGGGTTTCGGCGTGCTCGTAAAAAGTGATGCCGCGCACCGTGTTCAAATCGTCACCCACAGCTAAAAAGCCATACATGGTCGACCACAGACCCTTGCCGACAATCGGCAGAATGACCTGATCGAGCTGGCCGTCCTTTTGGACCAGGTAGACCAGGGCGTATTTCTCCCGACGGCCGATGCCGGCCCGGTCTTTTTCCGCGGGGATGCGGACACTCATATTGGGATCCTTGGCGGCCGCCCGCTGATCGAAGGTCGCCGGGTCGATCTTGTCTTCGCTTACAAATTCGCCGGTCTCAATATCGACGATGCGAACCTCGACTTGTTGAAAGGCCTCCACCACCGGTACGGCGGCATCATGCAGCCCAGCGACGACCAGGATATTCTTCTTGCGGTCGATAACCTTGTTTTCCTCTTGCAACGGCCGCAATCCAATCGCCGCCCCTGCGACCAGCAGGGAGCAGGTAACAGCCAGGCTGAGTGCCACGACGTAGGTCTTGATGAGAGATTCACGTGCCATTTCGTTTGATCCTTCTCTTGATATTCGCTTCCAGCACGAAATAGTCGATCACCGGCGCGAAGACATTGGCCAGCAAAATGGCCATCATGAGACCTTCGGGATAGGCCGGGTTGATGACGCGGATGAGAATGGTCAAGATCCCGGCTGTGGCGCCGTAAAACCACTTGCCGGTTTGCGTGAGGGTGGCTGAGACCGGGTCCGTGATGATAAATACCAGACCGAAGGCGAAACTGCCGGCCACCAGGTGCCACCAGGGCGGCATCAGAAACATGGGGTTGGTGTCGCTGCCGATGATCCACAGCAAGGCCGCAAACCCCATGCCGCCCACCAGCATCGAGAGCATGATGCGCCAGGACCCGACCCCGGTGTAGGCGATAATCACGGCGCCGATCAGGCAGGCCAGTGTCGAGGTTTCTCCCAGGGAGCCCGGTTCGATACCCAGGAAAGCCTGCGTCCAGCTTATATTCAGCGCTTCCATGCCCGTACTCATATCGGTGGTGCCCAGCGCGGTCAGCGGTGTGGCTCCGCTAAACCCGTCGGCCGCGACCCAGACCGCATCGCCGCTGTTTTGTGCCGGATAGGCAAAGTAGAGAAAGGCCCGGCCGGCCATGGCCGGGTTGATAAAGTTGCGGCCGGTGCCGCCGAAGATTTCCTTGGCCACGACGATACCGAAGGTCATTCCCAGGGCCACCTGCCACAGCGGGATCGTGGGCGGCAGCGAAAGCGGGAAGATCAGGCTGCTGACCAGCAGGCCCTCGTTGACATCTTCCCGGCGCACGATACCGAAGAGGACTTCCCAGAAACCACCCACGGCCACACTGACAAAATAGATCGGGATGAAATACAGGGCCCCGTGGATGAGGTTGGCGATGAAACTGTTGGGGTCGTAGCCCACCAGGGCGGAGAGCAGGGCGCCGCGCCAGCCCGGGGCCGCGGCAATGCCCATGCCCTGCATGGTCAGGTTGGCCTGGTAGCCGGTGTTCCACATGGCCATGAAAACGCACGGCAATAGCGCATAGACCACCAGCGTCATGATCCGTTTCACATCCACGGAATCGCGCACATGCGGGTCGGCCGTGTTGACGTCAGCGGTCGTAAAAAGAAAGGTGTCGGTGGCTTCGTAAAGGGGATAGAACCGCTCCAGCTTCCCTCCCCTTTCAAAGGCCGGTTCAATTTTGTCGAGAAATTGTCTCAGTGCCTTCATGTTTCGAGCTTATCCTTCTCTTTCGATATGGGTCAGAACATCCCGCAGAAGCGGTCCGTAGTTGTACTTGCCGGGGCATACGAACGAACACAGCGCCAAATCTTCCTCATCCAGTTCAAGACACCCCAGCGCCTGGGCCTTGTCGGTATCGCCGATGATCAGGGCGCGCAGGAAATAGGGCGGGTCGATATCGAGTGGCATCACCTTTTCATACGAGCCGATGGGTACCATCGCCCGCGGACTGCCCTCGGCCGAGCTGGAGAAGGCAAATTTACGGGCCCGGCTGAAGATGGCCGTAGCATACAAGGGTTTGACTGAAAAACGTTCAAAACCGGGAAGCGCCCAGCCGAGAAAATCCCTCGGGCGGCCTTCACGGATGGCCGCAATCTGCAAATGATGGCGCCCCAGAAACGCATGCCCGCCGGTGGCGTGCCGACCCGACAAGACGGAGCCGGAGATGATCCGCACATTGCCCGTGAGCAGTTCGCCTTCGACCAGTTCACCGATGTCGGCCCCCACCCGCGTGCGGATGATCCGCGGATTTTTGACGGCCGGTCCGGCCAGGGAAACGATCCGCTCCAGGTGGAGCCGGCCGGTCGTAAACTGCCGCCCGATGGCGATGACGTCCTGGTAATGGATGGTCCAGACCGTCTTTTGGTCGCTGACCGGATCCAGGAAATGAATGTGCGTGCCGGCCAGACCGGCGGGGTGCGGACCGGCAAACGTATGCATCGACACCTTGGCGAGGTCTTCCCCGGGGATATCGGTCATGGGTCGTTTGCAGACATACAGCGTACCGTCTGTAAGCCGGGAGAGTACTTTCAGGCCGCGATGAAAATCTTCCGCCTGCGCGCGGATGATGGCCGCCGGGTTGACCGCCAGGGGATTGGTGTCCATGGCGGTTACGAAAATGGCGTGGGGTACGGAGCCCGGCACCGGCACCTTGCTGTAGGGCCGGGTGCGCAGGACCGTCCACATGCCGGACTCAACCAGGATCGCCTGGACGCTGTCGCGATCGAGGGTGTCCAACTCGGCCGCACCAAAAGATGGAAACGTTATCTCTTCCTCGCCCGCCAGTTCGATCACGATGGACTCGAATTTGCGTTTGGCCCCGCGGTTGACAGCCGCCACTTTCCCGGCTCCGGGCGCGGTAAAAAGCACCCCCGGCGTCTTTTTGTCCTCGAAGAGCACCTCCCCCAGTTTCACGGTGTCGCCCACCTGGACGTGCATCTTGGGCTTCATGCCGATGTAGTCGTCTCCCACGATGGCCACCCGGGACACGGGTGACCCCGTGTCGAAGTCGGGAGAGGGTGCACCGCTGATCGGCAAATCCAGACCTTTTTTGATTTTAAACATCATTCGATTTCCTTATCGGATAGATCGGTTGCGGGTTTGGCCCGGCCCCCCCAACGGCGTTCAGGACACCGGATGTCACCAAAGGCTACCCGCTGATTCAGCACGCAGGCATACGAGGTCATACAGTTCGTTTGTTACGGAATGATTTGGGCGGATCTGGGCCGGCTTCGTTTCAGGTCGACGCTCGGTTACTTCCAGGCGAGATCTAACATGCGGCGCATCAGCGCACAAATATTATTTTACATCCCTAAAGCATTTCCGTGATCGGCCGGCGCGCCGTGCGGTTCGGACGGATGTCCTCCACGACGGTCACCGTGATTTTGCGCCGATTGTCCTTCAGCGTCAGCGAGGTCCCCGGCTTGAGCGGCGTGGCCACCTTGACAAAGCCGCAGCACAGCCCGCGCGGCACAAAATCCTCCGGCATGTCCGGGCTGGCGACGCTGATGATCCGGCCCTGGTGCCAGCCAATCCCCATGTCGGACACGCAGGTTAAAACACGCCCGACGGCGTTGCCGGCCCTGTCGATGACCACCGCCGGATCCGCGATGGACACCTTGCGCAGGTCGCCACCGACAAACGCGTAAGTATATCCGGGCGCTTCGGCGTTCAAGAGGGCCTTGTCACCGATGAAGGATTTGGTGAACCCCGTGCGGTCGGCATTGAACGGCAGAGCAAAGGGCCAGGGGTTGTTGATGAACGGCCAGTCGCCGATATCCTGGTGCGAAAGCGGCAGCACGGCCCCGCCCCGCAGGGAATCACGGGCCGCCAGGCCGCAGGGCTCCAAACCGAATGCTTCCCCCGCGGCGTAAATCATCTCCCAGGTGGCAACGAGCTGCTCCGGGGCAACAAAGATTTCGAACCCGAATTCGCCCGTGTATCCGGTGCGGGAGAGCAAGACGGGCACCCCGCTTTTGAGACGCACGGCGTCGGCCTGAGGCGCGTCGGCGACAAAATGCCCTTTGAAGGCAAAGTAGGGCATGCGGGCCAACACCGTTTCCGGCGCGGTCAGCACCCGGCGGACGATTTTCGCCGCCAGGGGCCCCTGGACATCGATCTTCCCGAGCCTGTCGGTCAGATCGTCGATGTCGACCTCGCGTCCGGCCTTGTTGGC
>JASJBQ010000293.1 GCA_030066455.1 Desulfobacterales bacterium
CAGCGGGGTTGATAAGCAAGCATCAGGTCGTCAGGCAAGGCGCGGCGCGAAGCGGGACGCGCAGCAACCGTCCGGTTGTGAGCACGCCCGCGAGGGCCGGAACTCACCAGAAATTATTTAAATCGACGAGGCGTGCCGCTTGGCGGCGAACGCCGCCTGACGGCCTCAGGCGCCGCTTAGCAGCTGCCTGGCAGCTACGTCGAGGACCGGCAGGGAGCGAGAACGCCGTTCACGGCCGAAGGATGCCCCCTTGAATACGGCCATGGTGGCCGCACCCAAGGGGTAGATTGGAGATCCGGGCCCCGCCGCGTTGCGGCGGGATTTCACATCGGATTTATTGATTCGGTCGGTGTTCAACAAACCGCAGCCGACCGACGCCGCAGGCGTCTCCTGGGAGCTGATAAGCAAGCATCAGGTCGTCAGGCAAGGCGCGGCGCGAAGCGGGACGCGCAGCAACCGTCCGGTTGTGAGCACGCCCGCGAGGGCCGGAACGCCGCCTGACGGCCTCAGGCGCCGCTTAGCAGCTGCCTGGCAGCTACGTCGAGGATGGGCGGGAGGCGAGAACACCGCCCGGGGCTTCAAGATGCCCCCAATTGCCACGGTGGTCGCACCCAAGGGGTAGATTGGAGTCCCGGGCAAGGCCGCAGCCGACCGACGCCCGCAGGCGTAGCCCCGCTACGTCGAGGACCGGCGGGAGGCGAGAACGCCGCCCGGGGCTTCAAGATGCCCCTTGGGTGCGGCCACCTACCAGCCCCAGGTGAGATAGTTGTGTATCGAATCCGCCGACTTGCGCCCCGCCCCCATGGCCAGGATGACGGTGGCCGCGCCGGTGACGATGTCGCCCCCGGCCCAGACGCCCCGCAGACTCGTCTTGCCGGTTTCAGGGTCGGCTTCAATGTATTCCCATTGGTTGAGCTTCAGGTCCGGGGTGGACTGGGTCAGCAGCGGGTTGGCGCCAGAGCCCACGGCCACGATGGCCAGATCGCAGTCCATCGCGAACTCGGAACCCTTCACCGCCACCGGCCGGCGCCGCCCGGAATCGTCCGGCTCGCCCAGTTCCATGCGCAGGCATTCCATGCCCGTCAATCGGCCCCGTTCGTCCCCGATGTATTGCGTGGGGTTGGTCAGCAGGAAGAATTCGATCCCCTCCTCTTCGGCATGGTGAATTTCGTCCGCCCGGGCCGGCATCTCGTCCCGCGAGCGGCGATAGACGATCTTGACGCTTTCGGCCCCCAGCCGCATGGCCGTCCGGGCGGAGTCCATGGCCACGTTGCCCGCACCCAGCACCACCACGTTCTTGCCGCGGGGAATGGGCGTGTCCACTTCCGGAAAAAGATAGGCCTTCATCAGGTTGGCACGCGTGAGGTATTCGTTGGCCGAGAGGATGCCGATCAGGTTCTCGCCGGGGATGTTCAGGAAACGCGGCAGACCGGCGCCCACGCCGAGGTAAACCGCCTCGTAGCCTTCTTCGAAGAGCTCCTTGATGCTCACCGTGCGGCCGACCACCTGGTTGCAGTCCACCTGCACCCCCAGGCGCTCCAGGAAATTGATTTCCTGGGCCACGATGTCCTTGGGCAGCCGGAACTCGGGGATGCCGTAAACCAGCACGCCGCCGGGTTTGTGAAAGGCTTCCAGAATGGTGACCGCATGGCCCTTTTGGATCAGATCGCCGGCAACGGTCAGACCGGAGGGACCGGAGCCCACGACGGCCACCTTCTTGCCGGTGGCCGGCGCCTGGGGGGGCAGTTCGCCGCTGCCGTTGAGGCGCTCGTGATCCGCGGCGAAACGTTCCAGGTTGCCGATGGCCACGGGATCGCCCTTCTTGGCCAGGATGCAAACCCCTTCGCATTGGATTTCCTGGGGGCAGACCCGCCCGCACACCGCGGGCAGGGCGTTCTTGCCCCAGATGTTGCGGATGGCGCCGGTGAAATCCCCCTCCTTGATCAGATGAATGAAGCCGGGGATGTCGACCTCCACCGGGCAGCCCTGGACACAGGCCGGCTTGCGGCACTGCAGACAGCGCGCGGCTTCTTCCCGGGCCATCTCGGGGGTGTATCCTAGGGGGACTTCATCGAAATTGCGGCGCCGGACATCGGGTTCCTGCTCCGGCATGGACAAGCGGGGGATGGTTTTTTTCTTGCCTTTGCTGGCCTTGACTGCACTCATTTTTAATCTTCCTTACATCGCTGTTGAATCTGCCCGCCGGGCGGGGGAAGCCATTCGCCGTCACTGGTTGCAGGCGGGGCGGGGTTAGGGCCGGATGCGGCAGTCCCCGTCCATGCAGGCCTGTTCGTCTTCACAGTAAGCCTGCAGCCGCTGCATGAGCTCGTCGTAATCCACCTGGTGGCCGTCGAACTCCGGTCCGTCCACGCAGGCGAACTTGTTCTCACCGGCGATGCTCACCCGGCAACCGCCGCACATGCCGGTACCGTCCACCATGATAGGGTTGAGGCTCACGACGGTCGGCACGTTTTTCTCCTTGGTAATCTGGGCAACGAACTTCATCATGGGCACCGGCCCAATGGCCACCACCTGTTTGACGTCCTCGGTCTCCAGGACCTCCTTGAGGACGTCGGTGACGAAGCCGTGGTGGCCGTAGGAGCCGTCATCCGTGCACACCCGCAGGTCGTGGGAGGCCGCGCGCATCTGGTCTTCCAGGATCAGCAGGTCCTTGGAACGGGCCCCGATGATACAGATCACGTTGTTGCCGATATCCTTCAAGGCGCGGGTGATGGGGTGCATCACGGCCACGCCGGTGCCGCCGCCCACGCATACCACGGTGCCCAGCTTCTCCAGATGGGTCGGCTTGCCCAATGGGCCGATGACGTCCTGATAGCCGTCGCCGACCTGCAGGGTCCTGAAAAGGGCGGTGGATTTGCCCACCACCATATAGATTACCGTGATCGTGCCCTTGTCCGGAGCCGTCTCGGCCATGGTGAGCGGGATACGCTCGCCGTTTTCGTTGGCCTTGAGAATGACGAACTGCCCCGGACTGGCCTTGCGGGCAATTGCCGGGGCCTGGATCTCGTTCAGGATCACGGTACCATCCGACATTTCTTCCCGTCTGACAATTTTGAACATGATGCCTCCGTTATTTATGATTCCCCGCAAAGGGGATGTCATCACGCCGCGCATTCAGGCCGAAGCCTGCACCGTCCAGGCAACCGGGTTCCCCTGGTAACCGGCCCAAACCTAATTTAACCGAAACATTTTTTTTACCCCAATCCAGGTACCGTTGACAATAAAATTCCGAAGCGGCCGGGCTTGCGGTTCCCGTTTGCGGATGCTATGAGCCGTGGCGACCGTATCCATCACCGTTTCAGGAGTTCTGCCCATGCGTCTGTTCGACAGCCATTGCCATCTCGACGACACCAGCTACGACACGGACCGCCAGGCGGTGCTTGAGCGCGCCCGGGCCGTCGGTGTGGATGCCATGATGGTTGTGGGCATCGACATCCCCCGTTCACACAAGGCCCTGCGTCTGGCGGAAACCCACAGCGGCCTTTTCGCTTCGGTGGGGGTTCACCCCCACGATGCCGAGGGATGCTCGGAAGCCGTTCTGGCCGAACTCCGGCTGATGGCGGCACACCCCCGGGTCAGGGCATGGGGGGAGACCGGTCTCGACTTCAACCGCATGTATTCGCCCCGCGACGTCCAGGAAACATGGTTCCGACGCCAGATCGCGATCGCGTGCGAGGAGAGGCTACCGCTCATTTTTCACGAACGCGACAGCGGCGGACGTTTTCTGGAGATGCTCCGGGAACATGCCGCCGACGGCCTGCGCGGTGTCGTCCACTGCTTCAGCGGTACTCAGGCCGAAATGGAGGCCTATCTCGCGCTGGGCCTTCATATCGGCATCACCGGCATTGTCACCATGAAGGCCCGCGGCATCGACCTGCGCGACATGGTTGCCAAGATCCCCGCAAACCGACTGCTGGTGGAGACTGATGCGCCCTATCTGACGCCGACGCCCGAGCGCAACCGCCACCGGCGCAACGAACCGGCCTTCGTACGGACCACCCTCCTCAAAGTAGCCGAGGTCCGCGGCGCGGACCCGGAAAAACTGGCCGCGACGGTCTGGGCCAACACGTGCCGGCTTTTTGGTATCCAAGCCGCCGAGATTAAGACGACCGAGGATTGAATCTCTCCTTGCCCGACACCCTGAGCGCCTTTTTGACGCGCACTGTTTATTAGCTACGTCGGGGTCGCTATCGGCATCGGGTCGCGAATACGATTCGGCGCGCCATCACCTCGATTCCGATAGCGATACCGACGCCGATCACAGCCCGTACGCCCGCCCCACAAGCAACTTGCCATCCCCCTGCCGGCAGGCTATGAATGAGGCCAGCGATTTCTCCTGCATCCCCCAAGTATGCACGCTGTAACCCGGCCCAGGGAGACCTAACATGTGTGGACGCTTTGTCGGCTACCGCCCCGTCGATGTACTCCGGGAATACTTTCCCATCGACCGCACCGCAGCCGAGGTCACCGCCAACTACAACGTGGCCCCGTCCCAGGAAGTTTTGGCCCTGGTCCGGCGGGAGGATGAAAACTGGCTCGAGCGCTTACATTGGGGGCTGGTGCCCTTCTGGGCCAAGGACATCGCCATCGGCAACCGCATGATCAATGCACGCGCCGAAACCGTAGCTGCCAAGCCGAGCTTCCGCAGCGCCTTTCGCAAGCGGCGCTGCCTGATCCTGGCGGACGGCTTTTTCGAGTGGACCGGGGCCAAGGGCCGGAAGCAGCCCGTCTTCATCACCCTGCCCGGAGAGGCACCTTTCGCCTTTGCCGGTCTGTGGGAAAGCTGGCGGCCCCCCGGTGGTGATCACGTGGCCCATCGCTCCTGCACCATCATCACCACGGCGGCCAGCCCGTCGTTGCAGCCGATCCACCACCGCATGCCGGCGGTGCTCAAACCGGAGGCCTACGACGCCTGGCTGGACCCGCAGACCACCGACACCCGGGTGCTCGCCGATCTTCTCGCAAACCGGATACAGACGGTATTCGCCAGCCGCCCGGTATCCACGGACGTCAACGCCACCCGCAACAACCGTCCGGGTTTGATCGATCCGCTTTTCGACCAGCCCCCCGGCACCGCCGAAGACCGAGCCGAAAAGTGAGGCCGCCCGCAACCTAACGGCCAGTGAACATTGTTTAAGGAGAAACGCTTGCGCTGAGGCATTATTCCGCATCCCCCAACCTGTCCGCACACCGCCTTCCACACTCGCGGTCCCGGACGCAGACGAGGAGGTTTCCCATGACGGACAACGTGGTCATTGCGCTTTCCTGCGGCACCGACAACCCCAACCGCTCGGCCCGGGCCTTCCACCTGGCCACCATCGCCCACAAAGAGGGCAAGAATGTCACCGTCTTCCTTCTGGATGAAGGCGTCTACCTCGGCAAAGAGGGGCTGGCCGACAACCTCAAGGCCGCTACCGGCGATGTGGCCGACGACCTGATCGCCTACCTCCAGGCCCACGATGTCCCCATCCTGGTGTGCACCCCGTGTGCCAAGGCCCGCCGGATCACCGAAGGGGATCTCATCGACGGCGCCCGCATGGGCACCGCCGTGGAGTTGATCAACCTCTCCTGCGACGCGGCCGTGATCAGCCTCTGACGGGTGAAAAAGGCCGTCCAGCCGCTAATGCCGACATCGGGGTCGGAATCGGTATCGAGGCGTTCCGGGCTGATTTCTTTTTTGAGACCCGATACCGATTCCGATACCGACCCCGAATAGAAATAACCCCGTGATTAGGGCGCGACAATGGGTATCCCCAAACGCGGGCGGAGGCGTTTAGATTACGGTTCAGGGCAAGGCGCTGCGGAGCGTGGAAGCGGAGGAATCTCCATCCCAAATTGAGCCCAACGAACTGGGCGTTCAGATCAGATGCAAAAGACACTGAACAAAACCAGAAGCCGATTAGAACCCGTAGATCACGCCCAAGGGCAAGGCATCCCGCCAATTGTAAGCGGAGCGTACTCA
>JASJBQ010000040.1 GCA_030066455.1 Desulfobacterales bacterium
TTCAGGCCCGGCCGCCACTGGGGATGGGCGACGATGGCGTCCAGAAAGGCGATGATGCCTTCAACATTGCCCTGACCGGCGGTGGTGATGGTAAACGTCGTTCCCCTGGAATCGATTTCGATGTGGTGCATCATTTTTTTCGGTCCCGAAAATTGGCCTTTAGATGGTCATGCGTTCCGATTTAAGGGCATAGGCCACGGCGATCCCCACCAGGAAACCGGCCGCCAGGTTGATGGCCAGGGTGATGCCCAGGATCAGCAGGCAGATGAAGAATTCCTTGCGGGTCTGGAGATCCATCACGGTCAGGCCCAGTTGCGCGCCGGCGAATACCAGCAGCACACCCAGCACGGCCAGGGGCAGCAGATGAAGAACGGCCAGGGCCTCGCGGCCCAAAAAGATGCCCAGAGCGATGAACAGGGTGCCGATCATCAGGTTGGAGCCGGCCGTACGCGCGCCGAAGCGATAGTGGGCGGCCAGTCCGCCGGCCCCGTGGCACAGCGGCATGCCGCCAATGGCGCTGCTGGCCAGATTGGCCAACCCCATGCTGATGGTCAGTCCCCGGTAGGTCACCCGGTGCGACCGGTCCCCGAAATATTCGCGTGAAAGATCGGCGTTGGCCACCACGGCATTGCCCACCGTCATCGGCAACTGCGGCATCACCAGGACCAGAAGGGCAAAACTGAAATCGGCGCTGTTCGGCCAGCCGAAGGGCAGCAGATCTGGCATGTGCCAGCCGGGCCGCACCATGTCCAGCCCTTCATGGGTGCCCAGCAGGGTGCCTACGGCCATGCCCCCCAGCACGACGGCCAGCCCGGCCGGCAGGGTGCGGTTTTCAAGCAGCAAGAGGGTTGCGCCGCCGCCGGCCAGTCCCAGAGCGATACCGATGGGCAGCGGTCCGATGTGCTGCAGCCGCAGGAAGGGCTCGGCCGCCTGCTGGATGATCTGGAACTGGGCCGTGCCCAGCATGAGCTTGACGCCCTGGGCCATCAGGAGCGCGCCCGTGGACAGCTGGATCCCGCGGATGACGGGTTTGGGGATCAACCGGCCGATGAGCGTGATGAGGTTGGTGGCCCCGACGACCAGCAAACCGGCCCCCACGATCAGGCCGGCAGCGGAAATCTGGTCCGGCGTCAGCGCTGTAGCCAGGGCGTAGGCGCCGATCACCTTCATGGGCTGGACGGGCACGGTCAGCCTGAAATAAAGGCCCGAGAGGATATAGTAGATGCCGATGGCCACGAGTACACCGGTGGGGTCCAGGCCGTTGATCAGGATCATGCCGATGGCAATCGGCAGCAACGTGCCCAGATCTCCCAGCGATCCGGCCAGTTCCATGCGGTTGAAACGCAGGCGTGTCTTGCGATCGGGCGGCATCGTCTACCTTGTGGCGGCAGTCCGGCACTGTCGGCCTGAAGCGTGTATTCGGTCAGCGCGTTGGGCGCGCGAGCCCATCAAACGGATTCGATGGCCTGAGCAATCTAATCGAAGATCAATGGGTTGTCAAAAATGATCGCTGAATCGTCCTGGCCGGCAAAGCCGTCGCCCGGGTCCACATGCGGCGGGCTGAATCCCGGGCCTCGCCCGCCCAGGGATGGGAAAGGTCGGCAGGCCAGTCGTTGTCCGGCCGGCCTGCCACCGGCGGTTGTACCGATCTCAGGGTGAGGCCATGGGCAGACCCTGTTCTTTCCAGGTCGAGATCCCCCCCTCGAGATAGGTCAGGTTGATGAAGTAGAAGCGCTTTTTGAGCAGATAGCGGATGGCGGCGGGCGCCTGTTTGGCCCGGATGTCGTAGAGCACCAGGATCTTGTCTTCGGGCAGGCCGTTGTAATCCATATGCAGGCGGTAGACCGGAAACCGCAGGGTGGGGCCTTCGATCGAACCCAGTTTTCCCCTGGACGTCTCATCGCGAATGTCCACCAGGATGTAGCGCTGGTCGGATTTGAGCTTCCGGCGCAGTGCAGCGGCCGTGAGCGGTGCGGGGATTTTACGCGTCGCGTAGGAATAGTCCGAGGATTCAACGAAATTGTGGGTTTTCTTCCATCCGGCGATGCCGTTTTTGTACCAGTAAACATCGCGGTATCCCATGGCGGCCGCCTGACCGGCGGCCATTTTGGATTTCACTCACCCGGGTCCCTTGCAATAGAAGACCAGGGGCTGGTCCTTGCTTCGGGGCAGGTCCGTGCTCTCGGCCATGAGTTCCATGGGAATACAGATCGAGCCGGGGATGCGCTGCTCTTCGAATTCCACGAAGCTCAGGCTGTAGATCAGCGTCGGGGGGGCGGAGGATTTCATCCAGGTCTTGAGTTCTTCGGTGCCGATGAGCTTGTAGCCGTCCGCGGCCTGCACCGGGCGGCCGGTGGTGCCGCTGAGCAGCAGAACCAGGGCGGCGGCAACAAGACTTTTGGTCAATCGTGATTGCATGTCCTTCTCCTCGTTTTGCTTTTTCATCCTTGGGCCGGATGGGGCGCACGCCATCGCAGCAGGAAAAAACTTGCGGATGAATGCTGCGCCGGTGATAATAGTCCCGCTATGTTTATCGGATGCTACCATGAAAACACTAGACTCTAAAGCCTTGATAAAATTATGGATCAAACCAAAAGCACCGATCTTCGCGTCTATCGGAAATGATTATGAAAAAGGCACAAATACCAAGGGACGATGAGAAAGCGCGCCGCTTTGCCGCCCAAATGACGGACGTGCTCAATCACGGCGCACTCAATCTGGCCATGGGCATCGGCTATCGATTGGGGCTGTTCGACTGTCTGGACGAGATGGACCGTCCGGCCGCGGCGGAGGCCATCGCCGCCCGGGCGGGCCTGGCGGGCCGCTATGTAGAGGAATGGCTCGGAGTGATGGTTTCCGCCGGTGTGGTGGAGACCTCCCGCGGCACCAACGGGGAGGTGCTGTTTGCACTTCCGCCCGAGCATGGCGATCTCCTCGCGAGGCGGGCCGGCAGCGATAACCTGGGGGTCTATACCCAGGAGATTCCCCTCCTGATCCAGTGCGCTCTGGAAGACGTCGTCCAGGGTTTCCGGACCGGAGAGGGGGTGCCCTACGCGAACTATCCCCGTTTCCAGGCGTTCATGGGGGAACTGGCAGACGCCAAGCATCGAAAGGTGCTGGTGGATGTTTTTCTGCCCTCCGTGGAGCGGGGGGACATCGTCCGGCGTATGGCTTCCGGCATACGGGTTTGCGATCTGGGCTGCGCCGAGGGGTTGGCCCTGATCCTGATGGCCGAAGCCTTTCCCCGCAGCGACTTTGTGGGGATCGACATTTCCGTCGAAGCCCTGGATAAGGCGCGTGCGGAAGCGGCCCGGCGCGGCCTGGCCAACATACGATTTCTGCGCCGGGATGCCGCCGATCTGGTCGATGCGGCGGATCTGGCCGCGTCATTCGATTACGTAACGGCCTTCGACGCCATCCACGACCAGACCCGCCCCCTCGCTGCGCTGCGGGGGATTTACGCCCTGCTCAAACCCGGGGGTGTCTTTTCCATGGTGGACATCGCCGCCGGCAGCGGGATCGAAGCCAATCGCGATCACCCCATGGGCCCCTTCCTCTACACCGTGAGCCTGATGCACTGCCTGCCCGTGGGACTGGTAAACGACGGTACGGGGCTGGGCATGATGTGGGGGCGCGAGAAAGCACTGGCCCTGCTGGCGGAGGCCGGGTTTGTCGATGTCGAGGTGGCGGCGATTCCGGAGGATGACTTCAACCTGCATTACTTCTGCCGCAAATAAGGGACGCATCCGTCTTGCGCAGGTTATTGTGGTGTTGCCACTAGTCCGGCAGGGACCGACAGCGGCGTTACGCTTCGGGCCTCGTCACTTCGGTGTACCGATGTACGCCTCGTTCCTCGGCCCTCGCAAGCCTTGCTCTCGGGCTTCTGACGCATCCGTCTCGCGTCTCGTTTATCGATTCATGCCAATCGACTGGAGAACGTCGCGCCCAATCGTTTGGCGCCATATTACCAATGGACGGCTGTAATCAAGGCTGGATGTGAACTTCCGATTTCGGCAGGGCTTGGATTTCCTCGAGGGTTTGTTGGTAAATGGCCCGATTGCCACCCCCGATGGCAACCGCCCGCCGGGCCCAGACGAGGGCTTCCGCCCTCTGGCCAAGCTGAGCGAGGACGTGGGCCAGATTGTTGGCCGCGTCCCCGCTCGTGGGGTTTACCGCCACGGCGCGCCTGAACGTCGACTCGGCCTGTTTCCAATCGCCCCGCATGACATGGGCATTGCCCAGTCCGATCAGGGCGCCCAAGCTATCCGGCCAGCGCTCCAGAGCGGCCGTGTAGGCCCGGACGGCCGCCGTCCATTGCTGTGCCTGTTCGAGACCCAGCACGGCCCGCAGGTAGGCTTCCTCGTCGTCGTCCGCCGGGAGTCTGCCCGGCGGCAGCACCACGAGTCCCCAGTAGCTTCCGCGCTCCCAGGTGAACAGAAACCGTGACCAGGCCACCTGTCGGGCTTTGCGGGTGCCGGTATGGAGGACAATGCCCTCGGCCGCACGGTCGAAACCCACGGCCACCGCATAATGCCAGGCCGGGAGCCAGTCCGTGCCCAGGTTCTGCAGCACGATGACCGGGTGACCCGCAGCCATTTCGTCCAGCAGTTCACCCGGCCCTTCGATGACGTAGGCCAGACGGGCATGGCGGCGGGCGGCGGTGATCAGTCCGATTTGCAGGCTGCCCCGGCGGTGCGGGAGGTAGACTTGGCGGACAAGGTCTTCCAGCGCCACGGCGGGACCGGACCAGGCCAGCACCATGGCCATGGCCGCCGGTCCGCATTGATAGCGTTCCTGGGGAACGAAGGGAACGTCGTCAATGACCACCCGGTCGGGAAGCCGGTCGGCTTCACGCAGAAGCCGGCCGTGGCCGCGGTGGGTGCAGCCGCCGGCCGCCAGTGCGGCCACGAGCAGCATCAGGGCCAGTCTCAGGCCGTGTCGCGAAGCGGTCAAGTTCAGGCGCACCTCAGCGGGTGAACGTAAAAATATTCGTATACCCCATGATGTCCGTGAGCAGAATCACCAGAAAGGCGATCAGGAGCACCACGGCCACGACCGCCAGAGTCCCGCCCCCGGCCGGCAGCTGTTCCATTTGGGCGGCG
Source organism: Desulfobacterales bacterium (assembly GCA_030066455.1). The sequence continues at coordinate 5,103 of JASJBQ010000040.1, forward strand.
AGTTCCTTGAGTTCTTCCGCGGTCAGCGCGTCGACCCGCGCCTGGGCCTCGGCGGGATCGACCCCCCAGGCTTCCAGCTGGTCCCTGACATCCGCCCGGTTCAGAAGGACGTGCAGCCGTGCCCGTATGCGTTCGTTTTCACGCGTCTCCACGGTCTGGGCCGTCGTGACCAGGGCGGCCTGGGCCGGCGCCCACAGGAGGTTGAAATAGCAGAAGACGAACGTGAGCAAACAGGCGACCGGTTTCATCACGACGTGACGATTTCGCATGCGTATTTCTCCATCGGATTGAATTGAGCGGCAGCATCGGGGGAATGGGTCAAGGCCGCGTCGGACCTCAGGGCGTTTTATAGATCATCCCGTTTTGACGGGTCAAGCCCTGGATGGATCTGCCGGGATGCGACCGGAGAAGGGCCGAGGGGTCATCAACCGTCCGGGAGCAGGGATAGAAGTCCGGTCGCCGCCGGGATTTGACGGCGTTTGTTCTTGCTGGGGGGCGTGAGCGAATAAATCACGGCGAGGGCCGGGCCCGGATCACTCGAACATTTCCGGATTCATTTCGACAATCCGTGCGGCTTCTTCGATCCCGTGGGCCTTGGCTTCCTGCAACAGCCCGAGGGCCATGCTGAAGCGTGAATGACCATCGGCCAGCGGGTTTTTTTCATAGTCGAATTTGTAGATGCGCAGCCCCTCGGGGTTGGTATCGATGGCTCGGAGCGGCCCCGCGATTTGATCCAGAATTTCTTCGAGACTGTACACCTCCCGGTCCTCGGGCAAGCGATGGTGTTTTTTTCCTATTGTCAATTTGTAAGTGGGGTTGATGACATAGGCGCGGATATCGTCATCGAGGTAGGTATAGACGACCTCCAGCGCCAGGGCGCCGCCCAGGGAATGGCCCGTCAGGCTGATGCTTGCAGGGGTATCTTGGTATTTCTGTTTGATTTCATCATAGAGATCAACCGCTTTGATGCGGTGGTTGTGGGTCAGCCCCCCATCCACCACGTCGGCGATCGGAAATTTTTCGGTCCCGCGATAGGCAATGACGACCTCCAGAGGGGGGGTGGCATCGTCGACTTGGCCGGCCGCTCGGATTTCGAATACCTTGGCCTGAAAGGACCCATTGCTATAGACGTTGCTGTCGGCATATCGGGAACCGGGCTGGGAGACCTGGCTGTCAGCATGCCTGACTTCCCTGATGCGCTCCGGCAGAATGAAGGGCGTGTTTTCTTCCTTCTCGTAGGCGTTGACGGATAGCAGCGCGTAGAGATAGGCGTCATCGACGATTTGCTCGCAAGGGCCGATGTGCCTGCCGTTTTCGATCTCGCAGACGTGCACAGACTTCAAACCGCAACCGGATAGGATCAGCAGAATGGCTAAACTCAAGCCCAGTCGAAATTTCACCACAGCCTCCCAGAGGATCATCTTTTACGTCGGCAGCAGCACAGCTTGCCGAAGCTTGGCCGTCGCCATCATGGCCGCAGGACGGTACCGCCCCGTCACACAGCAGCATGATTCATTATATGGCTGAAATGTTCATTGTCTGCAATTCTAAAGGGACTCGGGATCGTTTTTCAAGGCCCCAAAGATACCGAAGCCTGCGCAGCCATCGCCGCCTGCAGGCGAATGTTGGGCCCAATCGTTAGAAACCAAGGGCCGAAGGCCATTACCGTCCGAGACGCGTGCTTCTCATTGCCTGGAGCGATGTTCCGGCCCGTTCAGTAGCGCCTTGAGATAGTTGCCGGTGTAGCTCTGCTTGACCGTCATCAATTTCTCCGGAGATCCCGCGGCCACGATGCGCCCCCCGCCGCGGCCGCCCTCCGGGCCCAGGTCGATGATCCAGTCGGCGATTTTGATCACGTCCAGGTTGTGCTCGATGATCAGCACGGTGTTGCCGCCCGTCACGAGGCGCTGCAGCACGCCGAGCAGCAGGTCGATGTCCTGGAAGTGCAGGCCGGTGGTGGGTTCGTCCAGGATATACAGGGTGCGGCCGGTTTCCTTCTTGGCCAGCTCGCGGGCCAGTTTGATGCGCTGGGCCTCGCCGCCCGAGAGCGTCACGGCCGACTGGCCCAGCTTGATGTAGCCCAGGCCGACGTCCATGAGCGTATCCAGAATGGCGCGGATGCGGGGGTGACGGGCGAAAAGTTCGGTGGCCTGGCGCACCGAAAGGGCCAATACGTCGGCGATCGTAAGTCCCTTGTAGGCCACTTCGAGGGTGGCCGTATTGAAACGTTTGCCGCGACAGGCGTCGCAGGGCACGAAAACATCGGCCAGAAAATGCATTTCCACGCGGATATAGCCATCGCCCCGGCAGGCTTCGCAGCGTCCACCCTTGACGTTGAAGGAGAAGCGGCCCTTTTTATAGCCACGGGCCCGGGCTTCGGGCAGGCGGGCGAAGAAGTCGCGGATCAGATCGAAGACCTTGGTATAGGTGGCCGGGTTGCTGCGCGGCGTGCGGCCGATGGCCTTCTGATCGATATTGATGACCTTGTCGATGGCCGACAGCCCGCTGATGCGCGCGTGGGCGCCCACCTCCATCGCGGCGCCGTGGAGTTTGCGCGCCAGGGCCGGGTAGAGGATCTGGTTGACCAGGGTGGACTTGCCGGCCCCGGACACACCGGTCACGGCCACCAGCAGGCCGGTGGGGATGCGAACGTCGATGCCGGCCAGGTTGTTGGCCCGGGCCCCGTGGATGGTGATCCACGAACGTTTCCCGACCGGTGGCCGCCGGCGATCGGTCGGCAGGGGGATTTCGGCCCTGCCGGCAAGATACCGGCCGGTGATGGATTGGCCGTTGCGGCGGATCTGGGCCGGCGTGCCCTGGGCAATGACGCGGCCGCCCAGCAGGCCGGCGCCGGGGCCCATGTCGACGATGCGGTCGGCGGCCTCCATGGTTTCGCGGTCGTGTTCGATCACGATCAGGGTGTTGCCGATGTCGCGCAGGTGGCGCAGGGTATCGAGAAGCCGGATGTTGTCGCGCGGGTGCAGACCGATGGAGGGCTCGTCCAGGATATAGAGCACCCCGGTGAGCTCCGAGCCCACCTGGGAGGCCAGCCGGATGCGCTGGGACTCGCCCCCTGAGAGGGTCGGCCCCTTGCGTGCCAGGGTGAGGTAGTCGAGCCCCACGTTTTCCAGAAATCCCAGGCGGGAGGTGATTTCCTTGACCAGTTCGTGGGCGATGAGCTTGCGGTTGCCGCGAAGATCCAGTCCGCGCAGGAAGGCCAGGGCTTCCGATACGGTGAACTCGGTCAGCTCGATGATGGAGCGGCCGGCGACCCGCACGTGGAGGACCTCGGGTTTGAGCCGCCGGCCCTTGCAGGTTTCACAGGGCTTTTCGGACATGAAGCCGGCATAGTAGCGTTTCTGTTTCTCGGAGGTCGTCTGGCGATAGCGGCGCATCAGGGCCGGCACCAGACCTTCCCAGGCGGTCTTGAAGCTGCCTTGAATCTTCTCCGAATCCCAGTCCACCACCAACTCCCGCCCGTTGGAGCCGAACAGCACCAGATCGCGCATCGTTTTCGACATCTGCCGCCAGGGCCTGTCCAGGGGAAGCCCCCACTGCGCGTGCATGGCCCGCACCTGGCGCCCGCTCCAGGAACCGGCCGGCGCGCCACTGCTGGTGAAGCAGCTCTGCCAGGGCACCACGGCCCCCTCGCGGATCGTACGTTGGGGATCCGGCACGAGCTTGTCCGGATCCATGGACAGCCGGCTGCCGATGCCATTGCAGTCCGGACACATGCCCAGGGGAGAGTTGAACGAGAACAGGGGCGGATCGAGCTTGGGATAGGCCACGCCGCAGCAGGTGCGGGCCTCACTCATCTTGAGGTCCTCCCGGCCGGGAACATGGACGATCAACCGCCCCCGGCCGGACTTGAGCGCCGTTTCAACGGAATCGGTCAGCCGCCGTCGGAAGGCTTGTGCGTCGCGCACCACCAGGCGGTCCACCACCACTTCGATGGTGTGCTTCTTCTGCTTAGGCAGCTTCGGGACGTCTTCCAGGGCCTGCACCACCCCGTCGATGCGCACGCGGCCGAACCCCTCCCGGCGCAGCCGTTCCAGGTGATCGCGGTGCTCGCCTTTGCGGTTGGCCACGATGGGGGCCAGCAGAATGATTTTGGTCCCGGCGGGCAGCTCCAGGATCTGGTCCACCATGGCTTCGGCGCTGCCGCGGCCCACGGGCCGGTCGCACTGGATACAATACTGGCGGCCGATGCGGGCGTAGAACACCCGCAGGTAGTCGTAGATTTCGGTAATCGTGCCCACGGTGGAGCGCGGGTTGCGACTGGCCGATTTCTGTTCGATCGAAATGGTGGGCGACAGCCCCCGGATCATGTCGTAGCGCGGCTTCTCCATCTGACCGATGAATTGGCGGGCATAGGCCGAGAGCGACTCCACATAACGGCGCTGGCCCTCGGCAAAAATGGTGTCGAAGGCCAGGCTGGACTTGCCCGAACCGGAAACCCCGGTGAAAACGATCAGTTTTTTCTTGGGCAGCTCGAGATCGACGTTTTGCAGGTTGTGCTCCCGCGCGCCCTTGATGACGATGTGATCCAACTCGGAAGCGGCGCGCCGTCGGCGTGTCTGTTTCGTGGTCATGTTCAGAATGGCCTGTCGGGAAATGGGGTCTGAATCGCGGCCCCTTCTTATCCAATCGCGTCCTCCAGGTCCAGCGTTATTCGATATTCCAACCAAGGATGCCAGCGCCGGAGACCGGATTCCGTCGGTCCTGGTTGCCGACGGGACAACGAATGGATTTTTCTAAAGTCGCGCCCCAAAAGGCCAATATTAACAAGCATACAGTGGCGTCGCACAACGGCGAGCGCGTGTTTGCCGGCTGCGACCGAGCGGTCAGCGCCTCGCCGCGCGTCAAGCGGATACCTCAACCGGGGGCCGACAGGGCCACGAACCATGCGTCGCCGAAGTCCACGGCGACATTTCCCTTAGAACGGCTGGGAGCCAACGCAGAAACTTCGGAGCAGAGAAAATCATGTTTACCAAGCGTTCCCTGAAATTCAAACTGATTGCGCTCGGCGTCATCCTCTCGGTGGCGCCCCTTTTGGTGGTTGCGGTCAGCACCTTCTACCAGAACCGGCACATGACCGACGCGGCCGCCGACGGCCTGTCGCTACTGGCCCACGAGAGCCTGACCAATACGGTCGAAGGCATCCGCACCATGGCGGCCACCCAGAACGAAATTCTCCAGGAATCGGTGATCCACGATCTCAACGTGGCCCGCCGCGTCATGCGCGACGGCGGCGGCCTGCTCCTCGATTTCTCGGAGATGGCCACTTGGCAGGCGGTCAACCAGTTCTCCAAGGAGAAAAAGTCCATTGACCTGCCCCACATGTCGCTGGGCGGTGAATGGCTGGGCCAGAACGCGGATCCAGGCATTCCCAGCCCCCTGGTGGACGAGGTCAAGCTGCTGGTGGGCGGCACCTGCACGGTGTTTCAACGCATGAACGAAGCCGGCGACATGCTGCGCGTGGCCACCAATGTCGAGAAGCTGGACAAGACCCGGGCCATCGGGACTTACATCCCGGCGGTCAACCCGGACGGCCGGCCCAACCCCGTGGTGGCGAGCCTGCTCAAACGCAAGACCTTCAAAGGGCGCGCTTATGTCGTGAATGCCTGGTACCTCACGGCCTATGAACCGCTTTTCAACAATGACGGTGATATCATCGGGGCGCTCTATTTCGGGGTCAAACGCGAAGCCACCCCGGCCATGCGCGACGCCTTGATGAATATCAAGATCGGTCAAACCGGTTTTGTGTGGGTGCTCGACTCCAAGGGCAATTACGTGCTCTCCAAGGACGGCCAACGTGACGGCGAGAACATTCTGGAAGCCAAGGATGCTGACGGCCGCCTTTTTGTAAAGGAAATGGTCGCCAAGGCCCTCAGCTCCCAGGACGGTGAGATTTTCGACTGTGTCTACCCCTGGAAAAACGACGAGGACGATGAAGCGCGCACCAAGATCAGCAAGTTCGTCTATTTCAAGCCCTGGGACTGGATCATCGGGGCCGGCACCTTCGAGGACGAGTTCTTTGTCGCCCGTGACACCATCGAGGCCGACAGCCGCTCGAGCATGCTGATCCTGACGGTGTTGATCCTCGCCGCGCTCGGTTTGTCGCTCACGCTCTGGACCGTCATGGCCGGCCGGATCGGGCGCACGTTATCGGTTTTTTCGAGCCACATGCAGGGCGCTTCGGACGAGGTCGCCTCGGCTGCCGGAGAAGTCGCGGGCGCCAGCCATTCGCTGGCGGAGGGCGCCTCCCAACAGGCGGCCAGCATCGAAGAGACCTCGGCCTCGCTGGAGGAAATGGCCTCCATGACCCGCCAGAACGCCGACAACGCCAGCCAGGCCGACGGCCTGATGAAGGAAGCCAACCAGACCATCGCGACGGCCAACAACACCATGGACAAGATGACTGCGTCCATGACCACCATCACCCAGACGGGTGAGGAGACCCAGAAGATCGTCAAGACCATCGACGAGATCGCCTTCCAGACCAATCTGCTGGCGCTGAACGCGGCCGTGGAGGCCGCCCGGGCGGGTGAAGCCGGTGCCGGCTTCGCCGTGGTGGCCGACGAGGTGCGCAATCTGGCCATGCGGGCCGCAGATGCCGCCCGCGACACCTCGGCCCTGATCGAGGAATCGGTCAAACAGATTCGTGAGGGCGCCGAGCTGGTGGACGTCACCAACAAGGCCTTCGATGAGGTCGCGGTCCAGGCCGAAAAAGTCACCCACCTGGTCGGTGAGATCGCCGAGGCTTCAACCGAGCAGGCCCAGGGCATCGAGCAGGTCAATACGGCTGTTTCCGAGATGGACCGGGTGGTCCAGCAGAACGCGGCCACGGCCGAGGAGTCGGAATCCGCCTCCGAGAGGATGAATGCTCAGGCGGGGCAGATGACGGCCATGGTCGAAGAACTGGCGATTTACGTCGCGGGCAGGGGCCGGGAGCGACGGCCGACGGACAGGTGCTTCGCGCCCCGGCCGACGGCCGCCAATTCGAAAGCCGGCGATGCGGCGGCTTCGCCGCAAACGGCGTCCCGGCGAACCACGGAAGAGATGATCCCGATGGAGGCGCCGGAGAATTTCGACGCCTTCTGAAACCGCCGCAGAGCGTAAAATCCAATCCAGGGGCGAACCGCAGGGCTCGCCCTTGTGGTTGGCGATGGTGCCGGCGGTCGGTGGTGGCCAGGAGCTTTTTTAGGCGTCAAAACGTGGGGCTTACGGGAAGCTGTCGATGACCGTGATACCGGCGCCCTCGAAACCGTCCATGTTTTGCAGAACCTCGATGCCCTCTCCGAGATTCACGGTTCTTCCCACGAGATTTTCAGGCTGCAGCTTGCCGGCCGCGATCATGGCCAGCACCGCCGGATAGGCATGGGCCTGGATGCCGTGGCTGCCCCTGATCTCGAGTTCGTCGGCCACCACGCGGTCCATGGGCAGGGAAGCGTCACGGTGATCACCCATGAGCAGACCGACCTGCACGTGGCGGCCGCGTTTGCGCAGGCTGGACACGGCATTGAAGCAGGTTTCCGGGCTGCCCAGGGCGTCGATCGAAACATGGGCCCCACCGCCGGTAATGTCCCTGACGGCCTGGACCACATCGTCCACGCGGGCGGCGTCGATAACCGCTCGGGCCCCCACCGAGCGGGCGCGGTTGAGCCGCTCCTTGCGGATATCGATGCCCACCGTGCGGGCGCCGAGTGCCTCCGCGATCATGATGGCCGACAATCCGACCCCGCCGCAACCGAAGACCACCACCCAGTCCCCGGGAGCGGTGCGGCCTTGGATCGTCACGGCGCGAAACGATGTGGTGAAGCGGCATCCCAGGCTGGCGGCCGTGACGTCGTCGATGGTATCGGGCAGGCGGACCAGGTTGACGTCGGCATAATGGACCGCCACGCGCTCGGCGAAGGACCCCCAGTGGGTGAATCCCGGCTGGAACTGGTTGTCGCAGACCTGGTGGTTACCGGATTGGCACTGGCGACAGCGGCCGCATCCGCAGACGAACGGCAGGGTCACCCGGTCCCCGGGTTTCCAGAGCTGAACCTGCGGCCCCAAAGATTCGACCGTCCCGCTGAACTCGTGACCGGGCACGTGCGGCAGCCGAACGTCGGGATCGTGGCCTTTCCAGGCATGCCAGTCGCTGCGGCAGATACCGGTGGCGTGAACCCGTATCACGGCGCCGTGGACCGGCGGTTCCGGGTCCGGCAGGTCCCTGACGACGGGGGGCTGACCGAAGGATTCGAACAAGGCGGCTTTCATGGGGTAATCCTCCCGCTGAAAGATGGGCTTGGAAAGGGCGGTCACGCGGGCTCTTCGTTCCGCAAATGCCACGGTCGCCGAAGCGCGGCGGAAAGTTGGTTACACCGGCCACGGGGCGCTTCGCACGCGGCAAGCCCGCGGCCGCGCCCAGATGGATGTGGGTAACCGTTGGATGTCAGGAAACGCCCTCACGGGTCTGGGGGAAACCATGGCGCGCGGCGCTGAGGTCCGGGCGCACCGCCGGGATTGGGTCTGTGCATGCCTGTCGTGTCGGGCGCTGTCTGCCGAGCCCCTGTAGAAGCTTGCAGATCTGGCGTCATTTGTAAAGCCTTTAGGCCGGTTCCGTGGCTTTGCAGCTGCCTTTGGCCGACTTGCGGATATCGTTCTGGTGTTTGGCGATGGAGATGATGGTTTTAATTCTGGCCTGCACGTCTTCAGGGAGATCCTTATCCTGGAGTGCCTGAGCTTCTTCGACGATGGCCTTAAACGCGTTGGCAATGTCTTCGGTACGCATGCGTCATTCCTTTCTTGATCAGCCTGGATGGCGATGGTTACAGGTCGGTGACGACGGGGTCCTTCAAGATGGCCTCGACGGCTTCGCCGGCGGCTCGGGCCGCATCGGGGAAGACGGCCATCAAGCTGCGGATGTGGCGCAGGTTGTCGGCGGTGCGCAGGACCAGCATGGCCAGGTTGCCTTCTTCCAGTTCGGCCATGCGCACGACCTTCTCCCAGGGAGCCCCGTGGGCCCAGTGGTAGAGAGTGACGGCCGGCCGCATGAACAACGGTCGCAAGGGAAAATGCTCACGGTGCATGCGGCGTGCAAATGGTGCCAGCTCGCGGCGCACCTTGCTGTAGGCCCGGACCAGCTGCCGCGGCAGCCAGTTTTTGGGAATGCGGTCGTCCGGCTCGTTTTCGTTGACAAAACTGGCCACGATACCGGCCATGAGTGCGGGGTCGCCCTGCGGAAACGCCCCCCGTCGGAAACCTTCGGCGATCAGCAGGGGTTGGTCCACCCGCAGTTGGGAGGCCCATTCGCCGTCGGCCGTGAGGCGGCCGTCGCCGTCGACGAATCCGTGCGCCTGGAGAAACGCCAGGTGGCGCCGGAAGTCGTCCCCCAGCCGACGATGGCTCTGGGTCAGCGCCTGGCGTGAAGCCTTGGGGCCCAATGCGCGGATCAGCTGGAAGGTGGCGAAACTGCGCTTCAGGAGGTCTTCGACCTGCTCCGGGGTGTGGGAGAGAAGCAGGTTCAGGACCATCGAAAAATTGATGCGAATCTGGCTGGTCACGTCCGACGGTGGGGCACTCACCAGGCGGGCGGCGTGGTGGACGTCCATGAAGCGTCCCGGAACGGCGACGGCGAAGCCGATCTTGTCTTTTCCGCGCCGCCCGGCCCGGCCGGTCATCTGGTGGTATTCGGTGGCGGTGAGGGGCGCGAATTCCTGGCCGTTGAAGCGGTCCGAGTTCAGAAACAGGATGGTGCGGGCCGGGAAATTGACGCCGGCGGCCACCGTGGATGTGGCGAAAACGGCGTCCAGCAGGCCCTCGCTCATGAGGGTTTCCAGCAGGAGTTTCCAGATCGGCAGCTGCCCGCTGTGATGGGCGCCCACGGCCAGGTTTTCAAGTTGCCACAGCTGGCGGTGGTTGCGCAGGTGCGGGGTGGCGGCCAGCAGTTCGTCGATGCGCGCCCGGAGCTGGGCCTGACGCTCGGGATCGTCGATGCGGTTGGCCTGGCAGAGTTTCAGGGCGTTGCCGCAGTCGGCCCGCGATTTGAGAAAGAAAATGGCCGGCAGCAGATCGTAGGTGCGCAGCACCTGCAGCATGTCGCCGAATGGCGGCAGGCCCCAGGGCGGGCCCAGGCTGGGCTTTTTCTTGAGTTTGAAAAGGTCGTTCACCTTCTGGTAGAGCCTGAGCCGGGCCTTGGGGCCGGTGGGCACCACCAGCGGCATCAATGTGCCCGAGGGCGCGAAGAACAGCGGATGCAGCGGCACCGGCCGCCGAGTTTCGGGAACCACCCGGCAGGGCTTGCGCCGGATGGCGCTCAACCAATCGGCGATTTCCCGGGCATTGCCGATGGTGGCCGACAGCAGCAGCAGCGGAATGCGTGTCGGAAGGTAGATCATGATCTCCTCCCAGACCACGCCGCGGTCGTAGTCGCCCAGGAAATGGGCCTCGTCGAGCACAACGAAATCGGTTTCCAGCGCGACCCCGGTGTGCATGGCGTCGTAGAGCTGGTTGCGCAGGATCTCGGTGGTGCCGATGATGATGGGGGCGTCCGGCTGCTCGCGGCGGTCGCCCGTGAGGATCCCCACGTGCGCGTCGCCGAAGGCCTGGGCGAACTCGGCATACTTGGCATTGCTCAGCGCTTTCAGCGGGCAGGCGTACCAGGCCCGTCCGCCGCCGTCGAAGACGTTCCGGATGGCCTGCTCGGCAATCCAGGTCTTCCCGGCCCCGGTGGGGGCGGTCACGAGGCAGTCGGACCGGGCCACCGCGGACACGGCTTCGGTCTGGAAATCGTCGGGGACGAAAGGCGTGGGTTCGGGAACGCCGATCCGGGCGAACACCTGTTTGAGCCGCTTGTCGGCACCGGCGCGGATTCGTACCTCGGGGGGCCTGCGCGGCGGGCGCGGCCGGCGCCGGCGGGGAGCGTAGCTTCTGCGCATCAGAGCCTTTCGAGAATGGATTGCACTTCTTTTACGGCCGGGGAGGCGGTTTCATAAGGGGCCTGGTCGTTGAGGTCGGCCTCGATGAGCTGGTCGTCATAGGGCAGAAACCCGAGGAGGTCGAAGTCGGCCAGATGCTTTTCGAGGAACGCGCGGTCCTTGTCGCCGCGAACCTTGTTGCCCACCAGGGCGATCTTGTCCAGATGGATCTCCGTGGCCAGCCGCTGGATGTTCCGGGCCGTGTCGATGCTGCGGCGCCCGGGTTCGACCACCACGATCAGCTTGTCCACGGACTGGGCCGTGGCACGCCCCAGGTGCTCGATGCCGGCCTCCATATCCATGACGACCACCTCGTCCCGCGATAGGACCACGTGGGTGATGAGCGCCCGCAGCAGGGTGCTCTCGGGGCAGATGCAGCCGGCCCCGCCTTTTTTGACGCCCCCCAGGCGCATGAGCTTGATATTGTCGAGTCGCGCCGACAGGGCCTCGGGCAGGTCGTCCACCTTGGGGTTGAGCTTGAAAAAGCCGCCCACCGTCCCGGGTTGGGCTTCGGTGCGCTCGAAAATGAGATCCTTCATTTCAGCGATGGGGGTGATATCATGGCCCCCTGCGATGCCCAGCGCCGCGGCCAGGTTGGCGTCGGGGTCCGCATCGATGGCCAGGACGTGTTTGCCCGCGTCGTTGAACGAACGGATGAGCAGGGAAGAGAAGGTGGTTTTACCGACCCCGCCTTTACCGCTGACCGCAATTTTCATTCGTGGGGTTCCTTTCAGGTGCTGAATTCGGTTATATCATTGGAATCAGTGAGGATGGACATATAAAGATTGTAAAACATAATACACGCCCGCCCGCCGGCAAGCACTAACCGAATCGAGCGCTTCCACACCGACGATCCGACGGATCACCGGCTGCGTTGGGAAATACCGCTACCGAAGGCAGGACCCATGACGCAAGCATCCCCATCGCCGCAAGCACCGCGCATCCTGGCGCCAGCCGGCAGCCGGGCGAGTTTCCTGGCCGCCCTGGCCGCCGGGGCCGATGCGGTCTACTGCGGTTTGAAGCACCTTTCGGCCCGCATGGAGGCCAAGAACTTCGCCTTGCCCGAGCTGGCCGTACTGACCCGGCTGGCCCACGATCGCGGCGTCGGGGTTTACATCGCGCTGAACGCGCTGTTGACCGCCCGGGACCTCGACCGGGCGGCCAGCCTGGTGGACGCGCTCGTGCAGACCGTGCGCCCGGATGCCCTGATCATCCAGGATTTGGGATTGATTCCGATAGTCCGCCGGGCGGGTTTCGAGGGCGAAATCCATCTCTCCACCCTCGCCAATGTCACCTTCCCGGCGGGACTCGCGTGGTTGCGCGCGGAGCTGGGGGTGGACCAGGTGGTGTTGCCGCGGGAACTCGACATCGATGAGATGCGGGTCATGGGCGAGGCCTGTCCCGCGGGGCTGGGGCTCGAGGTCTTTATCCATGGGGCTCTGTGCTACGGGGTTTCGGGCCGCTGTTACTGGAGCAGTTTCCTGGGCGGCAAGAGCGGACTGCGGGGCCGCTGTGTGCAGCCCTGCCGGCGCACCTTCACCCAGCAGCGCATCCGGCGGCGGCTATTCTCCTGCATGGACCTCAGCCTGGACGTGCTGGTCAAGGTGGTGCGCACCATTCCCCAGATCCGCACCTGGAAGATCGAAGGGCGCAAAAAGGGGCCGCACTACGTTTACTACACGGTATCCGCCTACCGCATGCTGCGGGACGAAGGCCGCGACCCGCAGGCCAAGCGGGCGGCCCTGGGGCTGCTGGAAATGGCGCTGGGCCGTCCGGGCACCCACTACCGCTTTCTGCCCCAGCGGCCTCAATCCCCCTTGCAGCCATCCGTTCAGACCGGCTCGGGGCTGCTGGTGGGCGCTGCCAAGGGCGCTTCCCCGCGCACCTTTATCGCCCCGCGAATCGCGTTGTTGCCCGGCGATCTGCTGCGGGTGGGTTACGAAGACGACAGGGGACACAATGTACAGCGGATCGCCCACCCCGTGCCGGCCCGCGGGCGCTTGACCCTCAAGCCGGCGGGGCGACGGCCGATCCGCAAGGGCACGCCGGTGTTCCTGACCGATCGCCGGGAGCCGGCCCTGCAGAAGATGCTGGACGGTCTCGAGGCCGATGCCGCCGCCATCGTGCTGCCGCCGGTACCGGCGGAAAAGGGACGCTGGGCATCGCCCCGCGCGGCCCGCACCGGCCGGGCGGCGGTGCGGACCCTGCAGCTGCACCGGTTGCCCGTGCGCCGCGGCCGCGGTTTAGAGGCCGGTCTCTGGCTCTCCCGGTCGGCCCTGGATCAGACCCCGCGCGGCCGCTGGGCCGCCATCTGGTGGTGGCTGACGCCGGTGCTCTGGCCCGATGGGCAGGCCGCCTTGTCCGCCCTGGTCAAACGCCTGGTTGACCGCGGGGCGCGCCGCTTCGTCCTGAACGCGCCCTGGCAGCAGGGCCTCCTCAATAAAACGCGGGATCTCGACCTCTGGGCCGGGCCGTTCTGCAATCTAGCCAACCCGCTGGCCCTGGACGTCCTCAAGAAGGCCGGCTGTAGCGGCGCCTTTGTCAGCCCCGAAATGGGCCGGGAAGACTTCCTGGCCCTTCCGCCGTCAAGCCCACTGCCGCTGGGTGTGGTGGTGGCAGGGTTGTGGCCGCTGTGTCTTTCGCGGGTGCGGGCCGAGGACCTCCGTCCGGACCAGCCGTTTACCAGCCCCATGGGCGAGCAGGCCTGGGTGAGCCGCCGCAATGCGAATTTCTGGGTCTACCCCAACTGGCGGCTGGACCTGAGCCGACAGCAGGCCGAACTGGCGCGCGCGGGCTACCGTCTGTTCGTGCAGATCGAAGAACCCCTGCCGAAGGGAATCAAGCTCAAGCCGCGGCCGGGGTTGTGGAACTATAAGGTGGGATTAAAATAGATTTTGAATCGAAGGTGCACCTGTACGGTGTGATGTCTTTTATGACGCTTAAAACCTTGTTCCTTCATGTTCATTTTCTTCCACGTGGAAGAAAACGAACCAAAAGAAGACGCCCGTGTCC
>JASJBQ010000041.1 GCA_030066455.1 Desulfobacterales bacterium
CCGCAGATGACGATGCGCTCCTGGCGGCCGACCTTGAGGTTGATGTCCTGGAGCACGTGGAACTCGCCGAACCACTTGTGCATCCCGGTGATCTCGATGATGGGATCCTCGATGGCGTCGTTGCCGAAATTCGTCTGGGCGTCTGAATTCATGATCGACTTCTCTTAGACGTTGCAGGGGGCCATGGGCCCCGGTTTTCAATAACCCGTGTCCAACTCGCGCTCGATCTTGCGGCTGAAGCTGGACAGGTAGTAGCAACAGACAAAATACACCAGGGCGATAAAGATATAGGCCTCGGCTGAAAACCCCATCCACTCCGGATTTCCCAGGACGGCCTGGGTGGTCTTCAACAGATCGTACAGGGCGATGATCACCACCAGCGAGGTGTCCTTGAAGGCCGAGATTAGAATGCTCACCGAGGGCGGAATCACGATCTTGAGGGCCTGGGGCAGGATGATCAGCCGCATGGTCTGGTAGTAGTTGAGCCCCAGCGATTCGGCGGCCTCGTATTGCCCCCGGGCCATGCCCTGCAGCCCGCCGCGGACCACCTCGGCGATATAGGCGGCCGTAAACAGAATGATGGCCACCTGGGCGCGCAGGATCTTGTTGACGGTCACGCCCTCGGGCAGAAACAGCGGGAAGACCACCGAGGACATGAACAGCAGGCTGATCAGCGGCACCCCGCGGATGAGTTCGATATAGACCACACACAGGGAACGGATGGCCGGCAGGCGGCTCTGGCGCCCCAGGGCCAGGACGATGCCCAGGGGGTAGGCCGCGGTCAGCCCGAAGACCGACAAGAGCAGGGTCAGCGGCAGCCCGCCCCATTTGGTGCTCTCCACCGGGGCCAGTCCCAGCCCGCCCTTCATCAGGATACCCATGATCACGAGGCCCGCCAGCCAGTAGTAGAGCAGCGAGTTCTTCCAGTTGCGGCGGAATTGGCTGAAGATCAGAAGCCCCACCAGGATAGCCACGGCCAGTCCGGGCCGCCACTGCTCGGCGTAGGGGTAGAAGCCGAACATGATGAAGCGGATGTTGTTCGGGATGATCGACCAGCAGGCGCCGCTCTCCGCATCCAGACACTCCTTGCCCGAAGCCAGCCACAAGCTGTCCACGAAAGCCCAGCGGATGAAGGGCGGCATGCTGACCCACAAGAGGTAGATCACCGCGAGGGTCAGCAGCGAATTGTACCAGGAGCTGAAGAGGTTGGTTCGTAACCAACCCAGCACGCCGACGCTGGCGGCCGGCGGTTTGAGTTCCGCCACGGGTTGTCGGTCGGTCTGTTCCACGGTCATGGTCGGATCAGCGCTCCACCAGTTTGATCTTCTTGTTGTACCAGTTCATGAAGGCCGAGGTCGACAGGCTGAAAATCAGGTAGACCGCCATGATCAGTCCCACGCCCTCGATGGCCTGGCCGGTCTGGTTGATGGTCGTGCCGGCCACGGATACGAAGTCGGGATAGCCGATGGCCACGGCCAGCGAGCTGTTCTTGGTCAGGTTGAGCATCTGGCTGGTCAACGGAGGTACGATCACCCGCAGGGCCTGGGGCAGGATCACGAGGTTCAACACCTGGCCTGGCCGCAGGCCGATGGAAAGCGCCGCCTCGGTCTGCCCCCGGCTGACCGACTGGATGCCGGCGCGCACGACCTCGGCCACGAAGGCCGCCGTGTAAAGCACCAGCCCCAGGAGCAGGGCGGTGAATTCCGGGCTCACGCTGACCCCGCCCTGAAAATTGAAACCCTTCAACGCGGGCACGTCCATGGCGGTGGGGGCGCCGCCCAGCAGCCAGGCGGCGAGCGGCAGGCCGATCAGGATGCCCACCCCAACCTTGAAGGTCGGGAAGGCTTGGCCGGTGCGGGCCTGCCGCGCCCGGGCCCAGCGCTTCAGAATCCAGACGGCCGCAACGGCGGCGACGAAGGCGATCCCCATGTAGAGGAAGGCCGGGTGGGCCGCCGGGATGCCGAAGATCAAGCCCCGGTTGCACAGAAAGACGCCGTTGAAGGGGTTCAGGGCCTGTCGCGGTCCGGGCAGGATCTCGTAGAAAAAGGCGTACCAGAAAAAAAGTTGAAGCAGAATGGGGATGTCCTGGAAGACTTCGATATAGACGGCCGCCAACCGGGAGACCAGCCAGTTGGTGGACAGACGGGCGATACCGATGACGGTGCCCAGAATGACCGTGAGCACGATGCCGATAAACGAAACCAGCAGCGTGTTGAGGGCCCCCACCAGCAGGGCCTTGAAATAGGTGTCGGCGGCCGAGTAGGAGATCAGCGACTCGCCGATTTCAAACGAGGACTGCTTTTCCAGAAATCCCAGGCCGGTGGCGATATTCTGGCGCTCGAGGTTGGCCAGGGTGTTGCTCATGAGATACCAGCTCAAGAGTCCCACCATGGCGAGGACGCCGATCTGGTAAAGGATCCCGCGCACCTTGGGGTCGTAGAGCAGGGGTGTTTTCGCGGATGTCTCCCCCCCGGCGTTGGTCGTTGCGGTCGGCGTCATGGCGGTTTCAGCGCCTTGTTCCCATCGGGTTCCGAAAAACTTCAGCCCGGGCTCACTCCCGGTTGAAAAAAGCAAAGCTGCCTAGCCGCACGTGAAGGCGTGCGGCAGGGCAGCTTTGGATTGAGACGTCAGGATACAACAACTCGGCCCCGATTATTTGAACGGCGGGGTGTACATCAGGCCCCCGTTGGTCCACAGGGCGTTAAGGCCGCGTTCGATCTTGAGCGGGGTGCTCATGCCCACGTTGCGCTCGAAGACCTCGCCGTAGTTGCCCACCTGCTTGACGATGTTATAGGCCCATTTTTCGTCCAGGCCGAGGGCCTTGCCGTTGCCCGGGCTGACGCCCAGGAAGCGCTGAACTTTGGGATCCTTGCTTTTTAGCATCTCGTCCACGTTCTGGGAGGTGATGCCCAGGTATTCGGCTTCGATCATGGCCATGGTGGCAAAATTGACGATATCGTACCATTGGCTGTCGCCGTGACGCACGGCCGGAGCCAGGGGTTCGCGGGAAATGATTTCCGGCAGGATGACGTAGTCGTCGGGTTTGGGCGCCACGGCCCGGGTGCCGGCCAGCTGGGAGGCGTCCGAGGTCAGGCAGTCGCAGCGGCCCGCGAAGAAGGCTTTGGCCAGCTCAGGGGTGCTTTCGATCACCACGGGCTTCATGGTCATGCCGTTGGAACGGAAGTAATCGGCGGCGTTAAGCTCGGTCGTGGTGCCGGGCAGAACGCACACGGTGGCGCCGTCGAGTTCTTTGGCGCTCTTGACACCCAGGCTCTTGGGCACGAGAAAACCCTGGCCGTCGTAGTAGTTCACCTGGGCGAAGTGCAGACCCAGCGCGGTTTCCCGGCCCAGGGTCTGGGTGGCGTTGCGGGTGAGGACATCGATTTCACCGGACTGCAGCGCAGTGAAACGGGTCTTGGCCGTCAGGGGGACGAATTTGATCTTGTCGGGGGCACCGAACACGGCCACCGAAATGGCGCGGGCCGTGTCAACGTCGAGGCCCTTCCAGACGCCCTTGTCGTCGGGCATGGAGAAACCGAACAGGCCTTCGTTGACGCCTACGGAAATGAAACCTTTCTTTTTGACGTCTTCCAGGGTGCCGGCCATGGCCAGGCTGCCCACCAGAAGAACCATCACGACTGCCAGTGCACAAATACGCGTTAGCTTCATTCTTTCCTCCTTCGTCCAGGTTTGGGAACAAGCACGGGAAATGGCTCGCGCGTCGCGCTCTCCTCTCCGCTTATGCATTCAACGGTTCGCGACGATCCGTGAATCAGCATTCAAGCCACTCTAATTAATGAATCGGTTTCAAAATTAAAGTGGCTATCAACACCCAAGTTACCTATATCAATCCGGATCGGTTTGGCAAGCAGAAAAGCGGAAGGCGCGCGCGATGCCGCCCAGCGGCCTTTTTCAGCTGTTGAGCCACATCCCGAAATGCCAGCGCCACCAGAGCGCGGGACCCGCCGCCAGCAGCACAAAGCCGATAACACCCATTACTATGCGCCGGCAGGACCCGACCGCCAGCGCCGTATCCGCCGGGAGAAGATGGCCGTAACGGGCGCTTACCCGGATCAAGGCCCACAAAGCCGTGGCCTCGAAGGCGACGAGACCGAAAAAAAACGCCAGTGGAAATCCGATCCCATTGTGTTCCGGCAAAAAGAGGCACCAGGGGCAGAAATGGTGCAGCACTTCATAGTGATAGGGCGCCCAGAACCGCACGAGGGCTACCGCGCCGGAGAACAGCCATGCGGCGGCGAGCATCGGCAGGAGAGGATCCCATCGGGAGGTTTTGAACTTCGCCGGTGGGCAGCGCACCAGAGCCAGAAGCGACAGTCCCACGCTCGAGATACCGAACAGCCAAAGGGCGGCTTGGCGGCTGAAGGCGATCGGCGCATCCGCTGCAGCCGTCGGGCCGATGCGGTCATACAGGGCCGTACAGCAATCCACGGGCCGAGTGGTGTCCAGCCCGGTCAGGGTCTGGAAGGTGGCGCCATAGCCCAGGCAGACAATCGGCAGGAGCGCCAACAGCAAACGGGCGTTGACCGGCGTGAGCGGGGCCAGGGGGGCGCTGCGGTTGAGGGATTCCAGCCGCTGCCAGCAAAACAGCCCCGCCGCCCCCAGAAACCTTAGGAGCAGCAGGCGATACCCGTCGGGACGGCAGGCCTGCAGGACACCCGTCCCGCACATGGCCCCCGGTACCCGTCCGGGGAGAATGTTGGTGAGAATGGCGATCAGGAGCAGGCCGGAGGCCAGGTAGGTCCACATGGCGATCGAGGTGGCCAGCGACCAGGATTCCTGGCGCGCCTGCAGCCGAAGCTGCGCGTGGTTCGTGTCGGCGGGAGACCAGTTCAGGACGACCTGGAAAGCGCACGCCGCGGCACCGGTCAGCAGCAGCAAAACGAGCGTGTCCATGACGAGCATGGCGGTCAGCAGGGGGTGAACGGGCACGCCATCTCCTTCAGGCTGCCATCGGCTAGCTGCCAGTGGCGGTCGTCTGCGTCGTGCATTGACCGGTTGCCGGCGTGGGCGGCGATGACGACGGTGGTGCCCTCACGGGCGCGGGCGCGCAAGAGGGCCAGCAAAGCGCGGGCGTGGGCGTCGTCCTGATGGGCGAACGGTTCGTCGGCGAGCAGGAATCGCGGCGCCGCGATCAGCGCCCGGGCCGCGGCGGCCCGCTGGCGCTCCCCACCCGAGAGCTCGGCGGGCGGGCGGGTGGCACCGTCTTCGAGGTCGACCGCTCTGAGCGTCTCGAGGGCGCGGTTGCGCAGAGCCCCCAGGCCCGTGGATCTTGGTATCAGGGGGAGCATCACATTCTCGAGGACGCTCAGGTCCGCGACGAGATGACCCTGCTGGAAAATGATCCCGAGCCGGCGGCGCCAGCGGTCCCGATGGGCGGCCAGCCAGCGGGACACCGGCTGGCCGTCGGCCAGGATTTCGCCTTCCGAGGGGCGGCGCAGTCCCGCCAGAAGATGGAGCAGGGTGCTCTTGCCGGCACCGGTAGGGCCGCTGATCCAGGCGACCTCGCCGGCGGCGAAATGGACGTTGATCGACGAGAGAACGGGGTTTTGAGGGCTGCCGCGGCTTTGGTGGCTGAAACCCAGCTCCCGGCACGTCAGTCCGGCGGATGTCATGGTCTCGTCAGGTCTCCTTGTTGAGCAGTTCGTCCGGCAGCGCGGCTGCGGTTTGCAGCGCCGGCCCGACCACGGCGGCCAGATAGGGGAGCAGGACCAGGGCGCCGACCCCGACGAACACCCAGGGATGGGCCCCGGAAGCCAGGGTGCGCGCCGGGCCGCCCTCCGGCCACCCCAGCATGACATGGGCCAGTGCAGGCGTAAACGGCCCGCTCGTCAGCATATAGGACAGGCCCAGCCCGAGCGCAATCGAGGGCAGGGCGATGGTCAGGGCCTGATAGAGCTTGAGCCGCAGAATATCGCCGGTAGTCCACCCCAGAGCCTTGAGAAGCCCGGCGGCAAAGCGCGAGCCCCACTGGCGCTGCACCACGGCAAGCACCATCATCCCCAGTCCGATCACCGCGGGCAGCCACAGGAGAACGACCAGGCTGCTGCGGCGTCCGAATCCGCCGCGGTACCACTCCTGCGTTTCGGTGCGGGTGCGGATGGTCACCGGCCAAGGGAAGGCCTCACGAAGCTCGGGCCGCAGTGCGTCGGCCTCTTCGGGATGAAACACGTAAAGCGCCAAGTCGCTGGCCCCGTCCACCGAAAGGCCCAGCAGTCGGCGGGCATCCGCCAAATTCAGGATCACCGTATCGAAGGCCGCCATATCCGTCGACGGCGGCAGGACGGCATCGACTTCAAAGGTCATGGTGCCCCGGCCGGTGAGTTCCATCGCCTTCGCTTTCCCGTGTGAACGCCACCAGCCGCCCGCAATGGCGTGGCCGGGTTTGGGGTGGGTCAGTCCGGCGGCTGCCAGGTCGACCTCGTCGGCGGCCACGGCGGTCACGCTGCGCGCACCGGTTTGCACCAGGCCCCATACCCTGAGACGCGCGCGATTGACGCCGGGGAGATCCTGGACGGCTTTGAGGGCCTCGTCGCCCGGGAGAGGCTGCCAGCCGCCGGGGCCCAACCGACGAACCACCAGATCGGGTGCCTGCTCGAGCAGTTGAGCGCTGGTCCGTTCGAGGCTTGCGCTCAAGAGCAAGACAAGGGACAGGCATAGGGTCAGTCCGGTCAGACACACCGCCAGGAGCAGGTTGGACCCGGGCCGGCGCAGGTTTTCGCGGGCCGCCCAGATCAGCAAGAGCGGGACCCTAACGGCCATGATCGGTGCCTTTCCAAGGGGCGGTCCGGGGACGAACCAGGCCGTCCGTTCCGGGGGCCGCCCAAGGCATGGCGGGTGCCAGACGCCAATCCACGGCCTGGGGCGTGTCGATCCGGGTGCGCGCGGGATGGCCGGCCGGAAAGAAACAGGGGGTGCTCAGACCGGCGGCGCGGAAAACGGCTTGCTGATGGCGGATGGCCGGCTTTTGCCGCAACAGGTGATCGCCGGTCATGTACACGATCGGCAGAACCACGAGTAGGGCCACAAGGAACAGGAGCGCCTTGGCCTGCCCCAGGCTGTCGAAACGGTTCGGCAGGGGCGGCGTCAGGATGGTGTCCTCCCGGCGCCGATCAGAAACGGAAGGGTTTGCCTGTAAGTTTTTTCCAGTTGTCTTCATCCAGGTCTTCCAGGCGGAATACACGGGTGCCGCCGTGGCGCCGGCGAAAGGCGTCCACATGCGCGCTCCGGTGCAGGGGGATCAGGGCCGGTCCCATGGGGCCAAGCACGTCAGCACCCGACACCCAGTAGGCATGGCGAGCATCCAGCGGCTGGCCGGAAAAATAGTCCTGCGCCACCGGCTGGCGCCGGTCTTCGGCCCGCACCCCCAGAAAAACGTCGGGCCGCAGCCAGGCCTTGAGCATGCAGCCGGCGCTGCAGAAATAAAAGGTGGTGCCGTCCTGCAGCCGGATGGCGGCGGCGAACCGCGGGTATTTGGCAGGCCGCATGGCACAGACCGGGCAGCGGTCGCTGCGGCTGATGTGCATGCGGTTTTCGTTGTCCAGCGGTGTTTTACCCGGCCGGGGTGACTGGCCCCAGGCCGCGGCCACCATGACGACGGTGCCGATCAGGATGGCTGCGCAAATGCGAGCGCCGTGACCGTGTTTCGACATTCGGTTGCAATGGCGTCGCTGCAGGCTCGGCATGGGGCGTTTTCGGCTCTGGGCATTGAATTCGGTTTTGTGGGACGCGGGCATCGGCAGTCCCTTGTATTAGTCTTTTCTCCCGGTTCTGTAAATGCTATTCCAACAGGTACCAGCCATGCACTCCGTCGACCTTTCATCCATGTTTCTGCTGGGCCTTCTGGGCACCGGCCATTGCCTGGGCATGTGCGGCCCCCTGGTCTTCGCGCTCCCCGGTCAGACCGGGCGCTTTCGCGACCATCTGGCCTACCATGCCGGCCGTATGGGGACTTATACCTTCGTCGGGTGGGCCCTGGGCGGCTTGGGCGGTCTGGTGCGTTTGCTGGCCGGCCGGGTTGCGGCCGACCCGTTGACCGGCGTGGCGGCCGCCCAGATCGGTTTTGGCCTGCTGGCCGGCGGCCTGTTGGCCGTGCTGGGGCTGGCGCGGCTCGGTCTGATCCGTGAGCCGGTCTGGATGACCGGGGGCGGCCTCGCCCGTCTGCCGGGGGTCGGCGCGCTGCTGCAACGGGCGGGCCGGGGCACGACGGCGGCCATGCTGGTGTCGGGGGCGGTGATGGGGTTTCTGCCCTGCGGGCTTTCTTTCGGGGCGTTCTCGCGGGTGCTGGCGATCGACGATCCCTTCCAGGGCGCAGTACTGACACTGGCCTTCGGTCTGGGCACCCTGCCCGGCCTGCTGTTGCTGGGAAGCGGACTGGCCCCCCTCATCCGGCGCTTCCGCCGGCAATCGGACCTTCTGGCGGGTATCCTGATGATCGGCATGGCTGCGGCCCTGATCGTCAAGAGCGCGGCCGCCATCGGCATTTAGACGGTCCCGCGCAGCGGGTGGAGACGTCACGGTGTGGCGTCTCAGTCTGCCTGCTCCCTCAGCTACGCACCATTGCGGTTTGCTGTAACCTTTGCGCCGATTGGCGCTCATAAATCCCATTGGTCATAACTCAAAGCCTTGTTGAAAGGTGGTGCGGCGCGACTTGCCAGAAAAGCTTGTTTTCATGTTACTTTTCTTATGCGCATAAGAAAAGTAACCAAAAGAAGGCGCCCTGCCCCGCTTCTTCTTGCGCGTCGCCGTGTCGGCCGGAGCGCGCGGAAACTCGCTGGCGCTCAGACAGTCCGCGCGCTTTTACCGTCCGCCGCATCGATGCTCAGCGCGGGGCAAAGGGTTGCAGACCTACCGGCAATAACGAAAAAGCCCTCTTTGATGGAGATTGATAGCTTGACCATTTTGGGGAAACACATTTCAAGCACGTAAAACAAGGAGCCATAAAGTGAACATTCGACGAACGGTATCTTTGACTGCCGCTCTATCCTTCGTGGTCATGGTTCTGACCAGTATCATCCTTTACATTGTCCCCCAGGGCCGGGTGGCCTACTGGGCGGACTGGCGCTTGATGGGCCTTTCCAAGACCCAGTGGGGGGCGGTGCACATCAACATGGGCCTGCTTTTCCTGATCGCGCTGGGGTTGCACGTCTACTACAACTGGAAGCCGCTCACCCAGTACCTGAAAGACCGGGCCCGCAATTGGAAGGTCTTCACGCCGGAGTTCAACCTGGCCGCCGTGTTGGTGGCGCTGTTCACGGTAGGCACCCTGGCCGGCTGGCCGCCCTTCGGGACGATTCTTGGACTTCAGGATGACATCAAGGCCGCCGCGGCCCGGAAATACGGTGAGCCGCCCTACGGGCATGCCGAGCTTTCCACCCTGAAGACCTTTGCCCGCAAGACGGGCCTCGATCTGCAAGCGGCCCGTGAGGCCCTGGCCGCGGCCGGCTACCGGGTGGCCGGTCCGGATCAGTCGCTGCAGGACATGGCCGCCATCAACGGGGTGTCGCCGCAGACCCTCTACAGCGCCATGGCGCCCCCCGCGACAACGACGGGCATCGCCTCCCGGACGCTTCCGGAACTGCCGCCGCCGGGCACCGGGAAGCTGACGCTGGATGATTTCGGACGCCAGTACGGCCTGGATACCGAGCGCCTGCGCCGGTCGCTCGAAGCCCATGGCCTCGAAGTTCGCGGCGGCATGACCATCAAGGCGATTGCCACCGCCAACCAGCGCAGCCCGGTGGATATCTATGAGATGCTGCGGGACGCCGCATCGTCAACATCCGCGAACGGCTGACCTTCGGGCAGATAGTCCTGCTGCCCACAGCAGCACCGTCGGCGCCAACCGGTCCGCTTATTATTCCCGGCCGTCGTGTCAATGCCTGGCGCGGCGATCAAAACCAGAATCTATCCCCGTCCTGGTTCGACACTACTTCATGATGCGATCGCTGGTGACATCCGCGAACGGCAGGACCGTGCCGCCATGCTGCCGCGCAAAGGTTCCGGCATCCGATTTGCGGTCGAAGGCGAAGGCCTCGCGTCCCATGGGGCCCGCCTCTCCGGCGCCGATCACGTAGTAGGCCGTCCGTGCACTGATCCAGGTTTTGGTTTCGTGGTCGACCACCCAGATCAGAAAAGGGTTCACCCGACGGCCGGCATAGCTGGGGCTGCCTTCCAGAAAAGCAAACAGGCACTGGGTCGAACAGAAATGGTAGACGGTCTTGTCCCGGGTATGCAGTTGGTTTTTGTGGCGCGGGTAGCGGGCGGGAAACATTTCGCAGACCGGGCAGCGATCCTGGTTGTCCAGCGGTTCGACGATCTTGTTTTTCTTGAGGCGATTGGCGGTGATCATCTGGTTTTCCCGGGGAACGCCCTGGAGCGCCAGCGCGAAGGCGTCTTTGAACGACGCCATTTCCCCGCCGCAGGACTTAATGAAACGGCCGGCGGCATTCTGATGGGGAAAGGCGATCTTGCTCCGCAGGGTCATCGTGCCGCGGGCGTTCGAACCCACGACGAAGGTGGCATGCCCGGCCGGGTGCAGCGCCTTCGGGCGGAGGTAGAGGGCCACCTGGACATGCTGGGGCGACTCCCCGGATTTGCGGGCCACATCGGCCAGGCAGTGCAGTGAACAGGCTTCCGACTTGCCTTCTGCATTTTCAAACGTCACCCAGGTACGGGCCCACATGCTTCGGACCATGCCGCAGTTGGGGCACTGCCCCTTGAAGCGCGGGTCGGGCGGGCTGATGGGGTGCGGTATCTGGCAGTCCGTTGCTTGCGCCCGCAGGGGCATCGGCCAGAAGGCCGCGGCGCCCGCGGCGGCCAGGGTGAATCGAAGGAAATCGCGTCGGTTGCGGGAATGCAATGGGTCACCTCCCTCGGCATGTAGTGGTTGTCCCCCGGGTATCTTGGCGGGACTCGAATAGGACGGCGATAGGGATTCGCGACTTGGATTTCAGCGCGCAATCCGGTATGAATATGCGCTTTCGGATTGCCGCGGTGCTGAGCGTGTTCTGTATCGCAAAGCCCACCGCCTGGCAACCTCCGCCGCAACGGGAGACAACGATCGATGGAATGGAAGACACCGCAATGGTTTGGCGCCGGCAAGCGGCGCGCGCAGCTGGATCGGCAGATCGACGCCTCGAACATGGCCCAGTTCGGCTATCGAGAGATGCCCACACCCGAAAAAGTCGACTGGGTGCGGCGGCATTTCAACCGGGTGGCGCCGCGATATGATTTCATGAACACCTTGTTGAGCTTCGGGATCCAGTACGCCTGGAAACGGGCCGCCATCCGGATGATGGGGCTTTCGCCGGGAGACCGCATCCTGGACGTGTGCGGGGGAACGGCCGATCTGGCCATCATGGCGGCCGGGCGCATCGGCCCCCGGGGGCGGATCGTGGTTTACGACATCAACTGGGCCATGCTCCAGGCCGGCCTTCCGAAACTGGTGGGCAAACCGACGGCGCACCAGATTCGCTTTGTTCAGGGGGATGCCGAAAAGATCCCCTTCGCGGACCATACGTTCGACGCCGCCATGGTGGGCTTCGGGATTCGCAACGTCACCCATATGCAGCAGGGCTTCCGCGAGATGCACCGCGTGCTCAAGCCCGGCGGGAAGTTTCTGTGCCTGGAGTTCTCCAAACCGGTGAACCCCCTGTTCCGCTGGCTCTACGACGTCTATTCGTTCTACGTCATGCCCTTCCTGGGACAACTCCTGGTCGGCTCGGCGGAATCCTACTCCTGCCTACCTGAAACCATCCGCCTTTTTCACCTCCCGGACGAAATCAGCACCATACTGGAAGAGCTCGGTTTCGCGCACGTACACTACCGGCGCATGACCAACGGCATTGCGGTGGCCCATGTGGGGCGCAAGGTGCGTTAAATAGGGGGGATGCCCCCTCAAATAGCGCATCGCCTGGTGCTCGCCGATCCGATTCGGTGATTCCTGACACTCTCGGGATCGGCATCGGAATCGGGACTCGAGCACTACGGGCGATATCCAAAACCTTCGCGGCCGATTCCGATAGCGATACCGACGCCGAACCCGTATTTCCAAAGAGTGCCGTAGCGCCCGGCCCACTACCGACGGACGTGGTCAAGGGCAATGATGTTCGGTCGACGGATTATTTGAGGCGCGTCATGGTTGCGGTTCATTGGTAATCTTCTTAGGTTAGCGATGACACGTTACATCCACCCTGGTCAAAAGCAGGTTTAAAGCAACATCATCACAGGATGATACGGTATGAAACTCAACGCCTTAGAGCGCATCGTGGTCGAATTCCCGCTTCGGCGATTCTGGCACCTCCAGGTTGTTCGCTGGATGGCGCGCAACAAGGTCGCCGCAGTCGAGAGCATGCTTGAAATCGGCTGCGGCACGGGACATGCGTTGGGATGGCTCCAGCGCTATTTCCGCCCGCGGCGGCTGGTGGCGACCGACCTCGACTTGCGGATGCTCGCGGCGGCTGCCGGCCGAATTAAAAAACCGCCGCGCCTTGGGGCGGCCCTGGCTTGCGCCGATGCGTCCCGCCTGCCCTTTGCAACCGATTCCTTCGACGCCGTGGTGGGGTCCGGTTTTCTGCACCACGTGCCCCGCTGGCAGCAGGCCTTGGCGGAGGTGGCCCGGGTGCTGCGGCCGGGCGGGTGCTATTTCCTGGAGGAATTCTATCCGGCCGCCTACCAGAATTGGCTGACGCGGCGTCTGCTGGTCCACCCGGAAGAAAACCGGTTCGAAAGCCGTGACCTGCATGCCGAACTGGCGTTCAATGCCTTCGACGGTATTGCCCGGATCGAATGGCGGCCCTTCTACGTGCTGGCGGTGGGCCGAACGGCACCGGTGTGAAGTGGCCCGGGTTCAACCGCCCCGCCGATGACGCTGTCGCGTTAGAGATCCCCAAACCGAAAAGCGCGGCGTTGTCCATGTCGCGGAGTGTCCATTAGGCCAGCAGCCGCAGGGCTACGATCACGAACAGGGCCAGCGGGTAGTGGCTGGCGCGGTTGAAGAGACGCATGGCGTCGGTTTTGCGGGCCGACCCGTGGAGCTGCCAGGCCGGCCAGATCAGCAGATAGAGGCCGGCGGCCACACTGACGGCCAGGGCCAGTGGGCCGAACGGGGCCGGAGCGAGGAGAAAAAGTACCAGGTTGGCCAGAACGGCCAAGAAGAGTGCACCCAGAATGATGTCGCGGGTTTTGTCCAGTCCGAAGACGACCGGAATCGTGCGGGCGCCGAATTGCCGGTCTTCTTCGATGTCGGTCCAGTCGTTGGGGGCGTTCTGTCCGCCGATTTCCCACAGAAAGATCACCAGGAAGAGAAAGAGCAGAAAGAGCGGGGACGGCCGCGGGTCGACAGCGAAGACTGCCGCGATGGATCCGGCGCTCTTGACGGCGCCGCTCACGAAGGCGCGGTAGGGGCTTACCCGCCAGAGCACGCAGTAGAGCGTTTCGAGCAGGCATCCGGCAGCAAAGATGACCAGGCAGAACGGGTTGAGCCAGTAGGCGCCGGCGGCGGCCACGAAGCCCCAGGTCACCCCCCAGAGGATGCCGTCGCGCAGCGGGAGAACCCCCTGGGCCAGCGGATGACGGATCAGCATCGCATCCAGATCGCTGGCATGCGCATCGCCCGCGAAACCGCCGGCTTCCAGTTTGGCCCGGTCGGAGCGGTAGCCGACGATATCGTTGAGGGCGTAGACGGCGGTGTAGCCGGCAAAGACCGTTACCAAACCGACCACGATGGTGGTAAAGGGCGGAAAGGCCCCCAGCCACAACAGTGCGGCCAGGCAGGGTGTGGTCATGTCGATCAGTCCGTGGGGTGTGCGCGAGAGAGCCCAGAAGAGTTTCAGACGGTCTTTGAAGCTGACGCTGGGGGTGGGAGGCTGAGAATTCAAATCCGGGATCCGATCATTGTCATCGCCGCATCGGGGTAGCCTGCGTCATGGGTGCGGTGCGCTCCTTTCGTCAGGCCGCCGGGTCGACGGGCAGACCGACGAACGATAATGGCGTCCCCCATAGCACGCCGATCGGGGAGCGTCAACGCCCGCAGTTGCAGCGGCGTGGCCGGCTGTTAGGGCCGAAACGGTGCCAGCGCCGTATCGCTGCAGCTTCGGGCATGGTCCCAGATCCAGGAGGCATAGTGGCCGAGAGCGTAGATACGTGCCATGGCGTCGGCGACGGCCGGAGCGGTGATGGCCTCGTTCGCCAGCGCCAGAATGCGGGGCACCAACAGCGCGTTGATATAGGGGATGTTGCGGGCGCGGCAGTAAGCCGCGGCCCGGCCGTCGTCCAGCAGAATGAACGCCCCGGCGCCCGTCAGGTAGTGCCGGATGCATTCCCTTTCGCCCGCGCCCATCGCATTCAAGGCCTCGTCCGCGTCGAATGCGGCATCGGCGGCCGGCAGGATTTGAATCTGCCCCCGTTCGAACAGGTGTCGAAAACGGGCTGCCCCGGGATAGCCGGGAACGGTCAGCTCCCGGCTGGCGGCCCGGCTGGTTTGGAGAAGGAAAAGATCAAGGGTGGCATCCAGCCACCCGGATTTGTAGAGCAGGATCGCGGATGAACTGTCCACCAGGATGGCTTTCATGACCGCGGTCGCCGGTGCTTACTGAAACAGATCGGTGCTGATGTAGCGCTCGCCCGTGCTGGCCAGGATGGCCACCATCCTGCGGCCGCGGCCTTCCGGGCGGGCCGCCATTTTCAGAGCCGCGGCCACGGCCGCACCGGATGAGATGCCGCAGAGGATGCCCTCTACGCGGGCCAGCTGCCGGCCGGTCTCGAAGGCTTCTTCATTGGTCACGGTGACCACCGTGTCGATCAGGTCGCGTTCGAGGACGTCGGGCACGAAGCCGGCGCCGATTCCCTGGATTTTATGGGGGCTGTGGCTGCCGCCGGAAAGCACCGGCGAATTGGCCGGCTCGACCGCAATGGTCATGAATTCGGGGTTACGTTGTTTGAGGACCTGGCTGACGCCGGTCAGGGTGCCCCCGGTACCGACGCCGGCGACCAGCATGTCCACTTCGCCCCCCATGTCGGCCCAGATCTCCTCCGCCGTGGTCTCGCGGTGGATGCGCGGGTTGGCCGGGTTGGCGAACTGGTTGGGCATGTAGCTGTCCCCGTTCCCCTCCATGATGTCGTGCGCCTTGGCAATGGCCGCCTTCATGCCACCGCTGCCGGGTGTCAGCTCCAGCTCGGCTCCGAGGTGGGTCAGAAGTTTGCGCCGCTCCTGACTCATGGTGTCGGGCATGGTAAGGCAGAGGCGATAGCCCCGGGCCGCGCAGATGAAGGCCAGGGCGATGCCGGTGTTGCCGCTGGTGGGCTCCACGATCAGGGTGTCCGGGCCGATGCGGTTCTCTTTCTCGGCCGCCGCGATCATCGATCCCGCGATGCGGTCCTTGACGCTTCCCAGAGGGTTGAAGAATTCGAGTTTGGCGTAGATTTCGGCATCGTGATCCGCGGCGATGCGGTTCAGGCGCACGAGCGGGGTGCGGCCGATGGTTTCCACGATGGACGGGTGTCGGTTCATGGCGCCCTCCTTATTATTTGTAGACCAGTTTGGGCGTTTCGAGCATGACGCGCGTGTTCGGCGGAATCGATTCGGTCAGCCAGACACTGCCGCCGATGGTGGAGTTGGCCCCGATCACGGTCTCACCGCCCAGGATGGTGGCCCCGGAATAGATGATCACATTGTCTTCGATGGTGGGGTGGCGTTTCTTGTAGCGCAGGTCGTTGACCACCTCGGGAGGCAGCGAAAGGGCTCCCAGGGTCACGCCTTGATAGATGCGGACGTTCTCCCCGATCTCGGTGGTTTCGCCGATGACCACACCGGTGCCATGGTCGATCACGAAGCGGCGGCCGATGCGGGCCCCGGGGTGGATGTCGATGCCGGTCTGGCTGTGGGCGTGCTCGGTCATGATCCGCGGCAGGAGCGGGACCTCGAGCCGGTAGAGCTGATGGGCCAGCCTGTAGACCGTGAGGGCGTACATCCCCGGGTAGCTGAAGATGATCTCGTCAAAGCTTTTGGCGGCCGGGTCGCCGTCGAAGGCCGCCTGCACGTCCTCAGCCAGGATCTTGCGGATGTCGGGAACAGCGGCGAGCACTTCCAGAGCCACCTCGTAGCCCCGCTCGGTGCCTTGCTGGCAGGGTTTGTCATAGCGGAAACAGTCGTGGCTGATACTCAGGGTGACCTGACCCGAAATCATGTCGAACAACTGGGAGACGGCCTGACCCAGACTGTAGCGCAGATTGACCGGATCGAGTTTTTCCGGGGAGAAGTAGCCCGGGAAGACGATCTGCCGGAACTTGTCGATGATGGCCATCACCGAGTCGCGTGAGGGAATCGGGTCGTATTCCACGTGGGTAAAGCACTTGACGTCGTCGCAGATGTGGATGATGTCTTCCGCAATCCGGGGAAGCTGCTCCCGGTAGCAGGAGAGCATTTCGGCCTCGCGGGTGCAGGCATCCTTCATCAGCTTGAGCTTGTCGTCCATCGGGGTTGCCGCCTTGGGGAAAGGGAACAATAATATCGGGAATATGGGGGCCCGCTGTCGGGTTGTCAAACGCCTTGACGGCCCGGTGTCGGCCGGAGAAGCATCATACGTCGCGATGAAGGTCGATGCCGAATTTCTTGATCCATTTCCAGATCGTCACCCGGCTGACACCCAGACGCTCCGCCGCTTGGGACTGGTTGCCGCCGCTGGCCCGCAGGGCCGCCACCAGGCGATCGCGCTTGCCCTTGTGCCGGTCGGTGGGCTTCGGGACGGCCGCTGGCGGAGGGGCTTCGGGGGCCAGAATGCGCTGCGGCAGGTGGTCCGGCTCGATCCAGCCGCCCGGGCAGAGTACAAAGGCGTATTCGACGGCGTTGCGCAGCTCGCGCACATTGCCGGGCCAGGGATAGGCCAGAAGAATATCCATGGCGCCGGGGGTTAGCCCCTCGATCTTCTTGGCGCTGCGGGCGTTGTTCAGGGTGATGAAATGCTGCACCAGAAGGGGGATGTCGTCGCCCCGTCGGCTGAGGGGCGGCATATTCAGGGGAAAGACGTTGATGCGAAAGAAGAGGTCTTCCCGGAAGAGGCCCTGATCGATGAGGGCTTCCAGTTTTTTGTTGGTGGCGGAAATGATGCGCACGTCCACTTTGATGGGCTTCTGGTCGCCGACCCGCTCGATTTCCTTTTCCTCCAGCACCCGCAGGAGCTTGACCTGGGTGGCCGGCGGGATGTCCCCGACCTCGTCCAGAAAGATGGTGCCTTCGTGGGCGGCCTCGAATCGGCCGATGCGCATGCGCTCGGCACCGGTGTAGGCGCCGCGGACGTGGCCGAAGAGCTCGCTTTCGAGCAGATTCTCGTTAAGGGCCGCGCAATTGACTTTGATGAAGGGTTTGCCCCGCCGCTGTCCCGCTTCGTGCACCGCGCGGGCGGCCAGCTCTTTGCCGGTGCCGCTGGGGCCGTGAATCATCACGGGCGCATCGCTGCGGGCCACATTTTCGATCAGCTCGAAAAGGGTCTGCATGGGGGGCGAGTGCCCGATCATGCCATGGAACTCTTCGTCCAGCTGGCAGGTGTGGCGCAGAGATATGATCTCCTGCTCCTGGCGAACGACCTCGGAAATGTCGGTCAGGGTTTCGATGGCCCCGACCACCTCGCCGTTGTCGTCCTTGAGCACGGAGGCGTTTTTCATGATGTAGAGCGCCCGGCCGCTCTTGTCGGTAATCGTGCACCGCTTGGCACGCACCTGCATGCTTGAAAACAACCCGCACCAGTCCTTACCCGCCCCCCGACCGTAAATCTGGCAGCCGGTGCAGTTGAGGATCCGGCAGTTTTGGCCCACCAGCTCCTCCGCATGGTAGCCGGTCAGCTTTTCGGCGGCCGGGTTGACGTTCATGATCGTCCCCCGGGAATCGACCACCAGCAGGCCGTCGTGAAGCGTGTTGACGATGGTTTCCCAGAAACTTGTGATGTCCATGATCGACCCTCGGGTGTTAATGGTGTTGCTTAACGGTTGTTAACATAATATTAACACCGCCGCTTGGCAAGGGCGACGGGCGGATCGTCCGCTGAAATCACTTTACCGGCCGATCGTCTCAGGTCCTGCCGATTCCCGGGCGCCCTTTGCTTTCAGGCATTCGTGCTTAATATTTCTTTCGTAATAATTTAGGGGCGAAGGCTGCCCGCTGCGGCATTCATCGCATCATGTGGTCCATTCAGGGAGGAGAACTCATGTGGGACTATACAGACAAGGTCAAAGAGCATTTCCTCAATCCGCGCAATGTGGGGGTGATCGAAAATGCCGACGGCGTGGGCGAGGTCGGCTCGCTGGCCTGTGGTGATGCACTGACCCTCTATTTCAGGCTGGACGGGGAGGGGCGCATCGCCGATGCCAAGTTTCAGACCTTTGGCTGCGCCAGCGCGATCGCATCGTCTTCGGCGCTGACCGAGCTGATCATCGGCAAGAGTCTGGAAGAGGCGGAAACCATCACCAACGAGGACATTGCCGCTTACCTCGGGGATCTGCCTAAGGAGAAGATGCACTGCTCGGTGATGGGCCAGGAGGCGCTCGAGAAAGCCATTGCCCAGTACCGGGGGGAGGCTGCCCGCGAAGTGGACGGCAACATCATCTGCGAGTGTTTCGGCATTACCGATCGTGAAATCGAGAAGACCGTCCGCGAGCACCGTCTGACATCGATCGAAGACGTCACCGGCTATCTCAAGGCCGGCGGCGGCTGCGGCAACTGCCACGACAAGATCCAGCAGATCATGAACGAGGTCCACGGCACCTGTGTAACGATCCTGCCACGGGCCAAAAAGATGACCAACATCCAGAAAATCAGGCTGATCGAGGAGACGCTGGAGCGCGAAATTCGCCCGACCCTGCGCCAGGACGGCGGCGACATCGAACTGGTGGACGTAGAGGGCAGCCGCGTGGTCGTCAACCTGCGGGGCACCTGCGCCAGCTGCAGCAAATCCCAGGTGACCCTCAAGAGCTACGTCGAGGCCAAA
>JASJBQ010000294.1 GCA_030066455.1 Desulfobacterales bacterium
GGCTGGTCGTACCGCCCTGATCAAGCTTTTGCCATTTTCAATAGCGGAAATTCAATCCACTTTTTCGCTGCCGGATAATGACCGTCTTCTCCACCGGGGTTTTTATCCCCGCATTTGGGATAAAGACCTTGATCCGACCCAGGCCCTGGGCGACTATTTTCAAACCTATATCGAACGGGATTTGAGACAGCTGGCCACGATTAAGGACTTGAATCTTTTTCAACATTTCATTCAATTATGTGCCGGGCGCATTGGCCAACTGCTCAACCTCAACAGCCTGGCCAACGATACCGGGATTTCCCACACGACGGCCCGCAGCTGGTTGTCGCTGCTGGAAGCCAGTTTCATCGTCTTCCTCTTGCCGCCCTATTACCGCAACATCTCCAAGCGCCTGATCAAATCGCCCAAAATGTATTTTTTCGATGTCGGTTTGGCCGCTTTCCTTCTTGGCATCGAAAATGCGAAACAGCTGTCGCGGGATCCGCTGCGTGGTCATCTCTTCGAAAATTTGATCGTCGCCGAGGCGATGAAATACCGATTTAACCAGGGGCGTCGGAGCAATCTTTATTTTTACCGCGACAGCAAGGGCAATGAGGTTGACCTGCTGGTGGTCAGTGGGTCGGATCTATTCCCCATCGAGATCAAGGCCGGAATGACGATCACGCGGGACTATTTCAAAGGCTTGAAGCATTTTGCCAAGCTGTTTCCCGATCATATCCCCGGTGGCAGCGGACTGGTATATGGTGGGGTTGATGCGCAGGAAAGAACGGATACGGTTATCGTACCGGTTTCGCAGATTTACAGCTTATTTGATCGGGTTAGTTTTGATCTAAACCCTCTACATCTAGAGGCGGACCCGGCGCGGTTCGACCGATCCGGGGTGTGATTCTGTTATTAGGTTTGTTCATTTTCTTTCCCGGGAAAGAAAACGAACCAAAAGAAACCGCCGTGTCCCGCTTAATCCTGCGCGTCGCTACGTCGTGCGGCGCGCGCGGAAACTCGCTTCGCTCAGACAAGTCCGCGCGCTTATCCCGCCCGCCGTGTCGATGCTCGGCGCGGGACAAAGGGAAAAACCTAAACCCCCAACAGATTGACCAAGCCCCCTCCGGGGGGCTACCTGAGGACTCCCGCTCTGCAGGAGGAGCCTTACTGTATCGCTGGCTCAAAGCTGCCGGTCTCGTATAAAGTCCAATATCTGCGTTACGCGTATCCCCCGTCACGGCGGCGTACCGTAAGTACGCCTTATTCCACCGGATTCGCAAGCCGTATCTCGAACTTTTTACGAGACCGTCAAAGCTGAAGGGGATATCCAAAGGGTTATTTGAACCGGTGGGTTCTTATACGGTTTCGACCATCGGCGGCCTACCTCGGGGGGGGGAAGATTTAGAACCCCGGGCAATGTCCGGTGGATCGCGGTTGCCTGGGGTTGGGGGTGATTACGTTTGCTTCTAAGGCGGTATCATGGTCAATCGCCGCGTTCCCTGCGGGGCGGCGCGCGGCGTTTATCAGGATTTATTTTCGCCTTCGATTTTTTCGTTTTCCTTCTTGTCGTCGTCGTCGGCGGTGGCGGATTTGAAGCTCTTGATGGCTTTGCCCATTCCGGCGCCGATTTCCGGCAATTTCCCCGCCCCAAAAATTATCAGTATAATGACCAGTATGATGATCAGTTCTGGCATTCCAATTCCGAACATTCGATTTTCCTCCTAATCCGACGGGGTGTTTTTTATTTCTTCGATTAAGCGGGCAAAACCTTTGGACCGGAAATGCCGGTCGAGGGCGGCGCGGTGGTTGATCCAGGTCGCCCATACTTCCATCCAGGCTTCGTCGCGCCAGTACAGGCTCTCATCGACACGGCCCTGCATTCGTTCGATATAGTCCACGAACTCCTCGGCGCAATCCTCGCAGAACCGATAGGGAATGCGCCGGTTCTGAACCTCGCTGGACTGGCAGCCGCACCCGGTGGCCGTCGGGGCGCCGCAACGCTCGCAGACCGCTGCGCAGCCGGCGCGCTGGTACATCTGCTGGACCGCCAGTCGCTTACGCTTGTCGCGCGCGGCCGACTGCCTATCCTTGGCCTGCGCCAGTTTGTCGCATATGGATATAATATCTGCCACGGCAAGTCAAAGCGGTTTAACTATCGATTGAAATTAAAAAAACATAACACCGCCCTGTTGCGGGTGTCAATCTGAACCTAACGGCCGGTGCGGCCCACGGGCCCGACTTGCGGATCATCTGCGGCCGTGTTAATGGTCCCATTTTTAGGGTAAATTCTAAAATCGAGGTTGCAATGACCGAGTTCAAACCCGAGTTGCGTCCGCTTCTCATTGGCAGCCTGCCGGTGGCCGACCACAATGAGGCATTGGATATGGTGTTGGCGGCTACACCCGAAATCCCGCTCTGGGTTCAACTGCCCATTTTCCAAGAGGAGGGCATGGTGCCGCAGTTTATACCGGGGATGCCGGGGCTGGTCAGGGAGGAGGACCGCTGGCGAGTGGACAGCGCGAGCGATGGCTTCGAGCCGGCGCTGACCGCCTTTTACGAAGAGTATCTGCAAGCCGTCGAAAACGACGCGGCCCTCATGGCGTCCCGGTTCGCCCTTGCGCCCGATGTGGCCCGGGGGTTTCATGTTTTCATGGAGCGGATGGCGCAGGCGAGGACCTCCCTCGTGGCCGTAAAGGGGCAGGTGACCGGCCCGGTGACATTCGGCCTGGGGTTGAAGGACCAGCAGGACCGGCCGGTGTTCTACGATCTGCACGCCCGCGATGCGGCCGTCAAACTGCTGTCCCTCAAGGCGGCCTGGCAGGTGGTGCGGCTTAAAACCTTCGGGGTGCCGGTGATCGTGTTCGTTGATGAGCCGGCGCTGGCCGGTTACGGCTCATCCGAGCTGATCAGCATATCCGGCGAGGAAATCACGGCCGCCCTGGAGGAGGTCTTCGGCGCCATCCACAATGCCGGCGGGCTAGCCGGGGTACATGTGTGCGCCAACACGGACTGGGGGCTCGTGCTGAGCACGGGCGTGGATGTGGTCAACTTCGACGCCTACGGTTATGCCGAACGCTTCCTGCTCTATGCCGATGAAGTCAAAACCTTCCTGGCGCGCGGGGGGCTTGTGGCCTGGGGCATCGTCCCCACCGGCCCGGCCGACGTGATCGACAAAGAGTCGGTGGGCACGCTCGTGGACCGCTGGGACAAGCTGCTCACCGCAGCCGGCCAGGCCGGTCTGGACACCGACGCCCTGCGACGCCAGTCCCTGATAACGCCCAGCTGCGGCACCGGCTCCTTGAGTGTACCCCATGCCCAGAAAGTGCTGGACCTCACCCGGGAGGTATCCCGTGCGGTGCGGGAGAGAGAGGGGACGCGCTAAAAAAGTGTTCGATCCCGATCCCGATAGCGACGCCGACGCCCAAAATGGGCTTGCACAGCGCCAATCGTCATCAGATCATCGCGGGCGCCTGGTTTGGCGGCGAGGATAATCGAATCAAATTATTTTCACGGCGGTTTCGTAAAAAGCCCGAGATCAAGGCTTGCGAATCCTGAAGAGCGAGGCTGTACTTCAGTACGCCGCAGCGAGGAAGGATTCGCGTAACGCCGATATCGGGCTTCTTACGAACCCGCCCCTGAGGGGGGGGAGATGCTGGATACCGATCGGAAAAACTTCACCGGCGCCAGCCGCTACGTACTGGACGCGGAACTGGCGGCCATCGTCAACATTTCCATGGCGCTGGAAATGCCGCTCTTGCTCAAGGGGGAGCCAGGCACCGGCAAGACCATGCTGGCCCATGCGATCGCCGAGAGTATAGGTATGCCCCTGATCGTGCTGAACGTCAAATCCAGCCTCAAGCTGGTTGAGGCGCTCTACCAGTACGATACCCTGACCCGCTTGAACGACAGCCGTTTCGGCGACTCAACCCGCGACGTCAGCAATATCGAGGACTACATCAAGATGGGCAAAATCGGCCAGGCTTTTACCGCCGACACCCGCACCGTCCTGCTGATCGACGAGATCGACAAGGCCGATACCGACTTCCAGGACGACATGCTGGACGTTTTAGACCAGATGGAGTTCGACATCATCGAGATCGACAAGACCGTCGCCGCCCACCACCGGCCCGTCATCATCATCACCTCCAATGCCAAGAAGGACCTTTCGGACCCCTTTCTGGGCCGCTGCAACTTCCACCATATCGCCTTTCCCGACCCCAAGATGATGCGCAGGATCATCCGGGTGCACTTCCCGGAGATCGACGGCGAATTGATGGACAATGCCGTGGAGACCTTCTACCGCATGCGGGAGCTGGAGGGCATCGAGAAGCGGCCGGCCACGCGCGAGCTGATCAACTGGATACGGGCCCTGGGCGCCGATCCGGACTTCAAGCCCAGCAAGCTTGCCAAGGGCGACATTCCCTTTCTGGGGGTCCTGTTCAAGAAGAGCCAGGACTACCAGAAGGCCGGGGCGCTGGTGAGCCGGCGCAAACTTTTCTGATGTTCGTCGACTTCTTCTACACCCTGCGGGAAGCGGGTGTGCCGGTCAGCCCGACCGCTTTTCTGACTCTGCACCGTGCCTTGGGCACCGGCCTGATCGCCTCCCTGAACGATTTCTACACCGCCGCCCGCGCCATCCTGGTGAAGAGCGAGCGCTACTTCGATCGCTACGACCAGGTGTTCGCCCACTACTTCGAAGGGGCCGAACTGCCCGATACGGAGGGGCTGGAACTGGACGAACTGGCCCGCGCCATGCTCGAGGAATGGCTCCAAAACCCGCGCGAAATGGCGGATGCCCTGGGAATCGACGAAGAGTCCCTGCAGAAGCTCACGCCGGAAGAACTGCTCGACTACTTCAAGGAGCGGCTCAAAGACCAGGAGGGCGAACACCATGGCGGCAACCGCTGGATCGGCACCGGCGGCACCTCGCCCGTGGGCCACTCGGGCTACCATCCCGGGGGCATGCGCGTCGGGGGGGTGTCGCGCAACAAGTCGGCGGTCAAGGTGGCCCTGGACCGACGCTACCGCGACTATTCGCTGAGCGGCCCCCTGACCGAGGCCATGATGGGCGAAGCCCTGAAACGCCTGCGCCACATGGTGCCCTCCGGGCCTCGCGACCGGGTCAACGTGGAGGCCACCATCTACCAGACCATGAAGAACGGCGGGGAGATCGAGATCGTCTTCGACCGCGATCTCAAGGACCGCCTCAAGGTGATCCTGGCCATCGACAATGGGGGCTGGTCCATGGATCCCTATGTCAAGATCGTCCAGACCCTGTTTGACTATGCCCGGGCCCAGTTCAAGGACATCCGCACCCTTTTTTTCCACAACACGGTCTACGACGCCCTCTGGGCCGATCCCACGCGCTACAAGAAACCCCTCCGACTGGAGGAGCTGGCCTCGCGCTTCGCCCCTGAAACGCGTCTCATTCTGGTGGGCGACGCCAGCATGGCGCCCTACGAGCTCATGGCCCGCGAGGGCTCCATTTACATCCAGGAGCGCAGCGGCGAGCCCAGCATCCGGCGGCTGCAGTTTCTGGCCGACACCTTCGACAAGGCGGTCTGGCTCAACCCCGTGGCCCGGCGCATGTGGGACTACACCCACACCATCGACGTCATCCGCGGCATTTTCCCCATGTTCGAGCTTTCCATCGATGGGCTGGAGGGGGCGGTTACGCACCTCATGTCCAAAACCTAAACGCGGGCGGAGACGTTCATCTTGCGGCCCGGGGCTGCGTTGCCGCACATCGCGAAATGCTCACGTACTTCGTGTACGCTCCGCTTCCACGTCGCACGGCGTCTTGCCCCGAACCACAATCTAAACACCACCACCCGCGTTTGGGGATATCCATTGTCGCGCCCTAATCACAGGGTTATTTCTATTCGGTATCGCTATCGGAATCGGTATCGGGTCTCAAAAAAGAAATCAGCCCGGAACGCCTCGATACCGATTCCGACCC
>JASJBQ010000042.1 GCA_030066455.1 Desulfobacterales bacterium
AGGCGCTGAATCGACTCCTCCCCCAGCAGGTCGACAGCCGATGACGTGATCTTGTCCTTGGCCGGGTATTTGCCGGTCAGGGTGCCGAGGCTTTCGGACATGGGCACAGGGAGGACTTCGACGAAATCGAGCATGCTCTCGAGGTCACCACCGGTATGGTTGCGAATGTCGTTCCAGATGTATTCGCTGCAAGCACCCAGCGGGCGGTAGACGTCAAAGAGGGCATTGACGGCCGCTTCGCCCAAGCCGGCCTTGGCCTGCAGGAACGCCTGTGTTTCCGCGTGATTTTCGGCCAGGTTCATGGCCAGTACCAAGGGATCCTCGTAGGTCTGGGATTCGATCACGCTGATGCGCCCGTAGCTGCCCAGACGGTCGAGATGCCGGAAACGGAACGTGTAACGCCGGTTCTCGGGCCGGGTCAGGAACGCGCGATAGCAGGCGCAGAGGTATTCGACAAAATAGGTCTTGCCGTTGCCCGGCTCGCCCACGAGAACATAAGCCATTTCTTTGGAAGAGCCGTCTTCAGCCGCGTCCTTGACATAGGAGACAAAGCTGTTGATTTCGTCGTACATGCCAACGACCGGTTTGGTGCCCTGACGGAAAAGGCCGAAATCGTAGGTCGTCTTGCCGTTGACGACCACCTTTTCGATGTCGCTCTCCAGAATCATGCGGGCAATCGACTGGAAAGCGTTTTCGTACAGGCGTTGGCCATCTTTGTAGGCGGCGATGTGGGCGAAAAGGGTTTGTTGCGCTGCTGGGGCCATTTCTATTCCTCCCGGATGCGTTGGCGGTAGGGCCTTGGGTGTTGATGCGATTCCGGTGGAGGTGGACGATGAGGGATTTCGTCGATGGCCCGCAAGAGCGGGCTCGAGTGCGTGATGCGTCTGGGAGCAGAACCGAAACCATTTAGAATATAAGGCTTTCGTGTGGCGGCGCAACGCGTCGACCCGGGGTGAACGCAGCGCCGGGGGAGCGGGCCGTTCGCGGCCCAACCGGATTCAGGCATGGCGTGGATGCGCAGGCCGGCGATCGCCCTGTGCATGCTGGGCCGGTGGCAGGGATGGGTAAAGCGCTATTTGGTTGAAACGCCCGTGTCGAACAGTGATTCCATTTCCGCGGCAATCAGGGCTTTGTCGGTTTCGTCACCGATGAATTCGATCCGTCGGTTGCCGTTGCTGTAGTCGATATTCAGGGAACAATCGTATTTACGCGCCATAGCCTTGGCAATACGGGCCAGGACTTCGAGATTGGTTTCCTCGCGATTGATCGGAATCGGCATGGTTGCTACGCAGCTCCTTTGCGAATAGTCAATGACGGGTTGATTATGCAAAAGGAGTGCCATCAGAGAGGTTTGCGGTGCGACACACTCGGGCGCCCGGCCGGCCGGCTCCCGCCGCTGCCTAGCGAAGCCCGGGTGGAAACCGCCGTCGGTAAGCGGCGCTCGATGGCGCCGATGATGGGACGCCCATGTCATTTAATTGACGAAGCGGCCCTGATTTCGGGAGTCGTCCGGGCAAGGGGTTCTGTGGTGGCCGGGGGTGGAGCGACAAAATTGTCGGTGCGGTGCCCGGGAACTGACAATAATGTGTCGCGCGGTGTCTGGTGCTTCCTCCAGCACTTGGCATCGCGGAAGGATTGGGGTATGCACGAATGCGCCCACGAACCAGGGCCGCGGGGATCACCGCGGCCGGACGCGCCAACGCGCGTTCGTTATGATTGATCTCCGCGGGAGGAGCCGCATGCAGATCCAGATGTTTCCGGACCCCAACGCGCCGGACGAAATCGCGCACCCCATCCAGTGTGGACAAGCCGGTCCGCTTCGTTTTGCGGCCACGGCGACATCCTATCCCCACTTGACCCGCCTGCTGGCGGATCTGGTTTCCGACCACGAAGCGGTCAACCCGTCGGAAGGCGTACGGGTTTGAAGCGCCGGGCCGCGTCGCGGCCATTGGCCCCGTCCGTTACCCCTCTGATCATGAGCAATCCCCTGTCCGTCGTATTCAACCCTGGGAATCAAGAATCCGGCGAATGGTCGCTGCCAGTTCCTTCATGATGATGGGCTTCATGATGAAGGCCCGGATGCCGGCGCGCCGGGCATCGTCCTCCGTAATGATCTCGCTGAAACCGGTGCAC
Source organism: Desulfobacterales bacterium (assembly GCA_030066455.1). The sequence goes on from JASJBQ010000042.1 coordinate 2,134, forward strand.
AGAATGATGGGCAACCCGGGGCGTTTGGCGAGCATTTCAACGGCCAGCTCCTTGCCGGTCATCCGGGGCATGGTCATGTCCGTAATGACCAGGTCGAAATCCTCCGGGGCATCGCGGAAGCGGCGGAGCGCCTCCAGGCTGCTGGTGCAGGCGGTCACACGGTATCCCAGGCGTTTGAGCAGTTGCGAGCTCAGATCCACGAGCATGGCTTCGTCGTCGACGAAAAGGATTGATTCGCTGCCGGTCTCCAGCACGCCGCTGGCCCGGCTCCGGTCGGATTCAGGGCTCACGATCTGAGGCAGCAGGACGGTAAACGTGGTGCCTTGCCCGCTCTGGCTTTTGACGGCAATCAGCCCTTTGTGACTCTTGACGATGCCGTGGGCCACGGCCAGCCCCATACCGGTGCCCTCGGTGTGCTCCTTGGTGGTAAAAAAAGGATCGAATATGCGGTCGATGATCTGCTCGGAGATGCCGTGGCCGGTGTCACTGACGGTCAAGCGAACATAGGCGCGGGCCGTCAATTCGGGATGCTCCGTCTGCCAATGCACCGGGTCGTCAAGGGCATCGAGGGTAATCGAAAGCGTGCCGCCACTTGTGCGCATCGCATGGCCCGCGTTGGTGCACAGGTTCATCAGGACCTGGTGCATTTGTGTGGGGTCGCTCATCGTAAATGCGTTTGTCCTGATCCAGGTGCGGATCGCGATCGTTGAGGGCAGCGAGGCCCGCAGCAGTTCGCTGGCTTCGACGATGATTTTTTTTAGCTGAACCGGCCGCAACTCCCGGTCGCTCTGGCGGCTGAAGGCCAAAATCTGCTGGACCAGGTGTTTGGCGCGCATGCCTGCCTGCAGGACCTGCTCCATGTTGCGCCGCAGAAAAGATTCCGGCGCGGCATCCTCCAGAGCCATCTCGGTAAAACCGATGACCGCCGAAAGGATGTTGTTGAAATCGTGGGCGATGCCGCCGGCCAACGTGCCGACGGCCTCCATTTTTTGAGCCTGGCGCAGTTGCCGTTCAAGCCTTTTCTTTTCCGCGTCGGCCTGCACACGTCCCGTGAGATCGAAGGCGGAGACGAATACCTTGCCCCAGGTCGTTTCATAACCCGGGGGGATCGAGGAGCGGATCAGCAAATGACGCGGCTGGCCCGTGAGGGTGTGGTTAAGGCATTCGATCTCAAAGTGGGCCGCGGTGGCCATGGCCACGAGTTCCTTGCGCAGGACCTCAAGATCCGAAACCGGCATGATTTTGCGGATATTCGCCATCAGCTCCTTCTTGGAGCCGGCTTCGTAAAGCGCCAGGGTGGCTTTGTTGACGTCGCGGATGCGGACCATGCGGATGCAGCGCGTGATTTCTTCCGGCTGCTCGCGGAAATAGGCGTCAAAGTCCTGAACCCCCTGGTGCCGGAGACGATCGAAATGCTGCTTGAGGCGGGAGAAATCCTCTTCCCACAGTGAGGTCGGCGAGTCTTCGAACAGCGCGCGGTAGCGCAATTCGCTTTGCTTGAGTTCACGGAGGCGCTGTTGGAGCTGAGGGTAATAGCTTTTCCGGACGGTGCGCTCACCCAGCCCGATGATGCGATTGCGCGTCAGCTCGTAGGCGGAAGGGGGGTCAGAGGGCTTGTTCATAGAGCTTCTCGATCTGTGCGGCGGTGGGCAGAATCGGATTGGTTGCCATGCACGGGTCGTTGAGTGCATTGCGGGCCAGGGCAGGGAAATCGCCGGGTCCGACCCCGAAATCCTTAAGGGTCTGGCGGATCCCGACCTTGTGCTTGAACCGGACCACGGCATCCACAAGCATTTCACGGGCTTCCTCCGACGGCCGGCCGGCGAGGTCCAATCCCACAGCCGTCCCCATCCGGCGGTAGCGGTTCTCGGCACGGGGCCAGTTGAAACGCACGACGTGATCCACCAGGATGCTGTTGCTCTCACCGTGGGCCGTGTCAAGCCGCCCGCCAAGGCTGTGGGACATGGCGTGCACCGCCCCCAGACTGGCGTTGGAAAACGCCATGCCGGCTTCGAGGCTCCCCAGCATGACCTTGCCCCGCAGTTTCAGGTCGTCGGGCATTTCGAGCACCGCGGGCAGATGGTTGTAGATCAGTCGCACGGCTTCCAGGGCGTGCAGATCGGTCAAGGGGCTGCTGGCGCTCGACACCAGGGCTTCGGCGGCGTGCACCAGGGCATCCATGCCCGTGCAGGCGGTAAGCTCGGCATCCATGGTCATCGTGGTGGACGGATCGATCAGGGCCACGTCCGGGACCACCGTTTTACTGATCACGGCAATTTTAATCTTCTCAAAAAGGTTGTTGATGATCGCAAACTGGGAGACGTCGGCCGAGGTGCCGGCCGTGGTGGGGATGCAGATCAGGGGGGGGCCGGGCAGATCCACGCGGTCGACACCTTCGAATTCGAGCACGTGCCGAGCGTTGGAGGAGACGATGCCGATCGCTTTGGCGCAGTCCATGGGACTGCCCCCGCCAACGGCCACGATGACGTCGCAGTGTTCCGTTTCGTAGCGCTCGGCCCCCAGCATGACCTCTTCTGCCCGAGGATTGGGGCTGACATCGGAAAAAACGACGTGGTCCAAGCCCTCGACGGTTAGGGCGCGCAACACCTTCCGGGGCCATCCGGCTTCGGTGACCCCAGGATCGGTCACCAACAGGACTCTGGCGGCACCCAAGTTTCGGGCATACCGGCCGGCCAGTTCGAGAGCGCCGACACCGAATACAATTTCGGGGGCAACGAATTTTCTGGGTTCGTCCATGGGGTCCCCATCTTTGGAAGTGCACAGGCGGCAGGCGCGGGATAACGCTGAATCGACAAATTTACCCTAATCTTGAGCCCACCGGATGTCAATCGGCCCAATCCGCGCGGGATGGCGTCGATGCTGAGATCCGAAGGGCTGGCGGCAGGCAACGATTCGTTCGTGGGTAACGGGTTGACTTTGGCCAACTTTTGATTAGATTTTAAACTATCTTGGCAATTAATATGAAAGGACGCACGATGAACAGAGAGTCATCCATTGGCAAGCGCGTTAAGTTTACGGTCGATGCTTTCTGGATCGGCCTTGTCGAAGGCATTGTCATCAAAGAGTTCAAGAATGGCAAAGTGGCTGTCAAAGTCGAACGTCCCAACAAAGTATTCCACGTCAAGCAAACCGACGTCACGTTTCTATGACCGCTGCCAACCGGCCGGGAAAAGGGGCGCGCATCAAAGTGGAGCCCATTCGCTCTCTGGTTGACATCGGCAGAATAAAATCCCTCCTCGCCAAGCGACCTCGCGATCTGGCCCTCTTCACCATGGGCATCAATCTCCCGTTGCGCGTTTCAGACCTGATGACACTGACCTACGCGCATGTATGTGATCTGAAACCTGGAAGCGCATTTGCCATCCGGGAGCAGCGAACCGGAAGGCGGATCAAGGTCGGTTGGAACCGTGCCTGTCATCGCGCCGTGGCCGGTCTCGCCAGCGATACGGCGATTTCCGGGGCGAACAACGATTGGCGCGCGTTACATCTATTCAGCAGCCGCCGGGGCAAGGTCCTGCTTTCCTCCTCGGTCCATCGCCTGGTCAAATCGTGGTGCAAACATATCGGGCTGGCCGGCAACTACGGGGCCAATTCACTTCGCAAGACCTGGGGATACCATCAGTTTGCGACCTTTGGGACGGATCTCAACCGGTTGATGACTATCTTCAATCACGCCACCCGTCGGCAAACCCTGGACTACCTTTGTCTTCAGCCCGAGGACTTTAAAAACATCTTCGAACACGAGCTTTAGCCGGCCGTCGGGTGAAAGCCGGCGAGGGGGTCTTTATTCCTGTTTGGGCAGGATCGAGACGGACGACGGGGCTGAGGCCTTGCGGTCCTGACAGTGCCCGCAGCCCCCCGATGTATGGTGGTGTTGGCAACCGGACCGGCGTCCGGTTGCTTTTTCGCGACGTTCCTTAAGAATGAAAACGAGGAAAATCAAGCAAAAAGCAACCGAAGCGGCACCTATGGCAATCAGTGTTTCCAGCAAATCATTGGCTCCGGTTATGATTGTTGCGATTGGCGCGGGTCGGCCTGAATCGCATGGTCTCTGACATGATTTAACAATTTGATCCGCGAGGTCAAGGCCGATCCCCCCTCTTTACCGCCAGGCCCGACAACCTTGATCTCTTCTCGGCATTGCAATATGGTGATGGCGCTTGCGGGCATGCGGCCGCCACGATCGCGTACCACGCACGCCAATGGCTCCTTTTCGCACCGAGGGGCCGGTTCGATTGTCAACCGGACTGAATAGACGAAGGGGTACTGTCATGAAATCGAAACGCCGTCTGCTGGGAATGATTCTCGGCCTGATCGTCGTTGCGGCCCTGATCGGCTGTCAACGAAAGGTTGTGAGCACCGAAGATACGCTGAGTCAAGCGCCCGAAGGGCCGTCGTCAACCTCCGGAACGGGGGACGGCGCCGGGTGGCGCGAAGAGGATATCGCCGGCGCCGGCGAGCGGGATTTGGACTCGGCCGCGGAGTTTACCACCGGCGATGGTGTGCTCATGAACCGTGAGCGTTTCATCAACGCCGACATTTTTTTCGAATTCGACAGTTCGACACTCAGCGCCGAGGCCGAGTCGATTCTAAGGGCCAAGGCCGAGTGGATGCGGCGTAATCCTTCCCTGGCGATCGTCATCGAGGGGCATTGCGACAACCGCGGCACCACGGAATACAACCTCGCGCTGGGCGAGCGTCGGGCGGAAAGCGTGAAGGGTTTTCTGATCGATCTGGGGATCGCGGAGACCCGCATCCGCACCATCAGCTACGGTGAGGAGCGTCCGCTGGCGCGGGGCGATAGCGAAGAAGCCTGGGCCAAGAACCGCAGGGCGCACTTCGAGTTCGATTAACGGCTACCGGGTGGGTCTTTCGATTCTAACGGACAGTTCGGCGGCCTGATAGCCATCTTATGCAAGCGGCTTGTCGGCTGAGCGGCCAAGCGTGTGTGGCGTGACGGCCCGGACGTTGGCGGCTTTATCCGGGCCTGCCGACCGACGTGAACGTACCTAAAAATCTGAAGCTTGAAGCCGCTCGCGGAACACCCCGCAATTACCACCCTTCAGAACCCGACCCGCCCGCGGCCGCCGCCTCGAAACCCGCCACCACCTCCCCGACGATATGCACGGTGCCCCTGGCGGCCGCGGCGTGACTCGTAGGATGAGTCAGAGCCGCCCGCGTACACCGGGCGATATCCCATGTAATAGGGGCTGGGAACCGCCCTGACCACCCGGGTCAAACCCGACCGCACGCCGCGCTCGCGTTTACTGAGCCGCTGGCGGCCAATGCGCCTGTGCCGGCGAATGCGTGCCTCCTTCGAATCGTCGCCCTTACGGCCGCGTTGCCAGCCTTTATCGCGGCCATTTCTCCCTCCTCGGTCCCGGCGCCCCTGGCGGCGATCGCGATCAAATCTGCGCCCTCGATCGTAATCATCGACATAGCCACCATAATCCCCGCCGTAATAGGTGCCCCAGTAGTAGGGATCATCGTAATCATAGCCGTCATCGTCGCTATATAGCGGTTCTTCCCCCTGATCATCCCGGGATTTGGCCTCCCGCGCTCTTTCCAGACTTTCGTTCAGTGCCCGTTCGGTCTTTTCCAGTCGTCGAATGGTATTTTCCATGGCGCGCTGGTCAAAATAGCGACGCTCGGCCGCCTGCACCTTTTCATCGGCCTCCGCGTCGTAGGCAATTTCCCCGCTGCGGCGGGCCGCGGGAACATCATCGTGCGGTGGTTTGTTGGAATAGTGGCGCACGCCATCGGCATCGGTCCAGGAATAGATGTCGGCTACGGCCATCGACGCCGTGGTCGCCGCGAGGCAGGCAATCAGAACCGATGGCACCAAGTTTTTGAAGCGCATGAGCGGGTTCACTTTGCGCACGAATTTATGCCCTGTGTCCATGCCGCCATCCAATCAGGGAGCAATAACCGGATCCAGCCACAGACGCTTTGTCAGCCTCTGGGATGAAATCGTCTGGCGACCCGGTCTCTGCCGCTGCCACTATCAGGGTTGCCACCAAAAGGACCAGTCGGCGCTCCCTCCGCCGCTGCGCTGAAAACCGCCCTCGGAACTCGCGTCGGAAGCTCCTCCGTCGTAGCTGAAGGCGATCATTTCAGTGCCACGGGGAGGGGAGAACTGTCTGGAAAAATTGAAGTTGGCAAGCCCATAGAACACGTCGACGCGGTGTCCGACACTCCATAGATGCTCCGTTTGAATAATGACACCTTCGGCATCGACAAAATGGGCTCGGATTCTCAGGAATTCTAACATTGGGAAATTGGCTATTTTTTTTTGGAGTTCGATATGACCGGCCATATCGAATTGATCCGACTCCCACTGGTAGTCGAAGATGACGGCGAGGTCCCCTGTTTGCCACCGGGCTTCGTGGGGACCGCCTGATTCTATGGGCACACGGCTTTCCGGCTTGGTCTGGCGACCGACGAGGTGCGATTTGATCCCATTGGCGCAAGCCATCAGTGAACACAGAAGCAGAATCAGACCAATCGCGCGGCACCCCATGATGATTTTCCGTTGTCTTCGTTGGATTGGGGAATTAAAGAATACCGTCTTAACAGTAGCATCGATTGGTGCGACGTCAACAGGCGCGAACCGCTATTGTCGGGGGCGGTCGATATCGGTCTCGCCTCCTGAAGGCGATGAACCGGTCATCGACGCCGGCATGCTATCCGGTTCGATCGGCTGGAATGCGGTGCCCTCGGCAGGCATCGAGCAGCATTCGCGTTGAAAGGCCAGCCGGGTTTCCAACGAATAGTGCCAGCGGTTGATGGTACTCTCCGGGTCCTCGAGTTGATAACCCTTCGCATCGCGGCTAATTTGTTCACGCCGCGCAAAATCGGCCTGGGCCAGCTCGGGGTCAAAAGCCAGGCTCTCCCAGATGTAGCGCCAGTAGTCGGTGCGTTTGAGGGCGACATACATTCGTTGCTGGGCGGGGTCGTAATAGCGGCCCTGGATGGGCAGCCAGGTGTTGGATTCAGGGGTCGCCACCCCCTGCTGGTTTTCGACCCGGGTGCGATAGTCGGCCAGTGATTCTTCCGGCTGCATTTCGACCCGGGCCAGGATGATTTCGGGGTCCCGCAACTGGGTTTCCGTAAATGCAATCCGATCCCGGTCCCGCGCGATCTGCGCTTCGACGCGGGCACAGCGCCGGCGGCGTTCATCGGGCGCGGTCGGGCAGTATACCAGGGCTTGCCCGTATACAGGCAGTGCCGTGGCCAGCAGGATGAGCGCGGTCAGTTTGGGCAGCAGGCTGGGCATGATCGTACTTTCGGGTGTCGATCAGCATACGGTTGCCGATGCCCCTGCTTAGCATAAAAATAAAACGGGGCCAACATCCGCGGCCTGCCCGACGCGGTTGACCGCGGTTGACAGGGCCAAGGCAAAATGTAGTATGTGTGATCAACGTCGGCCACCGATGCCGGCGCCCGAAGCGCTGAAAGGAGGCGTTGCCGGCCATGCTCAACCAAAAAACCCTGTTTGTCACCGGCAGCAGCCGGGGGATCGGCAAGGCCATTGCCCTGCGGGCGGCCCGCGACGGGGCCAATATCGTGATCGTTGCCAAAACCGAGGCGCCGCACCCCAAGCTGCCGGGCACGATCCATACGGCCGCCGAGGAGATCGAACGGGCCGGCGGTCAGGCCCTCCCGCTGGCGGTCGACATCCGCGACGCCGCTGCCGTCGACGCGGCCGCTGAAAAGGCCGCTGCCCGTTTCGGTGGCATCGACATCCTGGTCAACAACGCCAGCGCCATCAATCTGAGCGGCACGCTGGAGATCCCCCTGAAGCGCTTCGACCTCATGCACCAGGTCAACGCACGCGGCACCTTCGTGTGCGTCCAGGCCTGTCTGCCGTATCTGCAGCGAAGCGACAACCCGCACGTTCTCATGCTCTCGCCGCCGCTCAACATGGAGCCCCGCTGGTTCGGCCCCCACGTGGCCTACACCATGGCCAAATACGGGATGAGTATGTGCGTTTTGGGCATGGCCGAGGAATTCCGGCCGGCCGGTATCGCCTTTAATGCCCTCTGGCCGCGGACGGCCATCGCCACCGCGGCGGTGCGCAATCTGCTGGGCGGCGACGAAGCGGTCAAACGCAGCCGTAAGCCGGAAATCATGGCCGATGCGGCTTACGCCCTGTTGTGCCGGAACAGCCGCGCGTGCACCGGCCAGTTTTTCATCGACGAGGACGTCCTGCGCGCCGAAGGTCAAACCGATTTCCGCAGCTACCAGGTCGATGCCCAAACGGCGCCGGAGGATTTGCTGCCGGACTTTTTTATCTGAGCCGGATTGGCGCGCGATGCGGAGCTTTGATCTGTTCTTGCCCACCCGGATCGTTTTCGGACCCGGACGACTGGACGCTCTGGAAACCACCGACCATATCCCGGAGGGCGCCCGTACGATGATCGTCATCGGCGCGGCCGGTGCCATGCAGCGTGAGGGCTACCTGGCTCGGGTCCAGGGGCTGCTGGCCGCGCGGGGGATACGGTCGTTGCTCTATGATCGCATCCGCGGTATTCCCGAGACGGCGCAGATCGACGAAGCCGCCGAACGGGCGCGGGCGAAGGCGGTCGATTTTGTCGTCGGTCTGGGGGGCGGCAGCAGCATTGATGCGGCCAAAGCCATCGCGCTGCTGGCACGCAATCCGGGGCGCTGCCGGGATTACCTCGACGGTGGTTGCCGCGATGGGAAAACGCCGGGGCAGACACCGCTGCCGGTGGTCGCCATTCCCACCACCGCCGGTAGCGGTGCGGAGACAGCCCCCCACTGCGTGATTGCCCGCAGCGCAAAGGGCGCGAGGCGCGAATGGCGCCATCCTTCGTTGGCGCCTCACCTGGCGGTTGTCGATCCGGACCTGACCCTGAGCGTACCGGCGGATATGACCGCCCTAGCCGGCGTGGTCGCTTTTTTCAACGCCGTCGGAGCGCTGCTCGCCACCACGCGCCAGCCGGCCGCCGACCTGCTGGCGCTGGAGGCTGTTCAGATCATCGCCCGCTTCCTGCCTCGGGCGGTGGCCGACGGCGGAGACCGGGAGGCCCGCCGCCTGCTCATGTGGGCCGGGACGGCGGCCGGCCTGGGCGCATCGCTTGCATCCGGCCTGTCGCTGCAGTCACTGGCCCGTGCCCTGGGCAGCCGCCTTCCGGAGCTGTCTCACGGCGCCGCCCTGACGATCCTGGCTCCGGCGTATTTCGGCTGGCTGGAGAAGGTGTGTTCCGAGCGGTTCGACCTGATCGCCGCGGCCATGGCGTCGGCCGCCGATGACCTTGATACCGAAGGCGCCGTGGGTTTCCGCGACGTCCTGATCGAACTGATCCGCGCTTGCGGTCTTGGAAGCGCGCCGGTCGCGGCCCGGGGGGTGAGCGCGGTTCAGGCGGCCGAAATCGCCCGTACGGCACTCGATGACATGGGAAGACATTTCGATGCGACGCCGGTTTCCATGCGCCCGGCCGATGCCGAAACGATTCTGACGGCGGCCCTTAGCCAATAACGTCTCACGGGGCGCGATGTTCCTGCCGGGATCGGTTGGCGATGCCGGAAGACAACGCTGGAGATGCGTCATGGCGATTTCCAGGTTTAAAGGCGAAGAATGAAGGCAACCCCATCCAGTCATGCACGCTGGCATTATCTGGCCGCCCTCCTGCCGGCGGGGTTGTTCGTGTTGTTGGCCACCGGACTCCTGGGCACCGCCGCCGGGCAGGTGCGCCATTGGGAGATCGACTGGGTGCCGACCCTGGGGGTGACGCTGGCCCTGCGACTCGACGGGCTGAGCATGCTTTTCGGTCTCGTGATCACTGCCGTGGGCACCATTGTCACGGTCTATTCCGGCGCTTATCTGGGCGAACATCCGCATAGCGGTCGCTATCAGGTGCTTCTGCAGGCCTTTATGCTGGCCATGCTGGGATTGGTGCTGGCCGACAACCTCATCCTGCTGTTCGTCTTCTGGGAGGTGACCACCTTCACCTCATTCCTGCTGATCGGTTTTACGCACGGCGCGGCCGATGCCCGTGAAAGCGCCCGCCAGGCCCTGTTTGTGACTGGGGCCGGCGGTCTGGCGATGCTGGCCGGTTTCATCCTGATCGGCCAGTCGGCCGGCACCTACTCCCTGACCGCAATGCTGACCCAGGGCGACGATCTGACCCGCTCGGCCCTTTATCCGGTCATGCTGGCGCTGGTACTGGCAGGCGCCTTCACCAAATCGGCCCAGTTCCCCTTCCACTTCTGGCTGCCCAATGCCATGACGGCCCCGACCCCCATCAGCGCTTTCCTGCACTCGGCCACCATGGTCAAAGCCGGCATCTATCTGCTGGCCCGCCTGCACCCCGTCCTGGCCGGACCGCCGGCCTGGACGATTACCCTGACCCTTTTCGGTGCGCTCACCGCCCTGACAGGGGCCGTGCTGGCTTACGGGCAGACGGATCTGAAGCGTGTGCTGGCCTATACGACGCTCATGGCCCTGGGCATGCTGACCCTTTTTCTGGGAGGGACCCATACCGCGGCCTTGGTGGCGGCGGCGACCTTTTTTCTCGTGCATGCCATCTACAAGTCGGCCCTTTTTCTCGTGGTGGGCATTCTCGATCACGAAACCGGCACCCGCCAGTTGGATGCCGTTCGCGGGCTTGTTCGCACCATGCCCTGGACCGCGGCGGCCACCGCCGCCGCGGCACTCTCCATGGCCGGCTTCCCGCTTTTCTTCGGTTTCGTCGGCAAGGAGATCATATACGACGGTGCGCTCAGTATGGATTTTATGCCCGGCCCGGTTACGGCGGCGGCGGTGGCCGCCAACACGCTCATGACGGCTGTGGCCGGCATCCTTTTCGTGCGCCCGTTTCTGGGGCCGGCCACCAACGGCCAAGCGGCCCATGAAGCCCCGGCGGTGATGTTTGGCGGCCCGCTGTTGCTGGGAGGCACCGGTATTCTCTTCGGTATTATTCCCTGGTGGGTCGCCCGCTGGCTCGTCCAGCCGGCTGTCCGGGCCATTAGCCGCGACGGCTCGCCGGTGACCTTGTCCCTTTTTCACGGCCTGAGCGTGCCGCTGCTCCTCAGCATCGTCACGCTGAGCGTGGGCGTGGTCTGCTACCTTGGACGGGGTTGGATCGGAAGGCTGGTATCGTGGGCCGATCGGCATTGGCCGCTTCCCCTGGACGCCGTCTACCAGGCCTGTCTCGGCGGCGTGCAGTGGATCGGTCGTCTTCAGACCCGTTGGTTGCAGAGCGGCTCGCTCCACCGCTACCTTTTCGTGGTCATGGCCACCTTCGTGGGACTGATTACCTGGGCACTCGTGGTCGGCGGCCAGCGACCCACCATGGGGTCCTTCCCGTCACTCGGCCTCCGCGACGGGCTGTTGGCCGGACTCATTGCGGCCGCTGTGGTCGCCGTGGTTGCTACGCGCATACGGCTGGTGGCCATCGCCGCGCTGGGTGTCGTGGGGGCCGGCCTGGCCCTGATCTTTCTGATCTGCGGAGCCCCTGACGTGGCCCTCACCCAACTGCTGGTGGAAACCCTGACCGTCATCATCGTGGCGGTTGTCCTGCTGCGGCTGCCCGACCTGCGCTCGCGGGAATGCGGCGACCGACCTGTGCGCATCGCCGATGGCCTGTTGGCTCTGGCCGCGGGCACTGCCGTGGCCGCGGTGCTGATCAACGCCACCGCGGCGCCCCTAGACCGCACGGTGACCGCGTTTTACGAACAGCAGAGTCTGGCGGCCGCCTACGGCCGCAACATCGTCAACGTCATCCTGGTGGATTTCCGGGCGCTGGATACCCTGGGCGAAATCACGGTGGTGGCGTTGGCCGGTCTGGCGGCCTACGCCTTGATCCGGCGAGGCCGCCGGCGTCGGGGGGGCACATGGGAACCCTGATCCTCAAAACGGCCACCCGGCTTTTGACCGGTTTGATTCTGGTCTTTTCGGTCTACCTGCTTTTCCGGGGGCATCACTCCCCGGGGGGCGGTTTTGCGGGCGCCCTGGTGGCCGGGACCGGATTTGCCCTGTTTGCGATTTCCGATGGGGCGCAGGCCCTGCGGCAGGCCCTGCGGATCGACCCCCGCCGCCTGACGGCCGTGGGTCTGCTCACCGCCCTGGCCGCCGGTATAGCAGCGGTGCTGCGCGGCGAACCTTTTTTGACGGGCGTCTGGTGGGGGCCGGGAAAAGGGGCTGACGCCCAGGTCATCATCGGGACGCCGGTGATCTTCGATATCGGCGTCTACCTGACGGTGCTGGGAGCGATTCTGACCATCGTTCTGGTGCTGGAGGAGGAGGATTAGACCATGGAGCCGGTGATGGCCGTTCTGGTGGGGATCATGGTGGCCGGGAGCGTCTACCTGATCCTGGGACGTAATTTGATTCGCTTCATTTTCGGGCTGGTGCTGGCCAGCAATGCCGTCAATCTGCTGCTCTTCACGGGCGGACGGCTGGCCGAACCGTCGCCGCCGCTGATCCCTGAAGGTTCCCTGACGCCCGCGGGTCCGGTGGCCAACGCCCTGCCCCAGGCATTGATGCTGACGGCCATCGTCATCGGTTTTGCGCTGCTGGTATTTATCTTCGTTCTCTTTTACCGGGCCTACCAGGAGATCGGCACCGTCGACACCGAGTTTATGCGCCTGGCCGAACCTGTCGATGATGTGACGCCGGCCCCCGCCTGCCCGATCGATACGAAAGAGGCCTGATGTCGCTTCTGGTGCTGCCGATTCTGATACCCCTGACGGCCGCTCTCGTCGCTTTTTTCTGCGGCCCGCGACGGCTGTTGCAGGCGTATGTGTCCATCGGCGCCAGCTTGCTGCAACTCGGCGCTTGCGGGATGCTGCTCGCCAAGGTCCGGCAGGGCGGGATTCTGGCCGAGCAAATGGGAGCCTGGCCGGCGCCCTTCGGCATTTCCCTGGTGGCCGATCATCTCAGCGCCGTTATGCTGGTCGTTACCGCCGTCATCGGACTGGCCGCCAACGTCTACGCGCTGGCCGACATCGACCGGCGCTACCAGGCCCTGGGCTTCCATTCTTTTTTCCAGATCCTGATCGCGGCCATCTGCGGCGCTTTTCTGACCGGTGATCTGTTCAACCTCTACGTATGGTTCGAGGTCATGCTCATGGCCTCGTTCGGCTTGCTGGTCATGGGTGGCGAGCCCCGCCAACTGGACGGGGGGGTGAAATACGTCACCCTGAACCTGATCGCCACCCTGATGTTCATCACCGGTCTCGGTCTGCTCTACGCCCTGACCGGGACGCTCAACATGGCCGACCTGCATGCGAAGGTGCAGGATTTCGGGGCCCCCGGTCTGATGACCACCGTGGCCATGCTCTTCATCATGGCTTTCGGTCTCAAGGCCGGCGCGTTTCCCCTGTTCTTCTGGCTGCCGGCGTCCTATCATACCCCACCCACGGCCATCGCGGCCGTTTTCTCCGGGTTGTTGACCAAAGTGGGCGTCTATGCCCTGCTGCGGGTCTTCAGCCTTGTTTTTGTTCACGACGTGGCGGCCACGCACCACCTGATCCTGCTTATGGCCTGCTTCACGATGGTGACCGGGGTGCTGGGCGCGGCCGTTCAGAATGCTTTTCGCCGCATTCTGGCCTTTCACATTGTCAGCCAGGTGGGCTACATGATCCTGGGACTGGGCCTCTTTACGCCCCTGGCCCTGGCTGGCGCGGTCTTTTATCTCGTTCACCACATCATCGTCAAAGCCAACCTTTTTCTCATCAGCGGGCTGGTAAAGCGCATCGGCGGCCATGACGATCTGAAAAAGCTTGGCGGTCTCTACCAGCGCTCGGGGCTCGTGGCGGGTCTTTTCCTGGTGCCGGCCTTTTCCCTGGCCGGGTTTCCGCCCCTGTCGGGTTTCTGGGCCAAATTCCTTCTGATTCAGGCCAGCATGGACATCGGGGCCTACGGGGCGGCTGCCGTGGCACTCGTCGTCGGCCTGCTGACGGTTTATTCGATGACCAAAATATGGATCGCGGTTTTCTGGGAGCCGGCGCCGGCGGGCGGCGCCCCAACGGTTGATGATGCGAGCGTCAGCCTGCCGCTTTCTATGCTGGCGCCGGTGGCGGTGCTGGCCGCCGTGACCCTGGCCCTCGGCCTGGGAGCCCAACCCCTGCTGGATCTCGCCCTGGCGGCGGCGGAAGAGCTCATGGATCCGCAGCGATATGTTCAAGCCGTTCTCGGGAGCGGATCATGAACCTTTTCCTGCTCAATCTGTTTCTGGCACTGGGGTTCAGCGCGGTACGGGGGCAGTTCACGCTGACCGGTCTGCTGACGGGATTCCTCGTGGGTTATCTGGCCCTGTGGGTTTCCAAACCGCTGTATCCGGATGCGGCCTATTTCGTGCGCGCGCCCCGCATGTTGCATCTTGCGGGCTATTTTCTCTATCAATTGATCGTATCCAACTTCCGGGTGCTGTGGGAGGTGATCACCCCCAGGCCGGCCAGCCGCCCGGGGATCATCGGGATCGAGCTTTCGGCCCGCACCGACATGGAGATCATGCTGGTGGCCAATATGATTTCGCTCACACCGGGCACGCTCAGTCTGGACATTTCCGACGACCGCCGTGTGCTCTACGTGCATTTCATGTTTTTGGAAGACCCGGCCGCCGCCCGGCGCGAAATCAAGGAGGGTTTAGAGCGTCGCGTATTGGAGGCGCTTCGATAATGCCTTCCCTCAATGACCACGCCCGATCCACGCCGGCTGTTCTCTGCGTTTGCAGATTTCTGGGCGTCCTCAGGGCTGCGCCTCAGGCTACAAGAGAGCTGCGGCCTCGACCCGTGACCCAACCGACCGTTTCAGAGGGGAGATTGATAGCGCCATGGCGGTGACAATCCTGGATCAGTGCGTGATCATCACGTCGGTGCTTCTGCTGGCCGGCATGGTTCTGGCCTTTATCCGGCTCGTCAAGGGACCGGACGCCGCCGACCGCATCGTGGCCCTCGATCTCATATCGGTGCTGATCGTCGCCCTCCTGGCCGTTCTGGCCATCCACGCCGATGAGACCTCGTTTCTGGACGTGTCCATCGCCTATGCGCTGGTGGCCTTCCTGGGGACCGTGGCCCTGGCCCGCTTCCGGATGCGGATCAGCGAGCGCCAGGCGCAGGACGCTAAGAAAACCGGGAGGCGCCCATGACGGACTACCTGACCGCAGCGCTGGTGCTGGCCGGGGGCTTGTTCGGATTCATTGCCGCCGTGGGCATGCTGCGCCTGCCGGACATGATCACCCGCATGCACGCCTCCACCAAGGCCGGCACCCTGGGGGGTGGCTTGATCATGGTGGCCGTAGCCATCCATTTCGCGGAGATCGGCATCACCCTGCGGGCGGCGGCGGCCATCCTGTTTTTGCTGCTGACGGCGCCGGTAGCCGCCCACGTCATCGGGCGCGCGGCCTACCGCGGCGGCATCAGACTCTGGGAGCGGACCTGGGTGGACGAATTGGCTTCCGCGCGCCGCCAAGGCGGCGAAGCGGGCGCCGCCGTCGAACCGGCGGCCCCGACGGACGACGATGCACATGAGCCTCCGTAAGCTGAAAGCATGGTTTCGGCGCCATCGTCGCGGAGACGCGGAACGTTCCGCGCCCAACCGTCCAGACCCGGCGCCCGCAGTCACCCGCACAGCGGACGAGGGTTACGGAGAAGCGGCCGATACGGGCAAGCCGCCGGCGGCGTCCAAGGCAACCACGAAGCCGGCCGCCAAACCGGCCTCCGGGCCGCCACGGCGCAAGGACCACGGGCGCCCGCTTTCGCGGCAAGGCATCCCGATTCTGAAACCGGACGAGGACCTGGCCGCTCATTTCAGCGACGCGGCAGCGGAGGATGTCCTATCGCCTCCTGAAGCCGGGAAGGCTGATCGGTCCGTTACGGGGGAGAACGGGCGGCCATCACCCCGCCCGCCCCGCAAAAGAATGCCGCGCAACCGCGTGGGCATCCGCCGCCTGGATGCCGACGCCGACCTGCACGCGGTCTTCATGCCCGACGGCAATACACCGTCCGAGAAAAAATCGCCCGACGCCTCGAAAAGCCTGGCCCCGAATCAGGGCGATCATCCGCACCTGTCCGATATCCCCACCGATCGGCACGGCATCCCGCGCCTGGACAACCAGACCGATCTTCAGCGCCTATTCGACGCGTCCGTAAAGGACGCCGGTGACGGCCCAGCGTTGGGCGAAACCCTGCGGCAATCCCTGGCGCACGATGCCCGCGGTCTGATGAAAAAAAAGACCGGCGGCTATTTCCCCCCGCGCCGGATGTCCCTCAAGGAAAAACTGCGCCGGTACCCCGATCCCCAGGCCCAACTGGACCTGCACGGCGCCACCGCCGCCAGGGCCCGCGAGCGGACCGCAGCCTTCATCCGCACGGCGCAGGCCGACGGCCTCTACACCCTGCGTATCATCGTGGGCAAAGGGCTGCATTCGGAAGGCGGGGCGGTCCTGCCCGACGTGATCGAGGATCTGCTCTTGGACCTCAAACGGGATGATACCGTCCTGAGCTACCGCTGGGAAAAGCGGGTCAAGCGCAAAAGCGGCGCGGTGATCGTTTTTCTGACCGCCACCGTCGGCTGATACCGTCGTTGCCCGGGCCTGCATTTCCTGGCCCGATGCCGCTGGTTGCCTGCCAGATTTCTCAATTCCCTCCCACCATCTTTCACCGTCATGTCCATGCAGGGTAGTGAAATTCTGTTTATGAAAAAAATTTCTCGGATGAAAAAATATGCTGTGGCTTTCACGACTCCAGGCGCAGAGGGGAAATACTGGTACGACGGCAA
>JASJBQ010000043.1 GCA_030066455.1 Desulfobacterales bacterium
GTGCGTTCCACCAGCGAGGTGGAATCCACCGTGGGCGCGATCCAGGCCGGGATGAATTCGGTCAGCCCCAGCATCCGGGCGGCATCCGACTGGACCAGATACTGGTTCCACAAAAGCCCCTGAAAGGGGGAGGCCAGAGCGGCGCCGGCCATGTAGTAAAGTAAAAAGATTTCCTGCTGTTTGAGTTCGGTGTAAGAACGTTTGGCGATCTCGGCAAACAGGATGATGGTCACCCAGCGGGCGGCCGGGCCGATGCCGGTGCCGATCACGAGTTGCAGGTACATGCTGCCGGGCATCATCAAAAAGCCGATAAAGATGGCCCCGACAACCGTTTTCCAGTCGAATCCCTCTTCGAAATGCGTAGGGGTTTGAAGAAGGTCCCGGTATTCCTGCAGTTCTTTATCTTCGTACATATGCGGTCCGTGATCGCGCTAGGTGGGCAGGACCTGGTAGCTGGCGTCGGCGAAGAGCCCGACGAGCGCCCAGATGCCTCCCATGAGGAAATCTCCGATAATCAATCCAATGAAGATATAGCGAACTTTTTTAAACAGCACGACGCCCCCGTAGCGCATGCAGAGCGCGTTGCACAGCCAGCCGATAAAAAAACTGAACCACAGGATGCGCATGGCCGAACTGTAACAGGTCAGGTAACCGATGGGGTGCAGCGGCCACCAGTAGAAGCGATGGTAGCCGATGACGAGCACGATCATCAGTCCCGCCCCAACGAGGGTGAAGAGGTGGACCCAACCGCTGGTCGCCTGGGGATTCTCGACCAGGCTGACAATATTCTCGTAGGTATTCAGGGTCGTGCGGCTGGCCCAGTCCAGCCCCAGTTCGCGAATGCCGAAGCGGTAGCATAACGACAGCATGGCCGCAAAAGAAACCACGACACCCAGCAGGAGCGCCAGCCCGACGACGGCCGCCACCAGGCGCTTGCGCCCAATCTTCTCAGTGATCCGGTTGGCGTGCACCAGGGAGGGCATCAGGGATTCGCGCAGGTCCAGAAAAAGGGCTTTCTGAAAGACGCCCGCCATAAGAAGGCCGACCGCGGTAAAAAATTTGCTGCCAAATAGCGTCATGACGCCGTCCAGCGGGGCGGCCGTCAGCGTGAAATAGGCGATCCCCCCCTGGGTGATGATCCGGCTGGCCACCAGCAGAATCATGAAGAAGGCACCCACGAGCAACAGCGCGGCCCACCAGCGCATGCCCAGCGACGCCATCCAGACGACCATGATCAGGACCCCCCCCACAAAACCCCAAGCCGCAACAGGAACGGGCAGCCACTCGGTCGGGGAGACCGGGCCTTTACCCCGGCCCAAGGCCTGGCGCACGATATCCGCGAGGTGGAAACGCGCCAGCCACATGATGAAAACAAAGAAGATGCCGTAAGCCCCGACCATCTGCATTTCCTCCGGCCGTGACAGCGTGGGGCCGAAGGTCACGCCCAGGGCGGCCGCCGGTATATTGTAGCCCATCACCGCCAGCAGGCCGAAGAAGATCACGCCCAGCAGGAAAAAAAACCAGAATGAAAACGACACCTGCCGTGTGGTCAGGAAGGCAAAACCAATAAAAGCCGGATAGATGTAGATCTTCATTTTGTAGAACCCCGAGAAAAGACCGAACTTGGGAAAATAGGTCCCGGTCAGAATCAGGGTCGGTATCGAAGGCACTTCCGGGTAGTAAAAATTTAAACCGTTGAGCAGATGCAGGCCGACCGGGATCGAAAGGCCCGCCAGCATGAAGCGGTTGAAAAAAAACGCCTTGAGCTGCCCCTGGCTGTAGGCCTCCTCCATCAGCAGCGGGACGCGCAGGAGCGGGAAATTCATGCGCTCGTTGTGCAGCCATTGGCGGCTGAGCAGGTTGACCAGGCAAACCATGATCCCGTAGCAGAGCATGATAAAAAGCCCCCAGCGGACCAGGGCCGGCAACCAGGCCGCCCAGGGGATGGCCTGCAGCACTTGCCACCAGCCCATGCTGCGCCCGCCGGGAAGCCCGTTGTAAAGGGCGTCGATGGCCTCGGGCCCGCGCGGATACCAGCCCGCCGGCAGCAGCGGGTGCAAGATATCCAGCCAGCGGTTTTCCACCGTGGCGAAATGGTACGGGGCCGTGAGGTTGATAAAAAAGGTTCGCACCAGGCCGGTGTAGGCGATCCCGGAGACGAGCACCATCAGAATCCAGATAAAGAGCAGTTCTTTCCCGTTGAGCCAAGCCGCCCGGTTGAACAGCCGCCCGGCAAGTGCCATCGTCACCGTCAAAACGAAAAAGATGACGAAGGGCGCCAGCGGAAAATGCCCCCCGCCTAAAGGCGTGGCCTGGCGGAAGGCGTTATTGAAGGGGGTCACGGCGCAAAGGGCCACCGCCAGCAGCAGCCCCAGCATGACGGCGCGCAGCCGCAGAGGGGCGGGCAGGGATGCGGTGGCTGCCGATTCGGGATGATCCGAGCTCAAACGCTGTCCTTTCTCTCGTCACCAATTTCCAAAGGCGCCTCGGCTTCAGGCGTGGAAGGCATCCCGTCGCGCTCCGCCAAGTGTACTTCGTAGTGATTCAGCGTCCAACCGTCCATCGAACGCCAGATCAACAGCTGCTTGCGCAGGTCGTTGACAAAGGCCTTGTTGATGCGACCCCAGGCGTTGACCTCACCGGCTTCGCGGATCAGATCGACATGGATTTCGTAGAAACCGGTCTCTTCGGGGGCCGGTCGGAAGGCGATCTTCACCTGCTGCATGATGCCGAAATCAAAGGGGGCCAGCCAGACGCGCGAGGTCAGTTCGAAACCGGCCCCATCCTGCTCCAGCGCCTCGGGCGTGGGAGGGCGCCAGACGAAACGGATGCGGCCCGTGGAGAAGAGGCCGTGGGATACGTCCTGGTGGCCTTCGAAATGGCTCAGCAGGAATCCCCCCAGGCTCTGCAATTCATCCACTTTGATCAGAAACGGGAGGGGGATCGACATGCGGCTCTGCTTGGGGTCCGGCATGGCCCAGGAGCGGTTGACGTCCGGGATGGCAATCTCGGCGGCCACACGCGAGGGGTAAATCACCGATATCAGCACGACCAGGATGACCAGCACCATGGCCGCCACGCCGGCCAGTGAGGAATAGTTGACCGTGATACCGCTCCAGAGGGCCGTGTCCGCAAACAGCTTGGCCGTGGTCTGGGCAGTCAGATATCCCAGGACGACGCTCAATACGGCAAAGGCCATGGCCTCGGCGATAAACAGAAAGGAGACATGTGACGGCGCCAGGCCGACCGAGGTGTAGATGCCGATTTCCCGTTTGCGTTCGTAGACACTGCTTATCATGGTGTTGAGCACGATGAAAATCGAAATCACCAGCGGGATGAAGATATTGGGCACACCGCTGTACTGGATCGTGTCGCTGGAATGGTACAGAAAGGTGCCCTCCGGCTCGCCACTGAAGAGAATCAACCCGAAGCGGTCGGCCAATTGATGCGCCGTCTTGCGGGGCGCCGTCTCGGCATCGGTGGGCATAAGGGCCACGGCTTTGAGCCGGCCGCCGGCAGCCATCAGGGTTTTGTAGGGCATGAAAAAGGTCAGCTCGGCCGGGGCATGCTGGTAGCGACTCTGAAAGGAGCGCACGTCGTCCCCCGATTCCATGGCCTCCATTTCGATCTCGGTCATCTGGGCCGAGACCTCGCTGGGAAAGGTCACCGGCGTCAGCGGCTCACCGTCCAGATCGGCCCGCTGGGTCATCAACTGACTATCAAAGATGCCGACGACGCGATAGACGCTGCCCCAGACGGTCACCGCCGCTTGATCCAAATCCGCGCTGCGGATCCCGAGCCGTTCGGCCATCCGCTTGGGGATCACCACGGCCGCCTCGTCGTCGTTCGCAAACCAACGCCCGGCCACGAGGGCCTGATCCAACCCGGTGAAATCGGCTTCCCGGCTGGAAAGTCCCACCAGTCCCTGGGCTTCGAATTGGGCCGCCCCCCGGATGACCGGAATCCGGGTGGCGTGGGTGCGGTCGTCCGTGTCGATCCAGACCCGCGGGGCCGCGGCGGTCCGGCCGGCAAAAGCGTTGGTCAAGGCGTTCAGGGCTTCGGGCGGCAGGTCCCGCCAGTCCGGATTTTTAAGCAGATACCCCTGGTAAGGGGCATGCGCATTGAAAAAAATGCGCGCATGCAGGCGGGTGGATTTCACCGAAGTGAAACTCATGATCGTGAAGGTCAGGATGATCAGGGTGGTGCAGGTCAAAGCCGTTCGCAACCGGCGCCGCTTGAGATTGCTGACCCCCAGAAAAAAGGAGGCCACGAAGGCCTTCCAGCGGCTGATGCCTTCCACACTCTTGCGCTGGGCGCGATGCTGGAGCAGGCTCATTTCCTCTTCGAAACGCAGGAAGATGATCAGGGTGACGATCAGCGACAGGCCGATAATGAAGAAGGCCAGGATGACCACCGTCGGGCTGAAGGCCAGGTCGAAGGCCGGGTGGACGTTGTAGATCACGGCAATCAGCAGGAGTAACAGCCCCGTGAAAGCGATGATCCGCTTGTGGATGTTGCGGTAGCCGAAAATCAGCCGCTCGGCACAGAAGGCAAAGGGCACGAAAAGCGCGATATAGAACAGCACCCCGAAAAGGATGTCTTTCTGGGTGCTTTCGACCTGGTCGTAAACCCGGCTGGCGAGGGCCCAAGAGCGGGCCGCGTTTTCCTGGAAGACGTCGTAGACCCGGGTCTCAAGGCCCGTCTCCGCCGTCTGCAGGGCTTTGAGGCCTTCCGCCTGCAAGCCCTCGAGGCGTTCGTCGTTGATGCCCTTCTCCTCCAGGCTGTCGATCCGGGGCTTGAGCAGCCGCCACATGTCCCGGGCCACATGATACTCGGTGTGGTAGAGTCGCGGCCAGTCGTTCACCAGATAACCGATGCCTTCCGGTCGCCGCGCGGTGGCTCCGGTGAGAATCATCTTTTTGCGCAGGACCGAGTCGGAGAGCGTCATTTTGAAGCGGGTTTCGGGCTCCACGAAGAGGGAGGCCATGGTGGAGTCGCGGGTGTCGATCCGGCTCCACCAGTATTTGAGGGGTGCGGCTTCGAGACGCGCATCCAGCAGGTTGATCTTGGTCATGTAGCGAAAGCTGCGGGGCTCGAGCAGGTTGAAAAGCGTGGTCTGGCGACAGGCGAACATCATCAGGTCCGTTTCCATGTAGCGCCGCTGCATCTTGACCCGATAGCGTTGCTTGCCGGTCTGTTTTTTATCGATGGCCCAGCGGGTGTCACCGGTTTCGGGATCGAAGCGGTAGCCCTCCAGAATGACCTTGTCGTAGACGTTCTTCTTGTCGGAAATGCCTTTGACCTCGAAATGACCGGTATGGTCGACGCGCAGGTGATAGCGGGCCGGACCCTGAAAGGCCAGCAGGATGCTGCCGGGAGCCGGCTGGCGCGCAAAAAGCTCGCCGTGGCGGATGAATTTGGCCGTGCCGTTGAGCACCGAGAGGCCGATGCGGGGAAACTGGCCTTCGTGGTATTGGGGGGCGGCGGCCAGGTCCTGAAGCAGGGCGCTGACGAACGCGCTCTGCCGGCGGGCGAAATCCAGGTCGACGTGCGCCGGCAGGTCCGCGGGGGTGCCCCAGCGGGGGCGGGCGTCATGCGTGGTGGCCAGGGTCAGGCCGATATAGCCGCCCAGCGCGCTGATCTCGCCGCCCATCGCGGGCTCGTCCGGCAGGTAGGAATACCAGGGCTTGCGCCGGCTGGGACGCAGCGAATCCTGGAACAAACTCCCCTCGCCGAGCGCCGTGTGGACGCGGTCCGCGGCCGCGTTGAGAACGTCGTTCATCAGACTGTAGGCGGGAACCCGGGCACTGGCCCGATGCGGACGCAGCTTGAAGTGGAAGCCCTGATTGAAAGCCCCCACCCCGTCACCATGGCTGGAGAGGTGCAAAGAGATGACCGCATCGATCTCCTTGTCCCGGATCACCCGCCGGAACGCCATCGCCTGCTTGAGGTGCGACAACTGCTGCTGGAGGTCCTTGCGTACGGCCTTGTATGTCTGGAGCACCCCGGGAATCAGACGCTCGATCCAGGCCCGCTCTTCCGTGTCGATGTCGCCGTAGGTCGGTTTCCAACCCAGGGTGCGCAGGGTCCGGCGCTGCACCGCCAGATTTTTGATCGCGGCCGCCGTCTCCGGGTTACGTTCTTCGAGCCGGAGGCGCATGAGTTGGCGCGAGATCCGGTCGACCTCGGACTTGATGGCCTCGCCCACGACCTCGACCAGGAGAGGATCCACCTCGGCGCGGGTGAGGTTTTCGAGCTTGAGGGTCCGCAGGATTGTTTTGGCCCGCTTCAGCCGCGCGCCCAGGGCCTTGCGCTTGAGGACAAAATACTTGGAGCGCGCATGCATGTTCCATACGGCTTCGCGCATGCCGGCAAGCCCTTCGCTGTGGGCGTCCGTGGCCAGCAGGAGTATCGAGCGCGCCGGGGGGTTCTCGCGCAGTTGTCGGGCCAGGGCCAGCAAGGTGGCGATGCCGCAGGCTTCGTCGGCGCCCGGCGAACGCCCCGCCACGTAGGCATGGCTGTCGTAGAAGCCCTCGACAATCAGCACGCGTTCGGCCAGATCCGGATCCCGGCCGGGGATCAAGGCGAAGATGTTCTCGGCCGTCACGTCCACCCAGCGGGTATCGGCGTTCACGGTCACCTGTGGGGGGGCTTGCGCATCGAGACGGCGGGGGTCGACCCCGATGTCCTCAAAGGCTTCGATCGGCGCCCATAGCCGGGTAAACTGTATGGGGGTCAGCTCGCGCTTGTCTTCGAAAAGGGCCCGCGGGGTTTCCCCGCGGTCTACATAGATCAAGGCCCGGGCGCCGAGATTGGCGGCATTCAGCCAGTTACGCCCCGAATTCATCTCCATCAGCACGATGGCGCCGGCCACCTCGCGCCCGTTGAATTCATCCAGACGCCCGCTGCCGGCGTAGACCAAGGGCCCCGTGAGCCCCCCGGGCTGGATCGTACCCGGCGACACGGCATTGGCCAGGAGGGGCTGAAGCGTTACCTGGCCGTCGCGATCCTGAAAGGTCAGCGCAGCGGCCGTGTGCCGTCGGACCGGCAGACGGAAACGGAAGCGGCCCACCGTTTCGAACCCGCTGCCTTCCAGGGCTTCTTGGATGTATGCCGCCGCCTGCCGGTTGCCCGAACTGCCGACGCTGCGGTCCCCGGAAGCCGACAGGGCGATAATGTCGCGCTGGAAGTCATCGGCCGGCGCGGCCATGGCCGGCCAAGGGGCGATGGACAGAAAGCATCCGGCAAGCGCAAGGAAAACCCGCAGGGCCGCCCACATCGGGGCGCCGCCATTCAGAGAAACCTTTGGATTCGAGCGGGGCATACAACCTCCCTACCGTTTGCTGCTTCCAGCCGAAAAAATGAGGCCTTCAGGCGCTGCGCGCATCGATGCGCCCGACGGAAATCGTCAGTTCGTCCCGGCTTTCGGTCCGGTCGATCCGCCCGTCCCGAATCCACACCACCAGGTCGGATACGTTGAGCATCTTGATGTCGTGGGTGGCCGAGATCACCGTGACGTCGCGCTCGTGGCTCAGGTTCTGGAGCAGGCTGATGATCTCCTCACCCGTGTTCAGGTCGAGGTTGCCGGTGGGTTCGTCCGCCAGGATAATGGCCGGATCGTTGGCCAGCGCACGGGCGATGGCCACCCGCTGCTGCTGGCCGCCGGAGAGTTCAAACGGTTTGTGCTGAAACCGGTCGCCAAGCCCCACGAGGTCCAGCAGGTCCATGGCCTTTTCGATCGCCTCGTCGTTGTGCATGCCGGCAAAGGTCATCGGCAGGGTCACGTTTTCGAGCGCGGTCATCACCTGAATGATGTTGAAGGTCTGAAAGATGTAGCCGATCTTGCGGCAGCGCAGCCAGGCCAGTTCGTAGGCGTCCAGCTGGGATACGTCGACCTCGTCGATATAGACCTTGCCCGAGGTGGGTTTGTCCAGCCCGCCGATCATGTTGAACAGCGTGCTTTTACCCGATCCCGACGGTCCCATGATCGAGACGTACTGGCCCGTCGGTATTTCCAGGTCGACCCCCTTCAAGGCATGGACGGCGATTTTGCCGAGCTGGAAGGTCTTGGTCACATTGGTCACCCGAACGATATTCTTGGTCGTGGTCATGGCCCTCCACTCCAGTTAAGGCGTCGGTCGGCGGCCGCGGACCGGGTGCTGCGGCCGTGGGCGTCCGCTCGCTCCGCCGGGGACAAGGCAGGCTACTGCTCGACCCGCATGGCCTCCACCGGTTGCATGCGGGCGGCCACCCAGGCCGGGTAGGACACGCCGATCAGGCTCAGCAGACAACCGGCGGCGGTGGCCGTGGCCAGCGACGTCAACAGGTCACCCAGCGGCACCAGGGCGACCGCCTGGCGGCCGAAAAAGAAGACGCCGTTCAGCAGGGCGAACAAGGCACCGCCCACCGCGCCGGCCGCAGCGCCCACCAGGCCCTGCATGCCGGCCTCCAGAAGAAAAAGCCGGAGAACGAACCGATCGAGCGCTCCCAGGCACTTCATCGTGCCGATCTCGCGAAAGCGTTCGGTTACGGCCATCAGCTGGGCATTGACGATACCCACCGCACAGACCAGCAGGGAGAGCAGGACGATCCAGCGCTGCTTGGCACTGCTGTCCGCCCGCCGGTCCTCGGGCTCAAGATCGTAGCCTGAGCGCACCAGCACCTGCCGCAGTTCCGGATCGCCGGTGGCCAACAGCCCGTTGGCCACGTCGGTGCTGACGTTGACGAAACTCAGAAAGGAAACCGCCAGCACGAGGCTCATGGTGGTGATCAGCGAGCGGAAAAACCGCACCCGGATGCTGTTGAAGGCAATCTCGACGGATTTTCCCAGCGGCAGCACCACCTGACGACGGATGCCGGGGTCTTGCTTTTCGGCGTTTGTGGGCCCAACGCTGTTCTGCATGGTTTGCCTGTTGTCTATATCAAGGAGGGTGGCGCCCGAACCGGTAACCCCCAAACAATGGCACTCATTTGGCCGCGGATCAAGTCACAATGCGTAAAGTCATTGTCTTCCCCCCCTCGCGGCGGGCCCGCTCAGTGGCGTCCGTCCGTGTCCCGCTTGACTTTCCCGGCCCGCACCCGGTTGAAACGCACCGCCAGACGGCGCACGGCGATCCCGTGCGCCCGCAGGTGCCCGGCCGTGAACATTTCCGCCGTCACAGGCGGCGCCTGCGGGTGGGTCGCGGCCCAGGCCCGCACGTAGGCGTCGAAAGCGTCGACCTTGGACATGTAGACCGTCATGTCCTGGGGGTTGCCGATGGCAAACCGGTCGTTGACGCCCTCGTACATGTGAAAATCGGGAACATGCAGATAGTTGAGATCGAGTGCGTGCGGGTCGGGCAGCGGTGCTTCGAAAAGCACGTCCGGGCGGCAGCGGACCACGGCCGCGTATTGCACCCCGTTCTCCCGCGCATATTGCCGCCGCAGTTGGTCGCAGGCCTTGAGGCCCTGCAGCTGCTGGAGATAGCGCTGGACTCCCGCCTTGATCAGACAGTTGCGGCCGTGGCGCAGACGGCCCTCGGCGATCGGTCGGTCCGGCCGGACCGCCAGGACGGTCGGCGACAGCCGTGCGGCCAGCCCGGCGTAGGCGTCGTCGGGAACATACATGAAGAGATCGTAGGCCGGCAGGCGTGCGAGAAGGTTGTGCCGGATATTCGCGTGGGTTTGATCGAGCCCCACACAACGCCCGGACATGCAGACCGCCACGCGTGACCGGGAATCCAGGCGCCGCGTCTCCCGGGGCCGGGCCTGCTCGAAGCGGCGATGGGCCAGGAACGGGTGAGCGGTGTCAAAATGCCGGCCGATCGCATCCGCCCCCATCCGGTAGGAGCGGTCCTTGCGTCGGGGTCGGCCCGGCTGCGGCTTGGGCGTGTTGGGTGACGCCGTGTTCAGCCGCTGGCGGGTTTCGGGCCGCAGGGCCCCGGCCAGAAAAGTGGTCGGGATCTGCCAGTATTTCTTGCGTTGGGCATAGCCCTGGCGGCAGGTGTTGGCGGTGCGAACCAGATTACACTGGATGCGGTGGGCGTGGTAGAACAGACTCGCCAGATGGTTCACCAGGTGCTGGGCGTAGAGCCAGGACTCACTGTCGAATCCGGTATAGTAGGGCAGCAGAAGATCGAGGGTTTCCCGGTGAAACGCGTTGAACAGGGCATCGATATTGTGGCCCAGGTTGACGGCCTGGTCTTTCTCGACATGCTGCCAGTCGTAACGCGTATAGCCCACGGCCGGCTCCCATTCGAGCAGGAAACGCTCGAAGGTGCGAAAGGGGTTGCCGGTCAGCGGCAGACCCAGCCGGCGGGCCAGTTCGGCGTCCTCGCGGACCCGGCAGTCGTCGTCCAGGAAAATATAGTAGCGGTAGTCGTTGCCCGTCCGCGCGGCGCGCCGGCGGGCCTCCCACAACAGCCGGTTGCGGCCTTCGTTCCAACTGCTGCCGGGCAGGAACACGGCGTTGGCGCTGTCGGCCGGATGCTGCCAGGTCAGCAGCAGGATGTCGCAGGAAGGCCCTGGCAATTCGGGGTAGGGCATCCGGGCGGCGGACTGGATGAGATAGATAAACGGTTTCATGAGGCTCAGGACAACGCGGTCACATCCTCCAGCCAGGCATCGATAAGCGGCATTTCATCGGGCCCCGCGAATCCCTTTGCGGTCAGATGGGCATAGGCCCGGTGCAGGTTGTCAGCGATCGCATCACCGGCCCGCACCGCCTCGCCAATCGCGGCGGTCATGGCCTCGGCATCCAGGAACAGGGGGAGCTCGGAGCGGAAGTCATCCATGAAGTCGTGCGCGTTGCGCACCTGATCGACCGTGGCCGAAGTGAAACCCAAACGGTAACCGGCCGCCCACATGATGGGCTGGGCGACATAGCTTCGCAGGATGTCCGTGACGCGAAAATTCACATGCGCCGGCAGGTACATGAGCGGCAGAAGCGCACGGTGAAAGGCGGTGTTCTGGGAGTTGAAGGGCGAGAGACTGCCCGGCGCCAGCACCACCGGCTCCCGCTGTTCAAAGCGGCAGGGCGCATTCGACGTGAGCCGGTAGATGGCGTCCACATCCGGATCGTCGTCGGCCAGCGCCTGCCACACGCCGATCCGCGCATGGCGGGTTTCGAGCGCCGTCCCTTCAAGCTGCGCCGCCTGGTCCCGGATGCGCCCTAGCGGCAGCCCCCGCGGCCAGATGGCCTGATCGCTGAACAGGGAGTAGATGTTGACGAATCCGCCGCCCGGTGGAACAGTCTGAAAATCGCCTTCGAACGCCGGGAAGCCCCACCCCTTCTCCGGCCGGTTGTCGTCGTCGCTCTCCGCGATCAGGCGCGCCCCCTCCCGCGCCGCCCAGAGGTAGCCGATCATTTTGCGGGCGTAGTGATTCCAGGGCAGCACGCCGATGATCTTGAACGGCAGCCGGCGCTGCTCGTCGGTGCTGATGAAACGCGTTCCGGCCTGCTGCCAGCCCGGCGGGGTCTTGCGGTCCGCCACCACCACGAGCTGCCAGTCCGGCAGGTCCGCAAAACGGCGTACCGATTCACCCGGACCATATATCGATGTCATCACAACGGCTTGATTCAATGACCCACCAGCCCTTTAAAATTTTGGAATTCAAATCGCGGAGAGGCTTTCAACAGAGCCAGGAGACGGTCAAGGCCCGCCAGCGCCTCCGTGTTCATGCGCTGGTGGTGGAGCATGACCCCGCAGACCGGGCGTGCCAGGCCGCGCGCCAACTCCGCCGTCAATGACGCCCATCCGTCACCGGCGGCGGCCTCCTTGCGGGTATGCAGATCGATATCGACGGTCAACTCCGCCAGACCCGGCGGACAGCTCGGTTTGCTCCCCGCGCTGCGGGAAACCGCCGCATAGCCGGACCGGCGCAGATGGCGCAGCGCATCGCGGGTGCAGCGATTCCAGGGTGGCGTGAACACAGGAAAAAAACGTGCGCCCATGAGGCTTTCCAGCCGTTCACGCCCGCGGTCCAGGTCGCGGATGAGCGCCTCCGTCGGACGGGCCGGGCCGAATTCCTGCTTTTTACCTTGCGGTTCGTGGTTCGTGTGCCGCCAGCCGTGCTGATGCCAGCACCACAGGCGGGGGGCCGCCGCACCGATATCCGTCAGTGTCCGCCAGCGCTGGGGAGTAAGCCAGGCCGGCACCACGGCCAGGTTGAGGGGCACGGCATGACGGATGAAAACCCGGATCATGTCCCGGAACCGCACCCCGGGTACGGCCACGTCGTCCGCCCGGAAAAAAACCCGGGTGCCCCCGGAACGCGCTGCGGCCGCATGGCGGATACAGGCCTCCAGCCGGTCCTGCCAGGCCGGTACCGGGTGACGCCAGATGGCGGCGACGGCCCGCGTCGTCATGGTGGCCCTCCTTGGGTCAGGGCTTCAAGGTACACCACGGTCTGCGCGGCCCCGTCGGTTTTCACGGCCGCAGGCTCGGGCACCCGGCGGAGTTTCGCGCGCAGCCGCTCTGCCAGCCTTTCCGGGTCCAGCTCCCGCGGGGCGAGAATATCGACAGCCCCCAGGGCCGCCAGACGCCGGGCCCGCATCCCCTGTTCCCGGTTCTGTTCGAAGGGATATACCAGGGCATTCGCCCGTGTGGCCAGGATATTCATACAGGTGTTGTAGCCGGCCATGCTGACGGAAACATCGGCCGCCTGCAGCCAGGCGCTGAACTCGTCACTGAAACGTTCGATGCGTACCTCGGGGCCCGCCAGACCCGACAGGGCCGCCGTCCTGGCCGGCGGCATGAAGGGGCCGGTAAAGGTCTGCAGGGACACAGGGGTTGCGTTCCGCAGCCGGGCCACCGCCCGGACCGTGGCCTCGAGCAGTTCGAATCCTACCGCCCCTCCCCCCGCGCTGGCCAGCACGAGGGGCTTTCCCGGCTCAAGGCCGCGCTGCCGGCGCCAATCGACCGGGGCGGGGATCGCGTCCGCCGGAGCGGCCACGTAGCCGGTATAAACCACCGGAATCCTGAGGGCCGCAAGCTGGCCGAAGGTTTCCTCCAGGCGAACCACCCGCGGATCGGCGTGAACCAGCAGGGCGTCAAAATAGCGGTTGAGAATGGCCACGGCGCGGGCTTCGTGCTTGGCGGCGTGTTCTTTTTCCACCAGGATGTCGCGCACGCTGCAGACCACCTTGCAGGGCGGCAGATCGCCAGCATCGATCGCCTCCAGAAGCGGATCGAGCTCGAAGCGAAACGCCTTGCGCCCGATGGGGTAGAGCTCCACCAGCAAGACGTCGGGCGCCTCTTGGGCCACGACGGCTTGGAGACGCCGGCGGCGGGCGGTACGGACGCTTGCGAGTGAAGCCCCCTCCGGAGAGTGCAGGTTTTGAAACGCCGCGTCCATGACCAGTTCCGGGAGCTGGCGGCGGCGGACGCCTTGCGGCAGGGCCGCTGGCGGCGGCGGCCCGCCGGACACCAGAACGACATCGTGTCCGCTAAGCGCCCGGCAGATCTCCAGCGTCCTGAAAAAATGCCCCACACCCAGTACGTGCTGGCAGTAGACGAGGACTTTCATCCGTCCCCCTCCCCCGGAACGCGGGCCGACCGCGCCTGCGCCTCGATATAGCGGGCGGTTCGTGCGGCGCCTGTGAGATCGAAAGGGGTGCGGACCGCGGGATCTTTCGGCCCCAATGCCTCGCGGATATGCCCGGCCAGGCGCGAAGGCTCCAGATCGCCGGCGCCAAGGACAGACACCCAACCCGCCGCCGCCAGGCGCTCGGATCGCAGCGGCTGCTCGCGATCGCCCCCGAAAGGCCAGACCAGGGACGGCACCCCCGAGACGATAATGTCCATGCAGGTATTGTAGCCCGCCATGCTGACCGACAGGTCGGCCGCCGACAGCCAGCGACCCAGATCATGGGTGAAGCGTTGGATCATGAGCCCTTCGGAGCCCCCCGCCGCCAGGGCCTTCTGGTCAGCTTCAGGCAGATAGGGCCCGGTGAACATGGCCAGGCGGACATTCGGGCGTTCGCGCAGACGCTTGACGGCCGCCTGCACGGCCGCCATCAGCGGATAGCCCGAGCGCCCCCCCCCGGCACTGACCACGATCAGCTTGTCATCCGCCGTAAGGCCTTGGGCCGCTCGCAAGGCCGCAGCGTCTTCAGGCCTTGTGTTCAGCGGCCGCGTCACGTAGCCGGTGTAGACCACCGGGATCTCGACGGCCGCCAGCGAGCTGAACGTGGCGTCCAGCGGGATCAGATCCGGGTCGGCATGGATCAGGAGGGCGTCGAACCAGCGGTTGAGCCGGCGTGCGACACGGGCCTCATAGGCCTGCGGGTCGCGTTTGGCCACCAGGATGTCCCGCAGGCTGCAGAAAATGCGGCCGCGCGGCAGACCGCCGGAGCGGATGCCAGCCAGCAGCGGATCCAGTTCGCGGCCAAAGGCCGTACGCCCGAACGGGTAGAGTTCGACGACGAAAACCTCGGGGCGCTCCTCGCGGAACAGCGCGTGCAGCCGCGCGATCCGGTCCGCCCAGACGGCATCGGGGCGGCGGCCGTCGTCGGCCACCAACTGTTTGTCGGCCAGCATGCGCAGGGCCGGCAGCTGGATCCGGCGCACGTTCGCGGGAAGCTGAATATCCACCGCCGGCCCCCCGGTCACGAGCAGGACATCGTGGTTTTCCAGCGCCCGGGCAATCTCAACGATGCGGACGACGTGGCCCATGCCCCAGACGTGCTGGCAGTAGAATAAGACCTTCAAGGCGATCGACGCTCCGCTCCTCCGGCCGCGATCAGCGGTCGAGATTGAGGGCATTCATACGCTTCAGGAATAGCCGGCGGCCGCTGTGGACCAGATGATGCAGATGACCGGCGGCCATTTTCGCCGGTTTCCGGCCGCAGCCGTCACGTATAGCCAGGTGGTAGACCAGGCACTTGAGCACCCCTTCGTGGGTCACCACGAGCACACGCCGTCCGCGATGGCGGGCCGCCAAATCGCCTAAAGCGGCAAGGGCGCGCTCGAGGACATCCAGATAGCTTTCGCCGCCGGGTGGGCGAAACGCCCATCCCCGGTCGACCTGCCGGGTGTATTCATGGGCGTCGTCGTGTCGCAGGCGCTTGTGCACGCGCCCGGACCACCGCCCCCAATCCTGCTCCCGCAGGCGGGGCTCGATCGTCAGGGGCAACTCGCGCCCGCGATTGAGCCCCCGGGCCGTTGCCTGGGCCCGCCCGAGGTCGCTGCAGCCCATGGCCTCAGGTTCGAGCCTGGCGATGCGCGGGCGCCAGCGGCCGAGTTGGGCATCGCTCGCGGGTGCCAGGGGCGAATCCGCCTGGCCCTGAATGCGGCCTTCGAGATTCCAGATCGTCGCCGCGTGGCGCATCACGAAAAAATGGGTGCGCGGCCCGTCTTCAGTGGTCATGGCGGCCCGGGTCAGGGGCCACCGGCCCCGCGTGGCGCCGGTAAATCGACGCCAATTCGCCCACCAGAGCGCGGTTGTCAAATCGCCGCCGGACCGCCTCCAGCCCGTTGGCCATCAGCGTGCGCCGCAGCGCGCCGCTCTCCAGCACGTTGCGCATGGCCGCCGCCAAGAGACCGGGCCGGCCCGGTTCGACCAGGATGCCGTCGTGACCCGATCGGATGGCTTCCGGGATGGCCGAGAACGCCGTGGCCACGACCGGCACCCCCATGGCCATGCTCTCCAGGATCACGTTGGGAATCCCGTCCCGGTCGCCATCGGCGGCCTGCTCGCACCCCAGCACGAAAAGATCGGCGGCGCGGAAACAACGGCAGACGACCTCGTGCGGACGGGTGCCCAGAAGCCGCGTTTCCGCATCGATACCCAACCCTTGGCGCAGGGCCTCGATTTCCGGCCGCTGCTCCCCGTCCCCGATCAGTATGTGCCGGAAAACAACGCCCTGATCCTTGAGTTGGCGCAGCGCCCGATAGACCGTTGCCAGGCCCTTTTTGGGCGTCATGCGCGCAACGGTCAATATCGTGTAGGGGGGCGTGGCCGCGGCTTTGCGCGCCGGGGCCCGAAACAGCTCAAGATCGATGCCGTGATACGCCAGATAGATCGGTGTCCCGCTGCCGTTGGTGATTTGTCCCAGATGACGGCGGTTGTAATCCGTACAGGTGGCGACAAACCGGGCGGCGGCGGCTTTCTCCGCCAGTTGGCGCGGATTGGAGGTGTAGATGTCCTTGGCGTGCGCGGTGAAGCTGAAGGGCAGCCCGCTCAGCAAATGACTGAAAAAGGCGACCGAGGCGGGAGAGTGGGCGAAATGGGCATGCAGATGAAGGCAGCCGCTGCCCCGCAGGAGTTTGCTGCACAGATAGCCCGCCTGGAGAAGATGTTTGATGGTGGCCGATTTGCGGGTGCGCCGCCAGCGGCGCCAGGCCATTTTCAGGGCGGCGGCATAGCGCGACGGATGGCGGGCCGCCTGAAGGAGATTGTGCCCGCAAAGGGCCGGCAGGCGCCGGCTGAAAATGGTTTCGGGCAGGTAGTCCACACGCGCCTTGATGCGGTTCACACTCGCGTGGGTGAACGCTTCCCGCGGGCTGCGCATGGAAAAAATGCGGATGCGGAACCCGTGCGCCTCGAGCAGCAGGATCTCGTTGGAGATGAAGGTTTCGGAGATTCGCGGGTACCCCTTCAGGATCATGCCGAGGGTGCCTGACTCAGCAGGCAACGACATTGCGGTGACTCCTGAAGCGGCGGATGCGGCTGCGCATGGTGTCGATGCCGGTAAAGCGAAAACGGGCAAGGGCGTCGCAATAGGCCTGAGGGGCTTCGAGTAGCGCTTCGATTCGTGCCCTGAGCGTCGTCGAGGTG
The DNA here is from genome assembly GCA_030066455.1 of Desulfobacterales bacterium. Next base: position 16,759 of record JASJBQ010000043.1, read on the forward strand.
CACTGGTCCCAGGGAATGTAGTCGATCAGGCCCTGGGCGTGGAAGGTTCGCGCCCGGATGAATTGTTCCAGCCGGGGTTTTTCACGCGGGATGACCAGGCTGGGCGTACCCTGGTTCAGGACTTCGCTCAGGGTGTTGTAACCGCCCATGCTGACCACCAGATCGGCCGCCGCCATCAGTTTTTCCATCTGGCGGAAAAACAGAAAAGACGTCGCCCCCTGGCGGCGGGCGCGTTTGAAGACGATCTTGCGTTCTTCGCGCGGCATGAAGGGTCCGGTCACCAGGACGCTGCGAAACGGCTTCGAGGCCGCGCCCTGCTCCAGCATGGACAGATAGCTGTCCATCAGGGGATAACCATCGCCTCCCCCGCCCGTGGTCAGCACCACGAGTTTTTCGTCCGGGCCGATGCCCATGTCCGCGCGAATGCGCCGGGCCGACTTGCCGCTGGGCGTTTCCCGGGGAATATAGCCGGTAAACAGCATTTTCTGTTTGACCGGCTCGGGGATGGCATATTCCTCGATGGGGTCGTAGAAGTCCTGATTGCCGTAAATCCAGATTTCGCTGTAGAGCTCGTCCAGATTGCGATAGACGTTTTTCTTGGCCCAGTCCCGGCGCACGGTATCGGCGTCGTCCATGATGTCGCGCAGCCCCAGGATGGTGTGGGAATGGGGCAGACAGCGGCGGATCCAGCGCAGGGTGGGCAAAACCTCTTTCTTGAGCCCCAGCGGCTCCTTGTCGACGATGAACAGGTGGGGCTGAAACGCCTTGGCCGTGGCCGTGATGATGTTCTTGCGGATGTCCAGCGCGTGCCGGGGATTGATCTTGATCGAAAGGGGGCGGTATTCCTCGTTGGTCTTTTTGATCATGCCGGGGATCCGCACGAAATCGATGCGCTCCGGGAACTTGAACCGCCCCGCAATGGGGGAGCCGGTCAGGATCAGGATGTTGACCCCGTCGCTGCACAGATGGGAGGCAATGGCCATGGTACGGCGGATATGCCCCAACCCATAAGTGTCGTGGGAATACATCAGAATGTTGAACGTCCCGTTTTGTCCCATCCCGCCTTCCGTGCCTAAACGTTCTGCCGGGCGCTAAAAAAAAACGGAGATGAGGGGCTCACGATCCAACAACATCTCCGACCCTAAATATTTATATGAAATCCAGGGTCATTGCAAGACCAAGATCGATTCCGCCGGCACCCGCGAAGCCCCGGCCCTCGCGGCGGGTGGTTAAACGGCTTGACGGCATGCGGCATATGATGGATGATACACGATTCATGATTTCGCGATTTCACGCTCCCGGGAGAATCGCATTGACGTGGTCGGCACCCCCGGGGGGCCTTCCGTGCTGCCGCCATCGAAACGGGACGTTGCCATGGAATTCGAACCGGTCATTGGACTCGAAGTACACGCCCAGCTCAAGACCCGCACGAAAATCTTCTGCGGCTGCTCCACGGCTTTCGGCGCACCGCCCAACACGCACGTCTGCCCGGTGTGCCTTGGCCTGCCCGGCGTGCTGCCGGTGCTCAACCGCGAGGTGCTGGCCTTCAGCCTCCGCATGGCCCTGGCCACCGATTGCCGCATCAACCGTGAAAGCCGCTTCGCCCGCAAGAATTACTTCTATCCGGATCTGCCCAAGGGCTACCAGATATCCCAATACGAACGCCCGATTGCCGAACACGGCCGCATCACCATCGAAACCGCGGACGCGGGCACAGCCACCATCGGCATCACCCGCATCCACATGGAGGAGGACGCCGGCAAGCTGGTGCACGACCCGGACCACCCGGTCAGCCGGGTCGATCTCAACCGTACGGGTGTCCCCTTGATCGAAATCGTCAGCGAACCCGACCTGCGCTCACCGGAACAGGCCGGGGCCTACCTGCGCAAACTGCGCACCGTGGTGCGCTATCTTGAGATCTGCGACGGCAACCTCGAAGAGGGCAGCTTCCGCTGCGACGCCAACGTCAGCCTGCGGCCCCGGGGGGCCGCGACCTTCGGCACCCGCGCCGAGGTCAAGAACCTCAACTCGTTCCGCAACGTGGAACGCGCCCTGCACTACGAAATCGAGCGCCAACGCGAGCGCCTGCGCGACGGCGAGGCCGTGGTGCAGGAAACCCGGCTCTGGGACCCGGATAAGAA
>JASJBQ010000295.1 GCA_030066455.1 Desulfobacterales bacterium
GATCGGCATTATGATGGTCCTGGGGTGTACGGTGGTGATCGCCGCCTACACGGTCATGATCCGTCCGCTCATCAGCACCTACGGTGTCCTGCGAATCACTGCCATCACCATGTTTCTGGGGGCCCTCGGCCTGTGGTGCGTGGTGGGGACGATCTGGTCCCTATGGGTCAACCCGCTGACCCTCTTTGCGCGCCCGCCGCAACAATGGGCCGCCCTGGTGACCATCGCCGTATGGAATACCACGATCACCCAGTTTCTGTGGCTCGGTGGCCTGGCGGCCGTCCCGGATATCACCCGCGGCAGTTATCTCTTCTTCTTGAAACCGGTCATCGCCACCGGCCTGGCGTTTTTTTTCATCGGCCAGCCAGTGACCCTCTGGCAGTTGCTGGCCATCGCCGTCATCTGCTCGGCCGTGCTGGCCGAACGCTTCGCCGGAGGCGCCGAGCGCAGCCAGGTGCCGTAAAAGATCCAGGGCGTCGGCAGCACTTCCAAGCGCCCAAAACCCCCAGGGCGATCGTTGACTTGAAGCACCCGGCAGGCGTTCCCGGCATTGGCGGCGGGGACCCAGGGACCATCCAGGCCAGACGGTCACGCCGGGCTTGTCGGCCTCGGGGATGAAGTCCGAGTGTTGCCACGGTGCTACACACCTCCTGAGCCAGGGCCACAAGGCTTTTCGATTCCATGCGGCCACCTGGGGTCGGTCGGCAGGCCGGCGAGAGACGACCAGACTGCGCTGCGGCGCCACGAGGTCAACGGGAATGGGCCGCCACCCGCTTCATCGACCTTCAATCGATCCAGACCCTGGTCCTCGCAGGAAGATACCTGACATGGGGGGCACCGTTTTTGCTTGTTGGGTTTGACATATGATCCAACCCCATGATCCACAGGGAGGTGCCCATGACTGTCGATTCGAGCCGCCCCGAAACCCGCCGGACCCACCCCGTGCTTTCCGATTTACCCCCGGACCGCACGCGCAAGAACAAGGTCGTCAGCGCCGAAGAGGCCGTACAGATCATCAGCGACGGCGACACGGTCGCCACCGGGGGATTTGTGGGAACCGGTTTCCCCGAGTACGTGGCCATCGCACTGGAACAGTATTTCGAGGAAACCGGCCGCCCCCGGGGGCTGACCCTGATCTATGCGGCCGGACAGGGCGATGGCCAGAACCGGGGCCTGAACCACCTGGGCCGCGAGGGCCTTGTGGCCCGGGTGATCGGTGGTCACTGGGGCCTGGTGCCCAAACTCCAGAAGCTGGCCATCGACAACAAAATCGAAGCCTACAACCTCCCCCAGGGCGTCATCTCCCACATGTTCCGGGACATTGCGGCCGGCAAACCGCGCACGATCACCTCGGTGGGCCTGGGCACCTTCGTAGACCCCGAAAACGGCGGGGGCAAAATCAACGCCCGCACCACCAGCGACATCGTCGAGCGGATCCAGTTCGACGGCCAGGATTATCTGGCCTACAAGACCATGCCCGTCAACGTGGCGATTCTGCGCGGCACGACCGCCGACACCGACGGCAACATCACGATGGAAAAGGAGGCCCTGACCCTGGAGGCCCTGGCCATTGCCACCGCCGCCCGCAACTCCGGCGGCTTCGTCATCGTCCAGGTGGAACGGGTGGCCAACCCGGGGACCCTGAACGCCCGCCAGGTGAAGATCCCCGGCATCATGGTCGACTGTGTCGTGGTATCGCCTCCGGAGCATCACTGGCAGACCTTCGGCACCTCGTACGACCCCGCGTTCAGCGGTGAAATCAAGGTGCCGGTGCAATCGCTGGCGCCCATGCCGATGGGTGACCGCAAGATCATCGCCCGGCGGGCGGCCTTCGAACTGGTGCCCAACAGCGTCGTCAATCTGGGCATCGGGATGCCCGAAGGGGTTTCCAGCGTGGCCAACGAGGAGAAAATCATCGATTACCTGACCCTCACGGCGGAGCCCGGCGTTATTGGGGGCCTGCCGGCCGGGGGCCTCAATTTCGGGGCGGCCACCAATACGGAGGCCTTGATCGATCAACCCTCGCAGTTCGACTTCTACGACGGCGGCGGGCTCGACCTGGCGTTTCTCGGCCTGGCCCAGGCGGATGGCAGCGGCAATCTCAACGTCAGCAAGTTCGGCCCCAAACTGGCCGGGGCCGGCGGTTTCATCAATATCAGCCAGAAGGCCAAGAAGGTCATTTTTGTGGGGACCTTTACCGCCGGCGGTCTCAAGGTCTCCGTCAGCGACGGTGCCCTTTCCATCGATCAGGAAGGCCGGGTGAAAAAGTTCGTTCAGCAGGTGGAGCATGTCACCTTCTCGGGCGGTTACGCCGTATCCAAGCAGCAGCCTGTTCTTTACGTGACCGAACGCTGTGTCTTCCGACTGACCGCGGCGGGCATGGAACTGATCGAGGTCGCCCCGGGCGTGGACGTCGAAGAGGACATCCTGCAGCGGATGGAATTCGAACCGGTCATCAACGGCACGCCGGCGCTCATGGACGCCAGGATTTTCCATGCGCCGCCGATGGGGATCAAGGAGGATCTATTCTCTTTACCCCTCGAAAAACGGCTCGTCTACGACCCGCAGGAAAATCTCTTCTTCGTCAATTTTGAAGGCCTGGCGATTCGCTCCCGGGAAGACATCGAAGAGGTCTGGAAAGCGGTGGTCAAGGTCCTGGAGCCCCTTGGCCATCGGGTCTATGCCGTGGTCAACTACGACAACTTCAGTATTTCACCGGAGCTCGTGGAGGCCTACACCGCAACGGTTAAAACGATCGTGGACCGCTTTTACACCGGTGTCACCCGCTATACCACCAGCACTTTCCTGCGGATGAAAATCGGTGAAGCGCTCAAAGAACGCGCGATGGCCGCCCACATCTACGAAACCCGGGAGGAAGCCGAAGCCGCTCTCAAAGGCGGCGCACCACCGACCTGAGCAGCATGGGCCGAGGAAGTGTAGCAAATCGGAGACAATCAGGGTTTGAGAGGAATGGCGTATCGGCCCATCTTTTTGTAGAGCAGGGTGCGATGAATGCCGAGCAGTGCAGCGGCCTGGGCTTTATTGTTGCCGGTCTGCCGCAAAGCGTTGACGATGGCGTCTCTCTCGGCCCGGGCCTGGACGTCGCGGATGGGGGTTACGGGGCCGTACGCAACGGTGGCCCTTTCCCGCTTCAAGGGAATGGGCAGGTCCCGAAGCCGGATGACATCCCCCCGCATGGTGGACAGCGCCCGGTCCACCACATTGGAGAGCTCCCGCACGTTGCCCGGCCAGTCATGGGCCAGCAGGGCGTTGATCGCCTTGGGGCTGAGCCTGATCTCGTCGCCGCTCGAGGCCGCAGCCGCCTGGCGGAGCAGATGCCGCGCGATAGGGATGATGTCCTCGGGACGCGCGGCAAGGGGCGGAATGACCAGCGACATGACGTTCAGGCGGTAGTAGAGGTCTTTGCGAAAGCGCCGCTTGGCGATGAGTGCCTCGAGATTCTGGTTCGTGGCGGCCATCAGCCGGAAATCAGACTGGATGACGGCGTTGCCGCCGACGCGCTCGAAGACCTTCTCCTCCAGCACGCGCAGCAGCTTGGGCTGCATCTCCAGGGGCAGGTCGCCGATTTCGTCGAGCAATATGCTCCCCCCGTGGGCCAGTTCGAACTTGCCCGGCTTTCCGGCGGACCGCGCCCCCGTGAAGGCGCCCCCCTCATACCCGAACAATTCGGACTCCAGGAGATCTTTGGGGATGGCCGCACAGTTGATCTGGACAAAAGGCCGCTCCCGGCGTGAACCGGCGTGGTGAATGCTCTGGGCAAAAAGCTCCTTGCCGGTGCCGCTTTCACCAACGATCAGGACCGGATAGGCGTTGCCGGCCGCCAGCAGCGCTTCCTGTTTCAGCTCGGCGATGGCGCGGCTGTTGCCGATGATGCTCTCGAGGGTATAACGCGTCGAACGCAGGGCCATGAGCTCCTGTTTGTAACGTTTGACCTGTGACTCCAACAGGCGCAGTTTTTTGGCCAGCCGAACCACTTCGCCCACGTCCTGAAACATGACCAGACCCAGAACGGCGACGACCCGGCCGTCCCGTTTGATGGGGATGCGGTGCACCAGGATATTCTGGCCGCGGATCTTCTGGATCTGATTGATCTCGGCGACACCCGAACGCGCCACGATGTGCATCCGGGTGTTTTCCACCACCTCGGTGCAGTGCCGGCCGATGCTCTTGGAAACATTCAGCCCCAGAAACCGAGCATAGGGTTTGTTGAGGTGCGTCACCCGGCCTGCGGCGTCGGTCACCATGGCACCGTTGTGGATGCTGTCGAAGATCAGCTGGAACAGCTCCAGCTGGTGCTGGGTCTCCTGCCAGCGGTTGTCCTGTGGCCTGGGCATGGACCAACCTCCTTTCAAGAAAGCCGGGGAAACGCACTCATCGGAAACTGTCTCCCGAAATCTACATGTAGCCCTGTAGATACATAATCAGCCGGGCATCTGTCCACCCCAAAATTAGGATCGCCGCTTAAAATACCTCTTTTATTGGGTTAATCGGGCGCAACCGCAGCCTGCCCGCTTCGAAAGGCTTGGTCCTGTAATTGCAAAGGAGTGGATTGAAACACCCTTGGTCCAATCGGAAATGGTATGACCTTTCCTCCTTGGACCGGCCCGTCCATGACAAACCATGACGGTCAACGATTGCGCGACACCCCCGGATCATCGGCCATTGGCCTCAGGGCCGCGACATCTTACGATACTCCGGACGTCACCGATAGAGGCGCAATTTCCCTGTCGTCAATTCCGTACAGCGGCATACTCATCTCATCCGGCTAACCATCTATCGAGACTAAATGCGATTCATTGTCTGGATCCTGAAAATTTTTTATTGACTTTAGCTCATCACTAGACTAAATGACCTTCAATTGGTTGGACCATAGAACAATTGATATAACCCTGCGGCTCAATCCTGTTTGGTGATGGCACGCGATGAAAGGAGGTGAGACAACCGTCTGAGCCGGCCGCGGCTTTTGGACTGTTTTTGCAATCCGCTAAAAGACCTTGAACCCAATTCCTATAGGGAGGGAGTTTCCGCCATGAAAAAATCTTTCATTGTCATCTTAAGCCTTTTGCTGACCTTTTGCCTTCTGACCAGCGCCGCCCATGCCAAACGTGAAAAGTTCGGAAGCGACCCGCGGCATGAAATGGCCAAGCGCGTGAAATTCGACGCATCCACCGAAAAGGTCCGCTGGAAAATGGTCATGCCCTGGTCCAAGGGTCTGTTGTTCTATGACATTGCCACCCATTTTTGCGATACGGTGCGCCTGCTCACCGCTGGCCAGTTCGATATCAAGCCGTTCTCGGCCGGGGAACTGGTGCCGGCCATGCAGAGCTTCGACGCGGTGAGCAAGGGTTCCGCCCAGGCCGGACACGACTGGCCCGGCTATTGGAAGGGCAAGAACGAAGCCTTCGTGGCCTTTGCTTCCGTGCCCTTCGGCCTGGACGCCGAGGGTTACAACATCTGGCTGTACGAAAAAGGCGGGGCCCAAATGATGAACGAGCTCTACGGCAAGTTCAACATGGTGGCGCTGCCCGGCGGCCAGTGCGGCCAGGAAATGGGCCTGTTCTCCAACAAGCGCGCCACCAAGATGCAAGACTTCAAGGGCATGCGCGTGCGCACCCCCGGCTGGTACATGGACATCATGAACAACCTGGGCGCCTCGGTGAGCCCCCTGCCCGGCGGGGAAGTCTATCTGGCCCTGGAGCGCGGTGTCATCGACGCGGCCGAGTTCTCCTCACCGGCCATCAACTACCCCATGGGGTTTGATGAAATTACAAAGTATTCCATCCAGCCCGGCGTCCACCAGCCCGGCATCCAGTGCGCCCTGTTCTTCAACAAGGACGCCTACGACAAACTCCCCGAGCACTACCGCTGGATCCTGGACATCGCCGCCAAGGAAACCCAG
>JASJBQ010000044.1 GCA_030066455.1 Desulfobacterales bacterium
CCAGCGGAGTCACCCGTAAGCGCTTTATCGGGTTTTCGTTTTTACAAAGCCCCGGTGAAGTCGAGCTAGGTGTCTTTTACTGACGCCTAGCCAACCAAACCAAGATACAGTATCAAAGTATTTAACCAAATGAATTCATTTAAACTAATACTACTCTGCAATCGGTTCAGGTGAGAAGTCTAGGCGGCAAAAGGTGACGCATTTCCAAAAAGTCTAGGACACCTAATTTAGGTTGAAACTCTACTGAATAATCATGACGGAACAAAAACATCCATTCGAGCTGATAAAAATTTGGGCAGAATTACCTGATGATGAGGTGTCATATATATTAAGAAACTCTGAACAAATGAGCCAGCTAATTAGTGCAATTGAATTGTTAGGTAAGGACCCAAAGGATTATAAAACTCAAGCCAAGGATAATATTTTAAAAATGATTAGGGCGCTGAGCGCGCTAATTAAATCTTATTCGTGGAACCTTGGTGAGGCCATCATCAAGTCGGATGATTTGATAAAGGCAGGTAAAGCCGAGGACGCTATTTCAGTAATGAATGGTTTTATCGTTTCATGTGATTCTAGTTTTTACCGTGAGTCAGCGGAATCATTTAAGGCAACTATTAAAAAGAAGTTTTAACATATCGCTGGAATCGACGCGAAAACGCTAGCGCGTTTCACGCGTCTCAGCTTGGCTGTAAAACAGAATCTTATTTATGTTAAACATCAAACCCTCCGCTAAAATAGGTAGATATATTCTCCTGGTGTGGCTTATTCCAGTTTTTTATCAGCCTGGAATCGATTATATTTACAGGCTTATTGGTCTGAGGTCAGAATGGTATTGGTACGACATAATTTCTCATTATTACAACCACGTAACATTCGTTCTACTACTGGTCATCTTGGTTTATTTTCACAAGATTGATTGGCGTAAAATGTTTGGCCCATGGAAAAAGGCTGATCTTCCACGCGCCCTCAAACTAACTGCATTTATATATATTTTTTCGATAGCCGCTGTTTATGCAATTTTTTATCCTTTGTCCTATATACATCCTGAATTCGTTAAATATTGGTACATTGATATATCTCCGCTGGTATATAGTCTGTATGGAAAATACCCATTTCTACCAAACGCTATGAGCTTTACCTCTATAGTTGTATTGGCGCCAGTAGTAGAGGAGTTTGCCTTTCGTGGGCTTTTATTGCCGCGATGGAATAAGCGGTGGGGGATAAAAAAGTCTATTTTGATATCGTCAATTCTATTCGGGATTATTCACCCTGATCCTATTGGTGCAACAGCCTTCGGTATAGCCATGTGTCTGCTATACTTGCAGACCGGAACATTGTTAGTCCCCATGTTTTGCCATGCAGCTAACAATCTCGTAGCATGGTTTGTTGAAGTTGGCTATTTCATAAAATACGGACCTGATTATCGTTATTCTTTGGAAGGCTTTAGAGATGAATGGTTTATTGGTGTGTTTTGTGGATTAATTGTCTTTGTTTGGGTATCGGAGCACATGAAAAATCCAAAAAATCTTGAAATATGGCAACTACCGAAAGTTTAACCTCCGTTTTCACTCCGTCGCGGCTTTGCCGCGCCGGGTGAAACGGACCGTTATCAATAATAAGAAAAGCAAAACTTGGTTCCTTCGAAATGAGCAAGAATATTCGTAAGAAGAAAAGGATTAAAAAGAGAAAGAAACACAGTGCATCAAACTTTATGCCGCCAATTAATGCAAATCCGACACTAAATCAAAAAAACTTTGAAAAGCTACCGAAAATTGAACTCAGTGGCCAAAAAGACCTCAATTATGAAGAGCTTCAGAAAGTCAAAAAGAGGTTAAATTTTGCAAATCATAACGACTTCAGGAAGCTAGGTTACATTCGTATTGTAGATGCAGATGCTATTAAGCTACCATCTAAAGAATTGACAACTGGCTGTTATTTTCCTGCTAAAGGATCAAAAAAGGCTGAAATTTGGTTGTCATACGATCTGCTCAAGAGGCAAAAAGGCATTGAGGGTTTATTTGATAGACTATTTTATAAAGACAGATTGTTTGAGAATTTATTCCATGAGCTTGGTCATCACAAAGCTAAGCTGACACATTCTGTCGATAGGTTTGAAAATGAAGCATATGCTGAGAAATTTATGCTTGCCTATAGGAAGGAATGGAGGTCACATTATGGACCATCCAAATTGTATATCGCTGTCTATAAGTTTATCATAAAAATTCTGAGAATTACCTTGATAGCATTTCTTTTTCCCTTCCGAAATATTGGCAAAGATATAAATCTATTTTATCGAAATCTTACAGGCGAAATCTCGCTGGAAGAGTTTAACGAGTCATTTGGCATCAACCAAGCAGTTCCTAAAGAAAATAAAAAGAAATGGACTCATCCCCTAAACAAAAAACAGTATCGGGAACGATTTAAATTAACCGAACGATAAATTGATAACCTATCGCTAGGATGCGAAAACGCTTGCGCGTTTTGCGCGTCACAGCTTGGCAACTATAAGGAGAAAGAATGGGTTTAAGCTCAGAACCTGAGAAATCAGTTCAGAAATCAACTTTTGTAAATGTACTCGCTTGGATTTTCATTATTTTTGGAGGTTTCACGACTTTCATCAGCATTCTGCAAAACATCATGATCCACAAAATGTTTCCAAAGGAAGAAATGGCGCAGGCAGCACAACAAGCGAGTCAAAATGAAAATATTCCTGCCTTTGCTGAATTCATGGTTAATCACTTCGATTTGTTTTTTTTGCTTATTTTAGTTCTTTCAGCCACAAGCTTCATTTCGGCTATAGCCCTGCTTAAAAGAAAAAATTGGGCAAGAATTTTCTTCATAGTTCTTATGTCTGTTGGAATTTTATGGAACATTTTTGGGCTGATCCTCAATTTTACAATGTTTAATGCAATGCCGGAAATGGCAGGAAGTTCAGCATCACCTCCAGAATTTCAAGAAATGATGCAAATCATGAAATATGCAACAGTTGTAATGGTCGTAGGTATTTCAGCACTATTTGGTTTCGTTATCAAAAAATTGTGTTCAACGACTATAAAAGAGGAATTTGCCTAACCTCAAGTCAATCAAGAGGGACGCCAAAGACCGCGGCGTCCCTTAGATCAGTCGTTATGCAAAAGGGAAATTATGAACTGTTTTTATCATCCAGATCGAAGAGCCGTAGGCCTGTGTAAACATTGCAGCAAAGCGCTTTGCACTGATTGTGCTTCGGATTTAGAGCATGGGTTAGCATGTGCCAATAAGCATGAAGACGAAGTAAACAATCTTCATATGCTAATCTCCAAAAACACCAAAGTGTACGCTGCTGCCCCGAAAAGCTCGTTGATCGCGCCAAGTTTCTATTTATTTATGGGGCTCGTTTTTGCAGTATTTGGATTTATTTCAAAAAGGGGGATGACGGATTTATTATTTATCATGGGGGTAGGGTTTGTGTTTTTCGCCATTGTAACTTTTATCCAAAACAGAAAACTATATCGAAAAATCGCATAGCCTTTCGCTCGACATCCGACACGGAAAACACTGGCGTGTTTTCCGTGTATCAACTCGGCCGTTCGCTGCCATGGTGAGATTGATGACCCAACGCCTATTTGTTTACGGAACACTCGCGCCCGGCCGGCCCAATGAGCATGTGCTGGCTGAGATTCCCGGTACGTGGGAGCCCGCGACCGTTGCGGGCACACTGCTCCCGGAAGGCTGGGGGGCTGCGGTCGGTTATCCTGGGATTGTCTTGGATGAACTCGGTGGCGAAGTCCATGGATTCATATTCAGCTCCCAAGAGCTATCAGCACATTGGGCCCGACTGGATGCGTTCGAGGGCGATGGCTATGAACGCGTCGTCACCGCAGCGGAACTCGGGGACGGCACGATAGTTGAGACCCACATTTATGCGCTCAAAAGAACCGGCTCGGTGAAGGGCCCAACCGGCAACTGAGCTCAGACGTTAGCAGCATAACGCGCTAAGGGAGATTAGATAGACCTGTCAGCTATTATCACGCGAGACAAATGGGCCGGGGCCGAAGGTACGCATAAAATAAACCCAAAGGATATTTTGTGGGCGGATCTAATCGTTTTGATGGAGAATTGAGGTGGCACGATGCATGATACCAGCCGGTCGAGTGCACTGATTTTAGGTTTGATGGTCTTTCTGGGCTTAGCCACGCTAGGCTATTTTTTGGGCAACGCCGCGATCCGATTTAAGGAATACGAGCGCACCGTTACCGCAAAAGGTCTTTCCGAACGTGAAGTCGAAGCCGATATTGTTATCTGGCCGATCCAATTTGTCGAGGCCCATAATGACTTGGAGCAACTCTACAATGCATTGGAAGCGGGTGCCCAAAAAATCAAAACCTACCTTGAAAGTAGTGGTATCGCACCCGAAGAGATTTCATTTTCGGCCCCTGCTATCATCGACAAATCCATTCAGCAGTTTGCCAAGGGTTCCAAGCCCGAATTCCGATATACCGCCAACCAGACCGTTACGGTCTATTCGAAGAATGTTCCGGGTGTCCGCAAAATAATGGGTTCGCTGTCAGAGCTTGGCAAAAGGGGTATCGTGATCACGGGTGGAAACTATCGGACGCAAACGGAGTACATTTTCTCCCGGTTGAACGCGATCAAACCCGAAATGATCGAGGAGGCGACAAAAAAAGCGCGTGAGGTTGCCAGAAAATTTGCCAACGACTCCCAAAGTCAACTGGGAAAAATCAAGCGCGCTTCCCAAGGACAATTTTCAATCAAACCGAGAGACAAAAACAACCCGCATATAAAGAAGATACGCGTTGTCACAACGGTCGTATACTACTTGTCGGATTGAGATGGGGCCAACGATGCTTCTGAAATGAGCGCCCTAGGGGGAAAAACGAACACCATGACCAAGTCAGAAAAAGGCTTTATGGCGCCCGTTTTTCGGTTGCGCACGCTATTTTTATCGGAGGCTTCTTTTGATCGTATCGCCTGACGCCACCACTGTAATGGCTTCAGCAGCCAGTGCGCTCACATGCAAGGGGTATGAACACCCCATGCTGAATTGTTTGACTTCAACCGACCAGACAATCGAAATCGCCATTCAAAGGAGACCCCATGAAACGTAAATCCTTCCGCCTGTGCTTTGCTCTGCTCTCGATTCTAATCATCAGTGCCTGCAGCCGCGGTCCTTCGGACGAGGATGTCGGCGCCGCTTTTGACGTGGTCAACCAGATTTTGGATAACCTCCCGAACGGATTGAACGCGGGCATTGTTGCCGGTCTGCAGGATAGCGATCTGGTCGAATTCACCTTCAACAATGACGACTATTCCATCGTTCAGGATGGCCGGCTCGATCTGATCAGGGAGCAGGGGCATCTCGACATGGAATTTCTCTGGACACTGAGCGATTACGTCGAACCCCGGTCCGGACAGGGCGTCAACGGTACCATCAAGATCACGGGTTCCGGCAATATTTACGACCAAGAAACCATTACGGAAGACATGGGCATGGAATTGGATTTGAATTTCAACACCGGCGCCGTAACTTCCATGGCTTTTATACTGGACAACGAAGTCATGTCTTCGCAGACGATACCCCCCATCAAGGTCAACGGGGAACCGTATCAAATCCAGGACCCATCATTTGCCGACATGCTGAAACAGGGGCTTTCGGTCATGCGCATTCAATGACCACCGTGATCACATCGCAATCAGATCAGGGGGCCTGGCCGGCGAGAGACGGCGCGAGAGAAGAACATACCCCTCGTCGGCGGTAACTTCGAACCGGCACGCGATGCACCGCATGATCAAGCGCGCCGCTGCTGGTTCCCGCATCACGGGGTAGCCCCTAAGGCCCTTGGATGATGGACGTGCGATCAGGTGCTCATGGCCGTGATGATCGCTTTCAGGAAGGCGGGCAGGTCGTCCGGCTGACGACTGGTGACGAGGTTGCCGTCCACGGCCACTTCCTGGTCCACATAATTGGCCCCGGCGTTGACGATGTCGTCGCGGATGGCGAAAAACGCGGTGGCCGTCCGGCCCTCGAGGACACCGGCGGAAACGAGCATCCAGCCGGCGTGGCAGATGGCGGCCACCACCTTGTTGCCGGCCGCCATGCGGCGCACGAGGTCGACCATGGCCGGATCGCGGCGCATGTGGTCGGGCGCGTATCCGCCGGGGATGACCAGGGCGTCGTAATCGGCCGGGTCCACATCCCCCGCGGCCGCCTCGGACTGAACCTCGATGCCGGCGGCACCGGCATAGGTCGCACTGGCCTTAGGCGCCACCACCAGCACCTCGGCCCCGGCCTCTTTCAGACGGTAGTACGGGTACCAGAATTCGCGGTCATTATACATTTTTTCCACCAAAATGATGACTTTCCGGCCTTCAAGTTCCATGGTGCCTCCGTGGTTTTGATCGCCGCCGCCCCATGGGGTCCTTGTGCCCCCCCGGACGGCATGCTGGATGCCGAGCGCGCGGTCGCTGGCTAATCGATCATCTTCTTCGCATTCCGAGGGGATCAGGATCTGCCGAACAACCCTGCCGTGGCCTCCGAAACCGGGATGCGAAAACGACCCTGCTGGAAACGGCGCTCACGCGCACGCCGCGCCGCCCGGGTGGCCGTCAACCGGCAAATCGGCGGGGCCCGAATCCCTCGTCTACGCCTCAAGGCCCCGCTTGCCGCCGACCCCTTTCAGCTGCATTTCCCTGCGGCGCATGGGCATGGTGTCGATCAGGTCGAAAATGGCCTGAAGCGAAACCTGCTCCTCCTGCACGAGCTTCACCCCCCCATCCTTGCCGATCAGGATCACGGTGAACCGGCCCGGTACCGCCCCGTAGCGGCGGCGTAGGGCCTGGACATCCTCCGGCGGCAGGGGGTGCCCCGCCCGGCCGGATGGACCGGTTTCCAGAAGGTCTATCACCAGCAAATCCCGTTCCCGAACGTCCTGCGCCCGCGTTGCGAGACGTTTTTTAAACGCCGCCCACCGCGGGTCGGCGGCATCGGGCGCCATGACGAGCAAAAGGCGATGTTTCCAGCGATAGGCCCCGAGATCCGCCCCCCAGGCGGGCAAGGCAAGAGCGGCGACCGTCACGACGGCGAGCACGGCGGCCACCGATCCTGGACCGGCGACAGTTGGCAAATGACAGGTCCGCATACCGGGAAGCTAAGCGCCGCCCACCGCTTGTAAAGCAACGCCCGCACCCTTTTCCGGTCCGTTTGTGGACCCGAGGGCACTATGCTAAGATCTCCCCTTGCTCCCGCGCCACCGCCCTCCAACCCCGGCGCCGGGGGTGTTTGAGTGCGCCATGCCGCCGGTGACTTTTATCGCCCGGCGCCAACCGCGCTTCAGCCGGCAAGAGGGCCAACCCGTCGAGCACCGACAGGTTCTCGCATCTTCTCGCTCGCTCCGCTCGAAACGGCGGGTGGCCCGGTTTCAAACGAAAAACCATCCGACCGGACCTGTAAAGGCTGCAAGCCGCATGCAAGGTCCCGATACGTGCTGCCTCGCGTGCGGTCGACGCAAGTTGTGCGCGTCGGAAAGGCTGCGCCTGCGCGATCGCCGCCAGACGGTATTCGGGTCGTGCCTCCCGCAACCGGGGCGCTGCCGGACGCAGGAAGCCGATGGTTTGCAAGAACGTCGCTTTTCGATCGGCGAATGCGGCGTTTGTCTTCAACAACCCATATAGAAGGAGAAGTGTGCGTTGGAAAAGTATGTTGCATTCGTAAAAGAACTGGTGGACCAGGGCGGCCCTGCGGCCGGTGACTTTGAATCCCTCGACAAAGCCTGGCACCGCGCCGCCGGCGAGATCCGCAATGCAGAGCAGCCCGTCAGGCTGACCCAACTGATCCGCGATGCCCTGGGCGATGCCATGTCGGCGGAAACCATCCAGGGCTACGGTTTCCTCAAGCCCCGGGGATACTCCGGCGATTTTCACATGATCGACAAAATCTACCAGCGACATGTGAGTTCACGGGCTGATCTCAAGAACTGGGATCTTTACTTTCATGCCCAGAAAGCGCCCATGGCCGTGCGCAACCGCAAAACGTATTTCATCGACCTGGTCACCAAACTGCGGCGACGCTGGCCCGGTCGGCAGCTGCATGTCCTCGACATCGCCAGCGGTCCCTGTCGCGATGTGCTGGAATACCTGGAGCAGTCCGGTGATCGGGCGATCCATTTTCACTGCGTCGATTCGGACCGGCGCGCCATCGCCTACGCACGTGAAACCTGCCGGCGCCATATCGATCAAATCACGTTCTACCCCAAAAACGCTTTGCGGTTTCGATCGGACCGGCCGTTCGACCTGATCTGGTCGGCGGGACTGCTGGACTACTTCTCGGACCGGCAGTTCGTCTTGCTGATCAAGAATCTCTATCGCCAGCTCGGTACCGAAGCCGAACTCGTGGTGGGCAATTTCCATCCCGACAACCCTTCCCGCGACTACATGGAAATCATCGGGGACTGGCATCTGATCTACCGCTCCGAGATCGACCTGATGAAACTCGCCCGTGGGGCCGGGTTTTGTCTGAACGATATCCGCGTCGGCGTGGAACCGGCCTACGTCAACCTTTTCCTGCACCTCAAGCAGGGACCCACCTTCCTCTGAACCCGTGATGGCCGCGGCGAATCCCGGAAACAGCGGATTCGCGGCCGGCCCCGGAGCGGCGGCCGTCAGAGACGCCGACAGGCCCCTGACGGCCGCTGCCACCGTGCCGACACCGATGCCGGCCAACTTGGGGCCCATCTGTTTGCATGCCGTTTTCCGTGATTATCATGATCTCCGGGAACGGAGGGGGGTCCATCACGATCAAAGGGGAATTGCAGCAATGATACAGAAACGAACGATAGGTATCGTGGGAACGGGCCAGGTGGGCGTCGCGGCGGCCTTTGCCATTTTCATGCGGGGACTGGCCAGCGAGATTATCCTGAATTCGGCCGAGACCCTCAAGGCCCGCATCGGGCCAATCCGGATTTAGCGCTGTGAAATCCGTGCTGCAACCCACTCCCGAGGGCCTTTACTGCCCGGCCGGGGATTTTCACATCGACCCCCCGCGCCCGGTGCGGCGCGCCGTCATTACCCATGCCCACGCGGATCATGCCCGGGCGGGCAGCGCATCCTATCTCTGCGCCCGCGAAGGCCGGGCAATCCTGCAGGCTCGCCTCGGCCCGGACGCCCGCATCGAGGCCCTGCCCTACGGGCGCACCGTGAATCTCGGCGGTATCGACCTGTCCCTGCACCCGGCCGGCCACATCCGGGGTTCGGCTCAGGTGCGCATCGCGCACAGGGGGCATGTCACCGTGGTCTCGGGCGACTACAAGACGGCCGCCGACCCGACCTGCACGCCGCTCGCACCCCAGCGCTGTCACACCTTTATCAGCGAGTCCACCTTCGGGCTGCCGATTTTCAAGTGGCCGGCCGCCGATGCGGTCATGGCGGCGATCGATGCCTGGTGGCGCGAAAACCGGGAGCAGGGCCGCACCAGCATCTTGTTCGCCTACGCCCTGGGCAAGGCCCAGCGGATTCTGGCCGGCCTGGACCCCAGCATCGGACCGATTCTCTGCCACGGGGCGGTCACCCGGATCAACCGGATCTACCGCCAGGCAGGCGTGGCCCTGCCGCCAACGCAGTATGTCGGCGATCTCCAGGATCGAAAGCGGCTGCAGGGCGCGCTCGTAATCGCCCCCCCTTCGGCCGACCACCCGGCCTGGATGCGCCGGTTTCCGCGGCGCTCCCGGGCATTCGCCTCCGGGTGGATGCGCATTCGCGGCCACCGGCGGCGCCGCGCCGTGGACCGGGGGTTTGTCATCTCGGACCACAGCGACTGGGAAGGGCTGGTGGGAACCATCGACGCCAGCGGCGCGGAGGCCGTCGGCCTCACCCACGGCTATGCGGAGGAGATGGCGCGCTGGCTCCAGGAGAAGGGCAGGGCCGCCGAAGTTCTGCCGGCGGTCGATGCGGACGCTTCGGGAACGCACGGAGAAGACGCATGAAAGCCTTTGCCGCGCTCTATCGCCGTTTGGACGAAACCACCAGCACCAACCGCAAAGTCGAGGCCATGGCCGACTATTTCGGCCGGACCCCGGCGGCGGATGCGATTTGGGCCGTGCGTTTTCTGATCGGCCGCAAGCCGCGCCAGGTGGTACCCACCCGGCAGCTGATGGCCTGGGCGGGCGAGCGGGCCGATGTGCCCGAATGGCTCTTCGAGGCCAGCTACGACATCGTGGGGGATCTGGCCGAAACCATTACCCTGCTCCTGCCGCCGCCGACCCGATCCAGCGCGCAAGCCCTGCATGCCTGGGTCACCCTGGAATTGCTGCCTTTGAAGGCGATGGCGCTCAAGGCGCGGCAGCAGGCCATCTTCGACGCCTGGGACCGGATGGACGGCGCCCAGCGCTTCGTCTGGAACAAGCTGATCACCGGCGGGTTCCGGGTCGGCGTTTCGCGGCGCCTGGTGGTGCGGGCCCTGGCGCGTTTGAGCGGGATCGATGCCGCCGTCATCACCCACCGGTTGATGGGCGACTGGGCTCCCACGGCGGATACCTATCGCCGCCTCCTGGCCACCGATACCACCGATGCCGACGTCAGCCGCCCATACCCTTTCTATCTGGCCTATTCCCTGGAAAAAGCGCCGGCCGATCTGGGCCCCCTGGACCAGTGGCAGGTGGAGTGGAAATGGGACGGCATCCGGGGGCAGATCATCCGCCGCCGGGGGCAGACCTATATCTGGTCGCGGGGCGAGGAACTGGTGACGGACAAATATCCCGAACTGGCGGCCGCAGCCGAGGCACTGCCCGACGGTACGGTGATTGACGGCGAAATTCTGCCCTGGCGCGAAGGCCGTCCCATGCCCTTCGGCGAACTTCAGCGTCGCATCGGCCGCAAAAAAGTGGGTCCTAAAATCCTGCAGGCAGTGCCGGTGGCCTTTCTGGCTTATGATCTGCTGGAATGCGAAGGCCGCGACCGGCGCGAAACGACGCTCGCCCGACGTCGGGAGCGCCTGGATCGCATCCTGGCGGCATCGTCCGCCGACCGGCTGATGGTCTCGCCCCTGGTCGAAGTCCCAAACTGGGAGGCCCTCCGGAAGCGGCATGCTGAATCACGTCGGCGGGGCGTGGAGGGTTTCATGCTCAAACGTCGCGATTCGGTTTACGGCGTGGGCCGGCGGCGGGGCGATTGGTGGAAGTGGAAAATCGATCCGCTGACCGTGGACGCCGTGTTGATCTATGCCCAGCGGGGCCACGGCCGGCGCGCCGGGCTCTATACCGACTACACCTTCGCCGTGCGCCGGGGCGAGGCGCTCGTGCCCTTTGCCAAAGCCTACTCCGGGCTGAGCGACGCCGAGATCCGCGAGGTGGACCGCTTCATCCAACGCAACACCCGGGAGCGCTTCGGACCGGTGCGCGCAGTGCGCCCGGAGCTGGTCTTCGAAATCGCCTTCGAAGGCATCCGGGCCTCGAAGCGCCACAAGTCCGGCGTGGCGGTCCGCTTTCCGCGCATCCTCCGCTGGCGGCGTGACAAGACGATCGCCGATGCCGACACGCTCGAGGCCCTCCAGACGCTGCTGACGACACCCAACCATGAACCCGAGGCCTGAAAGCAACGCATGAACGCCCGAAGGCATACCCGTGCGATCAAATCCGGCGGGCCCGCCGAGGCCCGGGCAGCGACCCAGCGCTGGTTTGAGGCCCGCGGCTGGGAGCCGCTGGCATTCCAGCGCGAGGCCTGGAAAGCTTACCGGGCGGGATTGAGCGGATTGATTCACGCCCCCACCGGGATTGGCAAGACCTATGCCGCCGCATTCGGCGCCATGACGGACGCCCTGACCGCGGCCAGGGACCCGAAGAAAATAGACCGTCCGGCCCCGCTGGCCGTCCTGTGGGTGACGCCCTTGCGCGCCCTGGCCGCGGACACCCTGGCGGCGCTGCAGCAGGCGGCCGCCGAATTCGGACTGCCCTGGCAGGTAGCCACACGCACCGGGGATACGCCCGCAGCCGTCAAGAAGCGGCAGCAAAAAAAACTCCCCACCGTGCTCGTCACCACGCCGGAAAGTCTCCACCTGCTGCTCTCCCACGCCGCCGCGCGGGAGCGCTTCAACCACCTCGATCTCGTGGTCGTGGACGAGTGGCACGAACTCATGGGCACCAAACGCGGCGTGCTGGTGGAACTGGCCCTGGCGCGGCTGAGGACCTGGCAGCCACGCGTGCGCATCTGGGGGCTTTCGGCCACACTGGGCAACACCGACATCGCTTTGCGGACCCTGCTGGGCCGCACCGCCGACCAGGGCGTTCTGATCCAGGGGCGCGTGCCCAAAACCATAAGCGTGACGTCCATCCGGCCGGAGAAGGTCGAACGCTTCCCCTGGGCCGGCCACCTGGGGCTGAAGCTTCTGCCCCGGGTGATCGACCAAATCGAGGCCGCCGGCAGCACGCTGGTCTTCACCAACACCCGCTCCCAAACCGAAATCTGGTATCAGGCCCTTCGGGAAGCGCGGCCGGACTGGGGGGCGCGGCTTGCGCTGCACCATGGCTCCCTCGACCGCCGCGAGCGCGAACGGGTGGAGCAGGCCTTGCGCGAAGGCGCGCTCAAGGCCGTGGTCTGCACCTCCAGCCTCGATCTGGGTGTCGACTTCAGCCCCGTCGATCAGGTGATTCAGATCGGCAGCCCCAAGGGCATCGCCCGCCTGATGCAGCGGGCCGGCCGAAGCGGCCACCGCCCGGGTCTGACCAGCGGCGTCGTTTGTGTGCCGACCCATGCCTTCGAACTGGTGGAGGTGGCGGCCGCCCGCAGCGCCATCGCAAGCCGCGGCATCGAGCCGCGGGTGCCGGTCACGCGCCCGCTGGATGTCCTGGCCCAGTACCTGGTCACCCTGGCCCTGGGGGACGGTTTCCGCCCGGCGGCCCTGTACCGTGAACTGCGCACCACCCATGCCTTTGCGGATCTGCCGCGGGCGGAATACGACTGGGTGCTGGATTTCGTGTCCACCGGCGGCGATGCGCTCGGCGCCTATCCCGAATTTCACAAGATCATCCGGCGTGACGGCCGCTGCACCGCCGCCAGCCCCCGGATTGCCGGCCGCCACCGCATGCAAATCGGCACGATCACCGCGGATGCCGCCGTCGTCGTCAAGTTTCTGAACGGGCGCCGCCTGGGGTCGGTGGAGGAGCGCTTCATCTCGCGGCTCAAGCGGGGGGACGTGTTCGTCTTCGCCGGCCGGAGGCTCGAATACGTCCGCTTGCGCGATATGGTGCTCTACGTGCGCCGAACCCGCGCCCCCCAGGGGCCGATCCCCCAGTGGCTGGGCGGGCGCATGCCGCTTTCCACCGAACTGGCCGCGGCGGTTCGCGCCCAACTGGACCAGGCCGCCCGGGGCATTTTGGATGCACCGGAGATGCAGGCCCTCGCGCCGATCCTGGAGCTTCAGGCGCGCCGTTCGATCATCCCCGGCGCGGACGAACTGCTGATCGAAAAGCTGGTCTCCCGGGACGGCCACCACCTTTTTCTTTTTCCCTTCGCGGGCCGTCTGGTCAACGAGGGTCTGGCCGCTCTGCTGGCCTACCGGCTCTCCCGGAAGCGGCCGCTCTCCCTTGCGCTGGCTGCCAACGACTACGGGCTCGAGCTGCTCGCGGATCGCGAAATACCGCTGGAGGCCTTCGAAGACAAGCGCCTCTTCGCCACCGATCGGCTGGTCGAGGACATTCTGGCCAGCGTCAACGCCGCCGAGATGGGCCGCCGACAGTTTCGCGAAATTGCCCGGGTGGCGGGGCTGGTGTTCCCGGGATACCCCGGCCGTCCCAAGCACAGCGGCCAGATCCAGGCCTCCAGCAGCTTGCTCTACAACGTCTTTCAGCGCTACGCGCCGGACAATCTGCTTCTGGCGCAGTCCACCCGCGAAGTCCTGGAGCGGCAGCTCGAATACCGGCGGCTGCACACGTGCCTCGAAGGCATGCTGAAGGCGCGCGTGCGCCGGGTCGTACTCGACCACCCCACGCCGCTGGCCTTCCCGATCATGGTCGACCGCCTGCGCAGCCGCCTGAGTTCCGAAAAGCTGGCCGCGCGCGTGCGCCGCATGCAGTTGCGGCTGGAGAAGAGCGCCGATGACGGCTAGTGGATCGAACCCATCCGGCCGCCGGGGCCCGGGGCCAGGCCGCGCCGTCGAGCACGCGCTGCACGGTCAGCGGCTCGTGCTGCTGCCCGAGCGGGCCCTCTACTGGCGGGAGAAGAAGATGCTGGTCGTGGCGGATGCCCATTTCGGCAAGGCCCAGCTATTCCGGGAGCGCGGGGTTCCCATTCCACCGGGCACGACGGCGGACGATTTGCAGCGCCTGTCGCACCTGCTGGCGGATCTTCGGCCCGCAACCCTGCTCTTTCTGGGCGATTTGACCCACGGCCCGATCGACCACCCGGAGGATTTAGGGCGTTTGGTGACGCCCTGGCGCGCAAGGCACAGCGAGGTCGCCATGGCGCTGGTCAGCGGCAACCACGATCGATGGGGCGGGCCGCCGGCCGTCTTCGGATTGGACTGGGTCGGGGCGGTGCGGCATGAAGACCCGTTCGTCTTCACCCACCAGCCGCAGGACGCGGCGGCGGGTTACAACCTGGCCGGGCATCTGCACCCGGCCGTGGCCATACGCGGCCGGGGGGGGCTAAGGGCGAGCCTGCCCTGTTTCTGCTTCGGCCCGGATCAGGCCCTGCTACCGGCCTTTGGCGGCTTTACCGGCTGCCAGGTGATTCGTCCCCGGCGCAAAGACCGGGTCTTCGTGATCGCCGACGATGCGGTCATCGCCGCGCCGGTCAAGACCACCGCGGCCGAATGACGGTGGTCGCCGGCAATCGGGGCGGGAATGCCGGCCTAGTCGCTCAGGAAGGTTTGAAGCGGTAGTGCTTGCGCACGGGTTTTTTTACTTCCCATACGCAGTCGAGATCCTTGGGGAAGGTGACGAAATCGCCGGCGCCGAAGGCGACCCGCTCGCCATCGGGGGTTTCCACCACGACTTCGCCCTCCAGCAGGTAGCACTCCTCGATGGCATCGTAGTGCCAGTCGAAACGCGAGACTTCCTTCTCCCAGATGGGCCAGGTGGTCACCTTACGCTCCGCCAGCTCGGAGGGGTCTGGTTTTTCAATTTTGATCTTCATGCGAAAATGCTCCGTTTTGGAGATAGCTTCTACTTCGATTTGCGCGACACATGCATGCCCACCAGCCAGGCCAGGACCACCACGAGATAGACCTGCCCGATGAAAGCCTCGAGAATGGTCAATGATTTGGCTTTCTCGGTGAGGGGGGTGATATCGCCGAACCCCAGGGTCGTGAGGGTGACGAAGCTGTAATACAGAAAAAACTGGCGCGAGTCGCGGTCGAGACCTTCCTGCGCGCTGAACGAACCCGGCTGGTAATGCGCCAGCAGCGCATAGGCAGAGCTCCACATCAGGGCCATGAGGAGATAGACGACGACGGCGGCGATGATCACATCCTGGGTGACCTGCGGCGAGCAGGCAATGAACCGCCCGCAATGGTAGATGGCGATGGCAAAGAAAACAATCCCGCAGATGCGGCCTGCCGAGACGATATGCTCGTTGGCGAAGAAATAATTGGCCCACAGTGAAAGGATCATGGGGATGGCAAAGAACGCCGCCAGTTTGACGAGCCGTTTCTCCTGGCCGACCATATACAACGTGGCCAGAAAAATGGCCGAATAGAAGACATCCAGCAATACCCGCAGATGGATGTAATCCTGCAGAAAGGGCGTGGTCAGGATCATCCCCAGGATGACCGCCAGCAGGCAGGCAAATGGGCTCTTATAGCCGCGGCGCTCGGCAGCGGGCAGGCTTCTGCGGGTGATGGGCATGGACGCGTTCCAAAAGCGTTGATGGACCGGAATGGATGGCCCCGCCCGCGCTGCGGGCGGGGCGCCCCGTCTAAATTCGCATGAATACGGCATAGAGCACGGGCACGACGCCCAGGGTCAGCACCGTGCCCAGAATCAGGCCGCTGGCAATCACCACCGCCATCGAGAAGAACAGGGGGTCGTTCGAGATAATCAGCGGCATCAGACCCAGCACGGTCGTCACCGTGGTCATCAGGATGGGCCGGAAGCGCGAGATGGCAGCATCCACGACGGCATTGGTCTCATTGCCCGCGGCCCGTTCGCTGTCGATTTTGTCGATCAGGACGATGCCGTTGTTGATGATCACCCCGGCCAGGCTCAACAGGCCCAGAATGGCAAAGAAGTCAAAGGCCGCCCGCATCAAAAGCAGGCCGATGAAAGCGCCGGTAAAGGCCAGGGGAATCGTGATGAAGATGATCAGCGGCCGGCGGAAGGATTTGAACTGCCAGATCAGGAGCACCACGATGCCGAAAATGCAAAGCGGCATCCAGGCCTGCATCTTCCCCACCGTCTCCACGCTGGTCTCCAGTTCCCCGCCCACTTCCCAGCGATAGCCCGGGGCCAGGCCCAGGGCATCGATCAGCGGCCGGGCCGCTTCGAGCAGCTCGGGCGCCAGCAGATTTTCGTGCTTGAACTCCACCGTGAGACAGCGCTCCTGGTTGCGGCGGTTGACGCGGAAGAAATCCCAGTAGGTCTGAATGTCGGCGATCTGCGTCAGCGGCACCATCTCATCCAATCGAGAAGAATTCACCAGCACGTTCCACAGATCCCCGAGATCATCTCGGTATTCAGGATTCGACCGCGCCACCACGGGAATGGCCGTGTCTTCTTCGCGGTAGTCCGTTATGGTGATGCCGTCCATGTGGGCCTGCAACGACCGGGCCACCTCCCGCGACGTCACCCCGGCCCGGCGCGCGCGGACCTGATCGACCTGGATGCGGGTGTTGAGCAGCATGTTCTCCCAGTCATTATAGACATCGAGGGTGCCGGGCAGGGCCTGAAGCGCGTCCGCCAGCTCGCGGCCCTTGGCGAAAAGATATTCCCGGTCAAGACCGATCAGGCGGATCTCCACGTTCCCCGGCTCTTCGTTGCCCAGCCACATCTGTTTGACGCGCAGTGCGGCTTCCGGAAAATGGGCGGCAAAATGCCCTCTCAGGCGCTTCATCACCGGCACCACCTGGTCGCCGGTTTCGGTGTCCACGACCATGAAAGCCACGTGCGGGTTGGGCTGCACCGGCGCCAGGACCAGGAAGAAGCGCGGGCCGCCGGTGCCCACGTAGGCGATCGTGCTTTTGACTTCGGGATTTTCGTTTTCATCCGCCAGCCATTCGGTCAGGCGCCGTACGGTCGCGTCCGTGGTCTCGATGCCGTACCCCGCGGGCAGATCGATGTAGACCAGAAACTGGTTGCGGTCGCTGGGGCCGAAGAACTCGCGCACCAGTTGCGAGGCCACCAGACCGCCGCCCAAGATGGCCGCCACGGCACCCACGGCAACGATGATGCGCAGTTTGAGCAAGCGGGCCAGCAGGCCGCGGTAGATGCCGTAAAACCTGCCGGCATACGGATCTTCGGTGGCGACCGAATCCGTATCGGCGACCTCGGGGGGCGCTTTGACTTGCATGAACCAGAAACACATGGCCGGCGTGACATACATGGAAAGAAACCAGGAGGACAAAAGCAGAATGATCACCACCATGGGCAGCGAAAAGGCATAGTCGCCTACCTGCCCGTCAATCAGGAGCATGGGCATGAAGGCCAGGATGGTGGTCAGCGACGAGGTCAGCAAGGGGATGGCCAGCGTCCGGCCGGTCTCCAGGCAGGCCTCTCGCCGCTCCTGGCCGCGCTCCATGCGGCTGCGGATATCCTCGGCGATCACGATCCCGTTGTCGACCAGCATCCCCAGGGCGATGATGCACGAGGCGATCGAGACGCGTTCGAGCTCGATCTCGAACAGCCGCATCACGATAAGACCCATGAGCATGGTCAGGGGGACGAAGGAGCCCACGATGAGCCCCGTGCGCACCCCCAGGAAGATAATCACCACCACCAGCACGATACCCACCGTCTGATAGACATTGTTGAGGCCACCGTTGACCGCGGCCTCCACCAGGTCGGGCTGAAAGGTGGCATACTCCAGGACGTAGCCGATTTCGAGCTGGGCTTCCAAGGCGTCCAATTTGCGGGTCAGCCGCTCACCGAAGGCCACGGCATTGACCCCGGGGGTTATGGACACGCCGATGACGATGGCCCGCTGGCCGTTGAAGTAGACCAGATCCTGGGGCGGGTCGCGGTAGCCGCGTTCCACCGTCATAAAATCCTTAAGGAGAATGGTCTGACGGGTATCGGGAATGGTGAACTCGACATCGGCGATGTCGTCGATGCTCTGGAAGTTGCCCGTGGGGGTCACGATGATGCGCTGTTCGCTGGCGTCCACCCGGCCACCCGGCAGAATGACGTTCTGCTCCACCAGGGTGTTGATGATCTCCCTGACCGTGATGCCGAACTGGGCCAGGCGGATGGCGGAGAATTTTAAAAACACCTGCTCGTCGTGAACGCCGTAGAGCTCGATCTTGCGCATGCCGGGCAGTTCGTAGAGCCGATCGCGGATGTCGCGGGCCACGATGCGCATCTCGGCCATGGTGAAGCCCTCGCTCCACAGGGCGATGGATGCCACGGTGACCAGGCCGAACTCGTCGTTCACGAAAGGACCCATCGTGCCATCCGGAAGGGCCGGCTTGATGTCGAGCATCTTGTTGCGGACCTTCTGCCAGACCAGATCCAGATCGTCGATCTCGTCCCGGGTTTCGGCATGGATGATCGACACACCGTGGCGCGAATAGGACCAGATGTCGGCCAGCTCCGGCAGGGTCCGCAGCTCGGCCTCGAGCAGACGGGTGACGAGTTCTTCCATATCCGTCGGGGCCATCCCCGGAAAAAAGGCGGTCACCACAACCTCGCGGATCACGATGGGGGGGTCTTCCTGGCGGGG
>JASJBQ010000296.1 GCA_030066455.1 Desulfobacterales bacterium
CTTCCCAAATGATCGACGATTTCACGGATGCGGTCGGCAACGAGCGCATCATCGAAACGGCCCGCTCGGGATTTACGGCCCTGGAAAAATAGGCTGGTGCGGTCCGCCCATCCTCACTGTGTACTATATATTCGGACTTGACACGTGATGGGCTCAAAGCCCCTCCCTCGTCGGCGTGTTGATCGATGCCCCCTAAACACAACCCGTTTACCCTAAATTTAGTTCAAATGACGCGCCCACCGGCTATAGAATAACGAAAGCAATCAAACTCATCGATGGCTGACGATGCAACGGCATAATCTATCGTAGAAAAACAGGTAGTTGGTTTTTACAGCAGGCCTTGCAATCTACCGAGATTTCCGCTAATGAAATTCAAAGCGCATGAACTTTGCGAGACGCTTGCACACCCGAGCATACCCATGCTGGAAGATAATAAAATTAGCACACCGAATCTTTGATAGCATCCATAGTGACAGCACCCGTCTGAAACGCTGAGCTGGCCGATTCTCCGGGCGTCGGAAGACACCGATGAACCGGGATCAGCTCTTGAGAATTGATACATGCCAAATACCACACCATTTAAAAGGAGATCAAAGATGAGACAAAAGTTTATCACCGTCGTATTGAGCGGGCTGCTGATGCTTGCCGTGGGATTGCCCTCGCTGCATGCGGCAGATTACGGGCTGGGTGTCGGGGCTGCCGTCGTGCCGGATTACATCGGTTCGGACAACTACGATATGGCCCCTGTGCCGTACTTCACGGTGGACTTTGAAAACCACATGAACATCCACCTGGTTGGCAGCCGCCTGCAGAGCAACTTGATCCCACATCCGATGTGGAAGGGTGGCGTGGTGGGCGAGTACATTCCCAAGCGCGACGACGATGCGGTGGACAACAAACAGGTGAGCGATTTGGACGAGGTCGACGGTTCGGTCATGCTTGGCGCTTTCCTGGGCTTCGAATACCCCACCGACAACTGGGGTATCTGGAACGCGCGTGTTGAGGGCATGCAGGACGTCGCCGACGGAAACCAGGGTTTTCTGGCGCGCGTGGCCGGCGGGTGGGGCACCCCGATCGGCGATAGAATGAAACTGGGCCTCGAGGCTTTCGCCGGTTTTGGCGATGAAGACTTCATGAGCAGCTATTTCGGTGTCAACGATGCCGATTCACGCAAAAGCGGCCTGGACCGATACAATGCCGATGCCGACCTTTACGAGGTGGGGCTGAACGCCAATTATGCCTGGCGGTTTGCAAAAGACTTCAGCCTGATCACCTTCGCGGGGGTCTCCCAGTTGGTGGGGGACGCCGATGATGACAGCCCGGTGGTCGACGAAGGTGACGAAACGCAGTTCAAAGGCGGGATTATCTTGACCTTCCACTTTTAAGCCCTCCGGCATCTAAATTCAAACGCAAGCCAAGGCTGTGTGCAGCGCATACAGCCTTTGCTGTTGGAACGGACGGGGATGGAAACTGCCGCCGCGGTTCAAGAGCGCCAAACGCGCCAGCTGAAGCGACTGGCCACACTGGTCGATGCGGTCTTTGCCATCGTTCTGGTCGTCATGGTGCTTGCGCTGCCCTATCCCAGCGAATTGAAATGGACCGGGACCTCGGTTTGGGGCTTTCTGGATGCCCACCAAGAGGGACTCGTCCTGGCCTTGATCGGTACGGTGCTGGTGGTGCTATACTGGGTCCAGAGCAATGCCCTTTTCGGCAACCTGGCCCGCACAGACAACCGGCATACCATCCTGGCGCTCGGTCAGGTTTTTTTCCTGCTGCTCTACCTCTACGCCATCGGTCTGGGGGTCGACTTTCCCGACGATCCCCAGGTGCTGGCCTTGCAGAGCGCATTGGCCTGCCTGGTGGGGCTGGCGGCTGCCGGAGGCTGGTGCTATCCGCCGTTTACTTGTCGCGGAGGGGATGCTATGGGTGCGCGATGGATCGCGCTTTGCTTTCACGCCTCAACAATTCGCCCTATCTGCTCCTGACCCTGGCGGTCCTGTTTTGGTCCGGCAATTTCATCCTCGGGCGCGCCGTGCGCGCCGAGGTCCCGCCCGTCGGCCTCGCCTTCTGGCGCTGGGCCGTGGCTGCTCTCCTGATCATCTGGCCGGCCCTGCCATGGATCCGACGGGACTGGCCCACGATCCAGCAGCACCGATCCATCATCCTTCTGCTTGCCGCTCTGGGCGTTACCATCTTCAATACGCTGGTCTACGCCGGTCTTCAGCATACCATCGCCCTGAATGCATTCCTGATGCAGACCATGATGCCCGTCATGATCGTGGCCATGTCTTTCCTGTTGTTCCGGGACCGGGTTTACGCCCTGCAGGCTGCCGGCATCGCCTTCGCCCTGGGCGGTGCCGTAACCATTATCATCCAGGGCGATCCCCAGACACTGCGCACCCTGTCGTTCAATCCCGGCGATATCATCATATTCCTGGCTGTCATGGCATATGCCGGCTATTCGGTCCTGCTGCGCAAACGTCCGCCCATGCACCCCTTGAGTTTCGTGGCGGTCACGTTCGCCGCCGGCGCGATCATGCTGCTACCCTTCTACATCTGGGAGACACTCGGGCAACGTGCCGTGCGCTGGGACGGCGTTACCACGGCCTCCGTCGCCTACGTGGCTGTTTTCCCTTCGATCATCTCGTTTTTATGCTTCAATCGCGGGGTCGAACTGATCGGTGCCAACCGGGCCGGGCTTTTTCTTTATCTCATGCCGCTCTTTGGGGGCGGTATGGCGCTCGTCTTTTTAGGCGAACAGCTCGAGTGGTTCCATGGTGTCGGCATGCTTTTCATCGTGGCCGGCATATTTCTGGCCGTGCGATACCGCTGAAAGCGGACTGCCTTGGCTCGGTTCCGATAGGTTCAAGCAAGATCGGCCGCCGTTTCGCGAACACGTCGGCCATGACCACGGGGGGCGTTCAAGGAGGCGACAATGTTTCGGTCGCGGCCACAACGATTGCGGCAGGCAATGGCCCGAATGACGGCCGCTATCCTGGCGCCTTCGGTGCATCAATGGATTATCAGGCATGAAGCTGAAATCCGTCGCCAGGGCCGCCCCTTGACCCGGGCGGAAAGGGAGCGCGCAAGTGATATCGGCCTGTCGGATTTAGGCCGGGTCCGGATCATGGTTGTTGCCCGTATTCCGCTGCCGGCCGGATGGCTCCGCAGGCGCATCGCGTGGTTCAGCCGTGCCGTCCTGGCCGACCCGGTGGCGTTGACAGCGGGGCATGGCATTTACCTGTGCCGCGGCGTTGAAAACGATAGCATGGTGCTGCGGCATGAACTCGTCCATGTGCGCCAGTACGAGCGCCTGGGGCGACGCGCTTTCCTGCAGCAGTATATCCGTGACTGCCTGATCGAAGGCTATCTTGCCTCACCGCTTGAAAAGGAGGCCCGCCGTTTGAGCGTTAGCGGCGATGGCGACTGACGCGGCAC
This sequence comes from Desulfobacterales bacterium, assembly GCA_030066455.1. The sequence goes on from JASJBQ010000296.1 coordinate 3,439, forward strand.
CGTGCCCGCTGCTGCCGCCGGCGGTTATTCGATCAAGAAGACGGCCGTGACCTGCTGCACAATTTCCAGGTCGCCGACCTCGATGGGCGTCGCGGCGGCCGCCATGGCCATTTCAGCCCGCATGGGCACCGGATGATGGCTTCCGGTGTAGCGGATGCGGTGCAGGCGCACGATCTTCACGCCGGCCGCTCGGGCCAGCTCTTCCGCGATGCGGCGGGCATCGGCAACGGCCAGGGCGGCGGCTTGGCGGGCGAATGCATCCTGGCGGGAATGGCTGAAGCGCAGCTGCCCGATGCGTCCGCTGCCCGCTTTGACGGCCGCATCGATAAAGGTCCCCAGGCCTTTCAACTGGCCCGTTTCCAGCCGAACGCTATTGGTGACCCGGTAGCTGGTGGGGGCCATGCGCGTTTTTTGGTTGTAGACCGGGTGGAGCTGAAACCGGGTGGTCGCAATCTTGTCATCGGCCGCCATCCGTTTTTTGAGCATGCCGATCAGTTTTTCGGCTTGAGCGGCATTCTGACGAATGGCCTCGTTGGCATCGCCGGCGTTGGTCTCGATGGCAAACGTCAAAATGGCCCGGTCCGGGCGCTCGGATAGTTCCCCCCGGCCGACGACTTCGATGGCGGCCGGCCCGTCGATGTCGGCGGCCGGCGACGTCGGGGGAAGGAGAAACACGGACATGATCAGCAATAGCGGCATGAATGGGTAACGCATCATTTTTTCCTTTATGCGATGAATGGTTGCGGGCCGGGGCCTTGGCCGTTGACGCCGGGGAGGAGGGGAGGACTTTCGTACCCCATTGCCGCCCGACGTTTGTCCCCGCCGACAGAGCGATCATCGTCGATGACGGCGGGTCGGCGGTCGTATCCAGTCGCCGCCCCCTCCGAATTCACGCGCCACCTCTCGGAGGCGGGTTTTCCAGGATTCAAATTCGGATTTCATGCCCACCAGCCAGTCGCGGTGCGCGATGGCGTCTTCGCGGGTCAGAAACAGTTCATGGGGTCCGGGACGGATATCGACGCCTACACCGGCAGGGCCCGCCGTGATCGGCCCCGCGTTGCTGCAGAGCATGCAGCGCACGTTGTGGTGATCCAGAAAGCGGAAGGTCTTCCCGCCGCAGAGCGGACAGCAGGGATGCTCGACCGGGGGTGTGGTTTGACCCAGGGCACGCGCCAGTCGGGCGGCCGTCTCCCGATTGGCATGATCCAGAAAGACCGCTCCGGGCAATGCGGCATAGACCAGGGCCTGGCCTCGAATCTCGGCGAACATCAACCGCAACGCGCTTTCGATGCCAAGCAGGGTATAGCCCTCCCTTCCGGGTACACCGGCAATTCCCACGGCAACGGCGGGCTTGCCCCAAAGAGCTTCGAGATGAGGGTAGAGCGCCAGCCCACGGTCGGTGAAACGCTTGAGGCAGCTGTTGGGGCCCAGGAAATAGGTCGGCACGGCCATGATGAGCGCATCGGCGGCCAGCAGCGATTCCACCACCAGTCCGTGGTCGTCATCGAGCGGGCAGGCGCCCTCGAAGAGACAGCGGTAGCAGGCACGGCAGGGACGCAGGTCGAATTCGGTCAGCCGCAGGAGGCGCATCTGGTGGGGGCGCTCAATCTGCCGGCTCACGGCCTTGACCATCAGTTCGCAGTTGCCCCGTCGGCGCGGTGAGCCAATGATCCCCAGAATGTTTTCCATGGTTCAGCCCTCGAATCGCTGCAGCAGGGCAAGCAACTGCCGGGCCTCGGCCGGGCTGAACGGCGCCATGAACGATTGGTGGGCGTCGGCCAGGGTGGCGGCCACGCGCGATCCCGTGCAACGCCCGTGCGCGGTCAGGTGGATGCGCACGCAGCGACGGTCGGTGCGGTCTTTGCGGCGCTCCGCGAGCCCTGATTTTTCCAGACGCGTGAGGACACCGGTTAGGGTGGCGCTGTCCAGGCGGATACGTTTGCCAAGCTGGGCTGGGGTCAGGGCGTCCTGTTCATGGAGGAAGGCCAATACCAGCCCCTGGACCGCCGTCAGACCGAAAGACGCCAACTGCGATTTCAGATGGCGGCCGGCCGTCTGGTTGCCCTTGGCCAGGCGGAAAAAAATGCAGTCTTCCGGTTTCATCTTCGCAATCGCCGGGCAGGCGTGCCTTAAGCCCTTCCGGGGGGCATATCAAGCAAGGGGTTCGAAAACGATTTTGTGTTCCACCAAATGCATGAATCGGATGCGGCCCTTGACGATTTTCTGTTCATTGAAGATGTTGATCAGGCGATACTGGTCATCGGCCTCCGGCTGCACCACATCGACGGATTCGAGGATCAGTTCTTCCTGGCCGGCTTTAAAAATATAGGCATTCGCTTCACACATGCGACAAGACCTCCAAGATTTTTTCTTCGACGATTGATTTGACCATGTGGGGCAGGGGGTCGGTGCCCACGCAGACTAGCGTGATATTCTCGTGGAAAAGGGGCAGAAGGATTTTGGGTGCCGGACTGGA
>JASJBQ010000297.1 GCA_030066455.1 Desulfobacterales bacterium
TACCGGCGCCTTCATCGGCCTTGTCATCATGCGCGCGCCCTTCGACTTCTTCGGCATGCTGGGGTTGCTCAGCCTGGCCGGGGTGATTATAAACAACGGCATCGTGCTGATCGACAAGATCGATTCGGAGCAAGCCGCCGGACGATCGCCCTACGACGCCGTGGTGACGGCGGCCCTGGCACGGTTCCGGCCGATTCTGATGACCACGGTCACCACCGTTCTGGGCGTCATGCCGTTGATCATATCGCGGGACCCGCTCTTTTACGCCATGGCCTGCATCCTCGGATGGGGACTGATTTTCGGAACTGTCCTGACCCTGGGACTGGCGCCGGCGTTGTATGCCGTCTTCTTTCGCGTGCGCACTTAGACCGCCAACGTCGTCTTAGCCCGGCGCGGGCCGGGAAGATCGGCCAAACCACCGGTAATCAGGCATTCACACGAACGCAATCATCATCAACTAACGAATTCATCCAAGGAGAAACACCATGCATACGAAATCCATCGTGGTCCGTATCGCCTTGTTGTTCGTAGCGCTGACCGCCCTCGACGTTTCGGCCGCCGAAGTCAAGACCGAGCAAGTCCAAACGGTGGCCGCCGCGGGGGTCATGGAAAAATACATCCGCACGGCCGACAATTTCGTCATTCTCTACGACGCCTCAGGCAGCATGGACCGCCCCTACAAAGATACCGGCCTGAAAATGATCGAGGCCGCCGAGAAAGCCCTCAAGGAAAAAGTGGCCCTCATGCCCGAGCTGGGCTGGCAGGCCGGGCTTTACCTCTTTACCCCCTGGGAACCCTACTACGAGATGCAGCCCTTCGATCAGGCCAAGTTCGCGGCCGCGGTCGACCGCCTGCCCGACACCACCACGGCCGGCACTTTCAAGGGCCAGCCCACCCCCCTGGTAGAAGGACTCGAAAAGCTGGATCCCATCCTGGCCAAGGTCAGCGGAAAAACCGTGGTCTTCATCTTCACCGACGGCAACTACAAACTGCCGGTTTCCAAGAAGCGCCCCCTCGAGGTCATCAGGGATCTGACCGCCAAACACGATGTCTGCTTTTATGTTATCAGCACGGCCGGACTGGACAGGGACATTCAGATACTGGAGCAAATGGCCGCGGTCAACATGTGCTCCCGGGTGATTCCCTTCAACTGGCTCCTGGGCCACCCCCACCGCACCACCGGCGCCCTTTACACGGTCAAATCGATACCTTTTGTCGTGATGAAAACCGAAACCAAAGTCACCGACGTCAAGGTGCACAACATCACCTTTGCCTTCGATGAACCCAACATCCGCCCGGACGACCACGACCGCCTAAACACACTGGGGCAGGTGCTCAAAGAAAACCCCCAGGCCGACGTTCTTCTGGAAGGCTTCACCGACAGCACCGGGCCGGACGACTACAATATGCACCTGTCGCGCCGACGGGCCTTCAGGGTGATGCAGTATCTCCAGGACGAGTTCCAAATCCCCCGGGAGCGCATCATCGTCCACTGGTACGGTAAAATCAATCCCATCGCGGATAACGCCACCGCCGAAGGCCGTCAGCAGAACCGCCGGGTGGAAGTGGAAGTGGTGGGGCTATAGGGGCGCCGCCGGCCTTCATGAGCCAGGATAAGGGCTTCAGGCAGGGATCCAAGCCAGGGGCCAATACATGCCATGTATCCAGGTTTCGGGTGTAAGGTTTCAGGAATAGGCTTTTGAACCTGAAACCATTCATCTATGATTTACACCGACACCTGACACCCGACACCTAAAACCAGTTAGTTTTGATCTAAGCCCTCTACCTCTGGTGGAGGACCCGGCGAGGTTCGACCGATCCGGGGTGTGATTTTGTTGTTCGGTTTGTTCATTTTCTTTCCCGGGAAAGAAAACGAACCAAAAGAAACCGCCCGTGTCCCGCTTAATCCTGCGCGTCGCCCCGTCGTGCGGCGCGCGCGGAAACTCGCTTCGCTCAGACAAGTCCGCGCGCTGATTCCGCCCGTCGTGTCGATGCTCGGCGCGGGACAAAGGGGAAAAACCCGAACCCCCAAGAGAATGACACGCCCCCCTGCGTGAGGCTACCTGAGGCCTCCCGCTCTGCGGAAGGAGCATTAATAAGGGATCAGGGTGATCTTCACTCTCCTGTTCAACATATGATCGGTTTCAGCATCCCCGTCATAAAGCAATTGCGTCTCGCCGCGTCCGGTGGCCGTCAATTTTCCGACCAGGACTGGAAACCGCCGCTCCAATTCCGTTTTCACGGCGTGGGCCCGCCTCTCGGAAAGCATCTGGTTATACGCCCGGGATCCGCGCTTATCGGTGTGGCCCACCAATATAAAAGTGGCCTGGCGCATCTGCGCCCCTGACAAGGCCCGGCCCAACTCCAGGACCTGCCGGCTGCCGCGCGCATTCAAATCCGCGCGATCAAATTCAAAATGCACCGGCAGATTCACCGCGGGACGCACGGCGAAGCGGCCGTTCTTCCCGTGGGCCGCACCCGGGTCGAGCCAAGCGGCAATGTCGGCGGCGGCCATGATCTCCCGATACGATTGAAGGCGTGCCTCGCGCAGAGCCGTCGTGAGCCAGTCCGGCGCGGGGGGCGGATGAAATTGGCAGGCCAATTCCAGCGCACGCAGCGCCTGGTGCCGCCGACCGGCTTGCGAAAGCACCTCGCCCTGGCGTCCCAGCGCCAGCGCTTCGGTTCGGGGAGTCCCCGCGGCGGCACGGGCCTGTGCAAAGGCCCGGGCCGCAGGGTCCAGCCGGCCCTGTGCGGCATACAGCCGTCCCAGCATGTACCAGGCATTGAAATTCGGACAGGCGGCAATTGAGCGTTGCAACCATTCAATCGACTGGTGCCGGTCGCCCGCTGCTTTGGCGCGTTCGTAGTAGACGGCGCCACTCCGGCAATCCATTGCCGGCAACAGGGCGGGCCAGGCGGCCACCATCATCAACAGGCCTGAAAAGAGAAGACGTTGCATGCGCGATCTCCTCAAAAACGTCTCCGTGGTTGGTATCCCCGTCACGGTCATCGGGGTCTTAGCGTGTGGATTTGCCGGCAGTGCCCATCCTGGCGTATCTGGGTGGTGACACGCCCGGCGGCCAGCCCTTCCTGCTTTTGACGCAAGGCCAGTGACCGTGACGCCAGCGGCGACAACCTGGCCAGGACATCCGTCGGGGCCCTAAAACCGTTTGCATAGGCATTCAGGGGTGAGCGGGTCAAAAACGCCGTGATCTGATGGGGGCCGGTTTTGCCCTCCGCCGTGAGCTCATAATGCCTGTGACCGCCGGGTATGGTTATCCGACCACGATTCACGGTGCTGCCGGGATGATATTGATTCGGGAACAACACCGTCCCCTGATCATCCGCATCGACGCTGATGATGTTCAGGTGTCCCGGTTCAGGAATCCAGAGGGAGATTTCCAGTGGGTCACCGATTTCAAAACAGTTTTTGTTCAATTCGATCCAGATCGTTTCATGGCTTTTACGGACCAGCGTTTCCATTTCCTGACCGACAAAACCGCCGCCTTCCCCCAGTGAAACCAGTTGCAGGGGGCGTTTCCGGAGGTCTGTATTCCCGGCGATCTGGGGGTGAAAGCGAACGGTGTCGGAGCTGATTTGCTCGCGGATGAATTCGGTGGCCTGGCGTCTTAACGTCTCGGGGGTAATCGGGTTTCCGGTCATGGCCGCGGTCCTGACAGCCTGCCGCAAGCCCAGCGTGAAAATGCTGCCCTGGGCCGTGGCCACCGTTTTCTCGTCATCACGACAGGCCGTAAGGACAACATAGTTGTCATCCGCCGCCCCCGGGTTCGGGGGTTCCATCACATCGAATCGACCCCGACCACCGGCGGCTGCAATGGACGCTGAATAGGAAAAAAACTTTACCTGCGCGTCATCGACACGAAAAGAGCGAGGATTCAGCTGCAGGCTTCGCGTGGCGCTTCCGCTGTGGCAGGCATCCAGAATGACGAGGATATTGCGGCTTCGCATTCGCGCCAGCATGGCGCTAAACGCGTCATCGACCAGCACGCCCGTCAGCGTCGGGTGGCGCGCCTGTTGGTCGATGGCGGCATCGTACAACAGCAGGACCTCATCGAATGCATCGTTTTCATCCTTGCTCGCATCCGGAATCTGGGAGCCGTGTCCACTGAAGTAAAACAGTACCCGGTCGTCCGGACCGACCCCCTCGATGAGCCAGTCTTCAACGGCCGCCACCACCTGCCGAGTTGAAGCCTCTTCATGCGCCAGGACCTTGATGGCGTTGCTTTCAAACCCCAACAGCCGAGCGAACTCCGTCATCATCTGGATATCCAGACTGACGCCGCTGAGTCTGGCATCCAGTTGGGCATAGCGGCCGACCCCGACCAGCAAGGCCCGATCCTCACCGTATGCACGGCCACCCATGGCGGGGATCACGATCGCCAGCCATAAAGCCAATGCAATGCATTTTCCTGTTGGGGGTATCCCTGGAGCCACCGTGTCCGCGCTCCTTCATCCACGCCCGGGGAAAGCGCGCCAATAGGATATCAACAAGTATTATCCTCTAGTTAGGCGCGTTGCCCCGGTCTTGTTTCCACAATAGGTCCCGTTTTGGGCGCTGTCACGCATTATTGGAGAGAGACGTTCAGCGATCCGGAAAAGTCTACACATCATTTGAGCGCCACCCCCAAACGCTTCAATTGGGCTTTGCCGACCTGCAGGGATTTTTGATCCGAATAGAGCAGCACCACCTGATAGCGGCGCTGGCCGGTGCGGTACCATTCGATATCCAGCTCAGGCGCCTGCTTGCGAAGGTGATCGTAGAACCCGGAGGCGCGAAAGGGTTGGGCAAAGGTCAGGATCAGGATATGATTTTGCGGTATGTAGGGTGACCGGCTGCTGGCGACGACGGTATCCGGCCCAGCGGTGGCGCCTTTCAGCAGTTTACCCAGATGATGGTAGATATAGCCGCTGTACCATTTCGCGCCCTTGGGAATGTCACCGGACCGCAGCGATCGGTCGATACGGTTGGGCCCGTAGTTGTAGGCGGCCAGGGCCAGATGCAGATTGTTGTCATAGCGATTCAGCAGTTCTCTTAAATATTTGGCGCCCGCATTGATGTTGGTGCATGGATGGTAAAGGGCCGCCAGGCGATAAATGCCCAGATGCTTGGCCGTACCCGGCCATTGGATTTGCATCAGGCCATGGCAGTTGCGATCGGATTGGGCATTGGGATTGAAGTTGGATTCCCCCCGCGCGACAGCCAGGACAAGCGTAAGGGGCAGATCGTGCATCCGGGCCGCCGCCCTGAAACAGGGCCCATAAGGAAACGGCGTTGTCGGTATCTTGCGGGCATCCGCCGCCAGGTAGCGTTTCCAGATCGCATCCAGGTCCGTCGTCTGGTGCCTCACGGCGCCGAGGGCCGACTGCCCATAGCCCAGCAGGAGGAGACTCGGGATCAGGATTGCCGTTTGCCACACAAGTTTCATTGTCGTCCAACGCTTTCCCGGCCATTCGCTAGAGATGGCGCGCATGCCAGAAACGAAATTCACGCCACGCGAGTTTTTCAGGATAGCGGGTGGCGAGGTGTCCCAGGTATTGCTGCCATCGATCGACGCGTTCACGCGATGGCCGACGGGTGCGGGCCGTGAGTTCCTCCGGAAAGCTGCGGCCGGGGGCACACAAGCCTTGGAGTTGATCGAGCTGGTATTCGAACCGGTCCGCCAGATCCGGTGCCGTCACCGCAACCGCATAGATGCGCTCCATGCCGGGCGTGCCCTGAAGTTCGAGCACCCTTTTCCCGGCGTCGGCAAGCGGTGGAAACCGAAACCGCCGGCCAGACGCCAGAACAGGCGCCAGCGTTTCAAGGTCCTGACAGCTGGACGGAAACAGCCGCGTGAGATCGCCGTTGGCATCCTGGGCAATCAGAA
>JASJBQ010000298.1 GCA_030066455.1 Desulfobacterales bacterium
CTCCGCAGCCGGATCCAGACCCTTCCGGGCCAGTTCAACCTGCCCAGCAAGAAGGATATCGATGGCCTCTCCCGGCGCGTCAGCCGCCTCAGCAAAAAAGTCGACGCGCTCCAGCGGGCCGTCGCCGCCTGACACAGGGACCGCGGCAACCTTCCAACTTAAAGACATAACAAGGAATAAACCATGCGAATCATCAAAACCTACGCCAACGGTCGCTTCTACGACACCCTTGATAAAAAATACCTGAGCAAGGATCAACTGGTGGCCTTGATCAAAAAAAACCAAGCTTTTCAGATTGTGATGCATAAAACCGGCAAGGACGTCACCAAGTCCGTATTGAAGCCAATGGGCGCAGTGCCCCCCCCTTCCAAAGCGTCAGCGCGCCATATCGACAACCTCAAGAAATGGTTGTCCGGCCAGGTCGATCGGCGCGTAGAAAACGCCATCCAATTGATCAACCTGCCGACCAAAAGCCAGATCAAAGGTCTGACCGCGGATATTGAAACCCTCGCCAAACAGGTTGACGACCTGCAGAATCGCCTGGTCAAAAAGAATTCGCCCGTGGCAGCGCCCAAGAAAAAAGCGGCCTCAATGGTTGGCGCTCAGGCTTAACCGGCCTGGTAAAGTCCATTGCTTTTTTCGTCCCATTGGATATGTTTATTGGAAGCCGTCAGCGGCGTTTGGGATAAACGGCCGATGGGGTTGCGTCGCCTCTCATCCTCCGCCTGGCGGGCCGCCGGACCGGCCGCCAGGCAGAGGTTACACGCGGTCCTCTTTCCGCTGCTGTTAAATTGCCCCCGCCGTGCCGGCCACCGCCGGAAGACTCGGTTCGGGTCGGGCCGCCTGCAGCCAAGCCGGGCGTGATTCAGGTCGACTTCCGCTAACCATAACCAGGCACCATCTATTTCACGGTCGATGAATATGGGTGTTTCAACCGACAAACGTCCTGCCGGGTATCACGTCAACCACCGGTGTATCGGTTGTTGTATCTGTTCGGCCATCGCCCCCCGGAATTTTAGGTCCAATCATGAACGCGGGTCGGATTATGTTTACAAACAGCCCAACGGTCCCGAGGAGGAACGCTTGTGTGCCGAGGCCATGGATATCTGTCCGGTCGAAGCCATCGATAAGCACGCATAAGGTTCCCGTGACGCGATCAAGCACCATTGCCAACCGATAGGACCGGTCAGGAGGAAGCCGTGAAGCAGGTGGTCAGCATCAGCTTGGGATCAAGCGACAAGGACTATGCGTTCAATACCGAATTTCTGGGGCAGGAATTTGCCATCCGACGAATGGGGACCGATGGGGACCTGGAAAAAGCCGCCAAACTTCTGCTGCGGATGGACAAGGAAGCGGACGCCATCGGACTCGGTCACATCAAGTTTCCCTACGGAATCGGCCCTCGCTACCTGAACAAACACAAGCGAAATAAAATTGAAGAGCTGGGCGCGCAGGTGCAAACGCCGTTCACCATCGGCAACATTCTGCGGGATGTTTCTTTCGAGTGGGCCCTGCGCTATATCGAGTATAAATTCGGCAACTATTTCAGCAATGCCCGAGTGTTGTTTTTTTCCGGCATGTACAGTTACCGAATTGCCAAGGTGATGTCTGAGTTTACGGACAACCTGAACTTTGCCGACCCGATCCTCGAAAACGGCATCCCCAAGTTTATCAATTCCCTCGACGATTTAAAAGCCTATGCCCATTCGGCCCATGAGGTCCTGCAATGGGTCCCCAGCCAGCGCCTGACCGACTCGGTCATGCCGATCAAGGCCTGGAACGACTATATTCTCCGCAAAGCCATGCAGAAGGCTTCGATCCTTGTCGTTCCCAACTACGGATTCGACGACTACCTGGCGAAGGCTTCCCTCGAGGAATTGGGCGGTAAGACCATTATCACGTCCACCGTGGATGATGAACGGGTGGCGTTTTTAAAGGAGCGCGGGGTTGACGTCATAATCGATACGACCCCCAAGATTCTCGAGCGCGTGGTGGCGCCGAACGTATTGGGCGCCTTGATGCTCGCCGCGCTGGGACGCAATCGCGACCAGGTGCGCGCGGATGATCTGCTGGAAATCATCAGCGCCCAGAAAATGGATCCCCGGGTGGTTTATCCGTCCGGCAGCCCCAAACGCGTCAACCGGTTTGCCTTTGTGATCCATCCACTTTCCACTGAGTACCTCAAAAAGGACAAATCCGTCGAGATGTTGGCCAACTTCACGCCGCCGGCGTTTCTGGATGCCGTCGAAAAAGTGATCGCCTACGCCCCCCCGTGGGTCTATTCCCGTGTGACCGGCATCAAGTCGCCGACAGGCGTGGAAGCTGAAGGGTGGTTGCTGACGGTTGGCGGCACCCCCAAACAGATGCTGGCCCATGATCCGGAATTCACCTATTCGCGATTGCTGCAGGCCGCCAGGATGGCCAAACGCATGGGGGCCCAGATCATGGGGCTGGGCGCCTTTACCAAGGTGGTCGGCGATGCCGGCGTCACGGTGGCCAAGAAAGCCGATATCCCCATTACCACGGGCAACAGCTACAGCGCCTCGGGAGCGCTTTGGGCCGCCGCCGACGCGGTTCGCCGCATGGGGCTGATCAAGATTGAAAAGGACCGGCGCATCAATGCCAAAACCATGGTGCTGGGGGCGACCGGGGCCATTGGGTCGGTTTGTTGCCGGTTGCTGGCCAAAGCCTTCGATGAAGTCTATCTGGTTGGCCGCAACACCGCCAAGCTGCTGGCGATGAAAGAATCGATCCACCGGGAGGATCCGGATGTGAAGCTGACCGTGACCACCCGCCCCGATAAATATCTGGACGACATGGATGTGATCGTCACCGCCACGTCGGGTGCGGGCAAGAAGGTCCTGGATATCACCAAGGTCAAGCCGGGCTGCGTCATCACGGATGTGGCCCGTCCGCTGGATCTGTCGCCGGAGGATGTGGCCAAGCGCCCGGATGTCCTGGTGATCGAATCGGGCGAAATCGAATTGCCGGGCAGCCCGGAGTTGAAAAATATCGGCCTGCCCGACAAAGTGGTCTATGCCTGCCTGGCCGAAACGATCGTTTTGGCCCTGGAAGGTCGCTTTGAAGTCTTCACCATCGGCCGGGACATCGAGTGGGAAAAGGTCAAGGAAATATACAAACTCGGTCTAAAGCACGGCATGAAACTGGCCGCTGTTTCCGGCGTCAACGGTGTGTTCTCGGATGATGACATCGCCCGTGTCAAAAAACTTGCCCTGGAAGCCCGAACGCAACCCATCGCCAGCTAGGGGAGATTCATGTGAGACATATCATCCAAATCAGTTTGGGACCCCGTTTAGATGACACCGAATTCAAAACCGTATTTTTAAAACAGCGGTTTAGCGTCCAGCGCCTGGGAACCGACGGGGATGTGGAGCAAGCCTCCGACCTGCTCCTCAAGTGGAACAAAAAAGCCGATGCCATCGCCCTGGGAGGCATTCGCGACGCCCAGTCCAAGGTTCCCACAAGCGCTTTCAAGCGCGATCTGGCCCGGCTTTTGGAACTCGGCGCCAAACTGGAAACCCCCGTGACATCCGGCGACGTGCTCCGGCTCGTGGGCCACGAGTGGTCTTTGCGCCACATTCAGTTCAAGTTCGGTAACAACTATTTCAACAACGCCCGCGTATTCTTTTTCTCCGGCCGATCGAGTCGCCCCATCGCCAAGGTCATGGCGGAATACACCGAAAACCTGACCTTTGCCGACGCCTTGCTCGAAAACAGGATCCCCCGGATGGTCGGCGGGTTGAAGCAACTCAAACGCTACAGCGGCCCCCTGCGGGGTGTGCTGGACTGGGTCCCCGGGAAAAGCATGGTCACGGACAGCGAACCGGTACGTTCGATGATTGCAAATGTGACGCGGCAGGCGGTGCAGAAATCGCATATCCTGGTGGTTCCCCACCATGGTTTTTTCAAGTACCTGGACCCGTACACCGTCGAGGACCTGCAGGCCAAGACGGTAATCACGTCCGCGGTTTATGACGACCGGGTCGATTATCTGAAAGCCAAGGGCCTGGACGTGATCATCGACACCACGCCGAAGCTTTTGAACCATGTCGCCGGCGTCAGCGTTCTGGAAGCGATTCTGCGGGTGGCTTTCGATGTCCCCCAAGGCGAAGGCAGCGACGACGAACTACTCGAGATCATCAGCAACATGCAGATGGAACCGCGCGTCATCTACCCTTCGGGAAAGCCTAAACGGGTCAACCGGTTCGCCTATGTGGTCCATCCGCCAAGCCAGGAATACCTTAAAAAAATCAAACCGGTCGAGGTGTTGGCGGACATCGCCCCGGGCATGATGGATACGGCGGAAAAAATCATGGCCTACGCGCCGCCATTTGTCTACTCCACAGTCAGCGGTATTCGATCGGAAACCGGCGTGGAGGCGGAAGGCTGGCTGATTGCCCTCGGCGTAACTCCGGAGCAGATGCAGGCTCACGGACCCGAATTTACGACCAAGCGGATCCTGGAGGCGGCCAAGATCGCCAAAAAGAAGGGCGCCCAGATCATGGGCATCGGTCTGCTCCCGAAGGCGATGAAGGACACCGGTCTGGACGTGGCCAAGCATGCCGTGCTGCCGATCACCACAGGCAACAGCTATTTTGCATCTTCAGCCCTGTGGGCCGGGGCTGAGGCCGTCCGCAAGATGGGGTTTGCCCGGCTGAAGGACGGCAGGCTGCTGCGCGCCAAAACCATGGTTATCGGTGCCACCGGTGCGGTGGGCGTGATTTGTTCGCACTTGTTGGCCAAGGCGTTTGAAGAGGTTCACCTGGTCGGCCGCAATATTGCCAAGCTTCTGGCCCTGCAAGAGACCATCCAGAAAGAAGTTCCCTCGGTAAAACTCAAAGTCTCCACCCGGGCGGACACGAAACTGAGCGACATGGATATGATTGTGGCCACCAGTTCCGGCGCCCGGGACGTTTTAGACATTATGCAGGTCAAACCCGGCTGCGTGATTACCGATACCAACCTGCCGAGCATTTTTTCCAAGGAAGGGGTTGCCAAACGCCCCGATGTGCTGGTGATACGCGGTGGCGAGATCCGGTTGCCCGGCGATCAGGTGGAGATGAGGGATATCGGCCTCCCGCCCGGCGTCGTCTATGCCGGGCTCGCCGAAACGATCACCCTGGCCCTGGAGGGGCGCTTCGAGATATTCACGGTCGGCACCTCACCCCAATGGGACAAGGTGCGTGAAATCTATCGCCTGGGCCTTAAGCACGGCATGCAGCTGGCGGCCATTTCGGGTGTTGACGGCATCTATTCCGAAGAAGAAATCGCCAAGGTCCAGGCGTTGGCAATCAAGGAGCGCAATCGGGCATGATCTTCAGAAAGTGGCGCAATCTCAGCGGCAACCTGATTCGCTATCTGGTGAACGACGGGCCAGGGCAGCTGATCAACGGAAGCTACAACGCCTACAGCATGCTATACCGCGGACAGCTCAGTCTGGGGCTGCCGGTGTCCAAAGAACTGATCGTCAGCCAGGAGGAGATCAAGACGCGGGCGGTGCAAAAACTGGCTTTGGTGCTCTATCATGTGTTTTTAAGTGCAACCGTTAAGCCGATGGCCAGAGATGAGATCAAAGCGGTCATCCACGATGAACTCAAACAAGGGCGTCTGCGCCTCACCGAGAATGTCATTCTGCTCACCGAAGATGAATTGACCCATCTCGCCCTCAAACGATTCAAGGTCCCCCCGAAACACTTGAAGCGTGTTTTGGAAATCGGCCGACGTCGCCGGATTCTCAGGGAAGCCGTGCGGGCCAACCCGGTCCCCATCTATTTTGAAAATGAAATCGAAGAAAAAGAACAAAACGGGCGGGGTGACTACGAAATCGTCCACTATCGGAATTTTACCGA
>JASJBQ010000299.1 GCA_030066455.1 Desulfobacterales bacterium
TTCATCCAGGGCGTTCAGGGACGCTCCCCCATGGAGGTCGGCCTGGCCATGCTGGCCCTCAGCCTGGGGTGGTCGCTGGGCTCCATCGCCCTGGGTCAGTTCATCGACCGCGTCGGCCGCAAGACCACCGCGATTGCCGGCGCGGTGGCGCTCCTGGCGGGGAGTGTCGCGACCCTGACCCTGGGGCCGGCGACGTCGACCTTCGCGCTCTTTGCCGTCTTTTTCGTGATCGGCATCGGTATGGGGTGGGTGTCGCTCTCCACCTTACTGGTGGTGCAGTCCTGCGTCGCGCCGCAGGACCTGGGCGTGGCCACGTCTTCGAACCAGTTTGCCCGCACCCTGGGCGGGGCCGTGGGGGTGGGGATCGGCGGCAGCTTTTTTACCCCGCGGTTGGCCCGGCTAACGGATGTACTCCAGGCTTCCGGCGGGGAAGGGCACTGGTCGGCAAGCCTCGCCGAGGGGGGCCGCGGGACGATCGAAAGCCTGCTGCAGCCGGAAGTGCAGGCCGCCATGCCCATGGCCCTGCGCCGCATGGTGCAGTCGGCCGTCCAGGACGGGGTCGCCGACGTATTCCTGACGGTGATCGTGGCGGCGGGGCTTTGTCTTCTGACCTGCCTGTTGCTGCCGGCGGAGCAGAAAAATGCATAGAGTCATCCAAACAGGACAGCCTGCGGCCCATGCCGGTACTCGCACCCGTTCGAGAACATCGACGTCGCCGGCGACGCCTGTGGCTTCAAATGGGTTGCGGCCCTGGCCTCAACCGAAAGCTGCCATTTAGGGATCAGTCCTGCTCAGGGGAAGCGAGCGGTTGGGAAACGTCTTGTGCATGGGCAGGACAAAGCCCAAACCGAGGAAAGCCCGTCGATGCCCAGCATAAAAGCCTACAACCGATTGTTCGCCGTGAGTCTGCCCCTGGTGTTCTCCATGGCGGCGACCACGGTCATGGAGTTCACCGATCGGGTGTTTCTGGCCAACTACGCCGTAGAGGCCATTGCCGCGGCCCTGCCCGCCGGGATCGCGGCCTTCCTGGTGCTGACACTTTTCACGGGCGTTACCGGCTACCTGAATGTCTTCGTGGCCCAGTATATCGGGGCGGGCGACTATCGACAGATCGGCCGCTGTCTGTGGCAGGGGATCTATTTTACCCTTCTCGCGGCCGTCATGCTGATCGGCATTTCCTTCGGGGCCGAGAAGATTTTCCAGTGGGGCGGGCACCCGCCCGAGGTCCAGGCGCTGGAGCGCGTCTATTTCCGGATTCTCTGTCTGGGCGGGGGCGTCAACGTGCTGGGGACTTGCCTGGCCGGCTTTTTCACCGGAAGGGGCGAAACCCGCCCGGTGCTTTTGATCAACTGCATCGGGATGGCGGTCAATATCCCCCTGGACTACGCGCTGATCAACGGCGTGTGGATCTTTCCCGAACTCGGCATTCGCGGTGCCGGCATCGCCACGGTATGCGCCTGGTCCGTGATCGCCCTGCTTTTTGCAGGCCTCATCTTCGAGCGCGGCCACGAGCGACGCTACGGGGTTATTTCCCAGCGCGCCTTCGATGCCGAACTGTTCGCGCGCATCATCCGCAAGGGCGGGCCGGCCGCGCTCCAGTTCACCCTGGACGTGCTGGCCTTCACGTTTTTCGTCTTCATGGTGGGCCGTCTGGGAAAGACCGAGCTGGCCGTGAGCAACATCGCCCTTTCGATCCAGTCCATCGCCTTCATGCCGGCCTTCGGGTTCTCGATGGGCCTGTCCACCCTCGTGGGCCAGGCGCTGGGCCGCAACGACGCGGCGGGCGCACGGCGCTTCACGCGGCAAACCATCCAGGTGCTGCTGACCTACACGCTGCTGCTGGGGGGGGTGTTCTTCATATATCCGCACGAGCTGCTCGGTCTTTTCGGCATGGGGGCCGTGGACAGCACGGCTCACTTGCAGTTGCTGGACCAGGGCGTGGGGGTCCTGCGGATCATGGCGCTCTTCATCGCCTTCGATGCGCTGTACTTTACCTTCATCGGGACCTTGAAGGGGGCGGGCGACACGCGTTTCATCATGGGCAGCATCGGTCTGGCCACGCTGTTCGTGATGCTGATCCCGCTGACCGTCATCGTCAGTTTCACGGATTGGGGTCTCTACGCCTGCTGGATCAATCTGACCCTCTACGTGCTGACGCTCTTCGCGGTATCCTTCTGGCGCTACCGGCAGGGGCGCTGGCAGAAAATCCGCGTCATCTAACCGGCGGCCAGCCCATCTATTCGTAGCCCATTTGTTCCCGGACCTGCCGGAACTGGGCCCGGATGCGTCCCGCCGCGACCCCCATCGCGATGGCCTGCACCGCACCGATCTCCTCGTCGGTCAAACCGTTTTCCTTGGCCACGCCAAAGAAATGCGCCATTCACGGGTAGCCGCCGATGACAAAAGATGCCGCCAGTTGCACCATAACCGCGGTCTTAGCGGCCAGGATATCGCGCCGGCGGTCGTGGCGGCGAAAAAGGTTTCGTAAGCCTGTTTCTGTTCGCGTGACAGCATGGTTTCTCCTTCCCTTGCCCCCGCTCTCCGTCCCGCAGATGCGGGCCATCGTGGCGGGCGGTTTGCCGGAGGTTGCTTTTGATCGTTACTTACGATTAATAGCTTTAAATAATCGTGTCCAAAGAATTGTTCCGATGCCAGTCATCGGCCCAGGCGATAGGAGGCCATCATGATCTGGCATGCCGAAAAATGGTGCTCCCCCCTGCTCGGGCATTTCATGGCGCTGGCGGAAGAAATCATCGCGGTTTGAATTTTCCGGCGGCATCAGGCCTTGCGGCCCGGGCCGCGGTCATTATTGTTAACAGTATCTGCAGTGCGTCCGGGTACTCCGGGCTGACGGCCCCTTTATATCATTCCGCCGCATCCAAAGGGCCGTGACGATAATCCCACCCATCTAGCGTGGCCGGTACGGCCGGCCGAGGAGAAAAACATGGACATCAGCACAACGTATTTGGGCCTGAAGCTCAACAGTCCGCTAATCGCCGGCAGTTCAGGGTTGACCGGATCGGTCGCCAAGATCAAAGCCATGGCCGAGCACGGCGCCGGGGCGGTTGTCCTCAAATCGCTCTTCGAGGAGGAGATCTACTTCGAGCACGAGGATGTCCTCAAGGAGGCCGAGGCCGACGGGGTCGATCTGGACCAGTTCGACTACTACGATTATCATCTCAAAGGCCAGAAGCTCGACCGCTACGTGAACCTGATCGCGGAGGCCAAACAGGCGGTGGACATCCCCGTTATCGCCAGCATCAACTGCCTCTACTCCCACGAGTGGACCGTTTTCGCCCGTCGGCTGGAGACGGCCGGCGCCGATGCCTTCGAGCTGAACATGTTCTTTCTGCCTTCGGACTTCCAACGCTCGGCCCGCGAACAGGAAGCCGCCTATTTCAAGATCATCGAGAAAGTCATGGCCACCGTATCGATTCCGGTGTCGCTCAAGATCAGCTACTACTTTTCCAACCTGGGCCCGATGATCCAGCGCCTGTCGCAAACGGGCGTCAAAGGCATCGTCCTGTTCAACCGTTTCTTCAGCCCGGATATCGACATCGACAACTTCAACGTCAAACCCTCTTTCGTCTTCAGCAGCCCGGCGGAGCTGGCGGTCTCCCTGCGCTGGGTGGCCATCATGGCCCAGAAGGTGGACTGCGACCTGGCCGCCTCCACCGGCGTGCACAATGGCGCGGCCCTCATCAAGCAGCTCCTGGCCGGGGCCCGGGCCGTCCAGACGGCCTCAAGCCTTTACAAGAACGGGCCGGCACACGTCGCGACCATGATCGATGCCCTGAAAAGCTGGATGCAGAAGCACGGCTTCGACAGCCTCGACGATTTTCGCGGCCGCATGAGCCAGGAGGCGACCACCAATCCGGCCATCTACGAACGCGCGCAGTTCATGCGTTATTTCGGGGGGGACAAGGAGGAGGTTACCTGATGGCGGCCGGGACTTCTCTCCGCCGTATCGCGGCCATTGCAGGGCCTGGCGCCGTGGTCCCCGATTCGTTGGGGGACGCATGCTGAAAATCGTCGAAGTCGGCCCGCGGGATGGGCTCCAGAACGAAACCGCCACCATCCCCACGGACGCCAAGGTGGCCTTCGTGGATGCCCTTTCCGCCAGCGGGTTGAGCGAAATTGAAGCCGGCGCCTTTGTCGCGCCCCGCCGTGTGCCGCAGCTTGCCGACGCCGATGAAGTCTTCCGCCGCATGGCGCGCCGTGAAAATGTCGTCTATTCCGCCCTGGTGCCCAATGGGCAGGGACTCGATCGCGCCCTCGCCGCCGGGGTCGGCAAGATTGCCGTTTTTACGGCCGTCAGCGAGACATTCAACCACCGCAACATCAACACGTCGCTGGCCGGCTCGCTACGGCGGTTCCAGCCGGTGATCCGGCGCGCCCGGGAAAACGCTCTCCCGGTGCGGGGCTATCTCTCGGCGGCCTTCTGGTGCGCCTTCGAAGGACGAATCCCGCCGGAGGCCACCATCGCGGTGGCGGAAAAACTCATCGACCTGGGCGTCGGCGAGGTGGCCATCTCCGACACCATCGGCAAGGCGACGCCGGCGCAGGTCGCGCGTCTCCTCGACGGCCTTCTTCCCAGGGTCCCGGCCGCAAACATTGCCGTTCACTTTCACGACACCTACGGCCGGGGCGTGGCAAACGTGCTGAAATCCTGTGAGTACGGTATCCGAATTATCGATGCCAGTGTTGGTGGGCTCGGCGGATGTCCCTTTGCGCCGGGGGCTACGGGCAACGTGGCCACCGAAGCGGTGGTCGCCGCCCTGAGCGCCCAGGGGATTGGCACGGGGGTCGACCCTGAAAAACTCGGGTGCGCCCGGCAACGCCTCGATCCCTTTCTGCGTTCAGCGCGTCGTCCTCCACCCGCAGCCGACCTGCTGGCCTGCGCCGCCTGCGAGCATGTCGCCGACGGGGACTGCTGCGGCCGCAAAGCGGCGACGGGATGAGCCCGGCACCTGCGTCGGCCCTCGGCGGGCTTGCTTCAAGCCGATAGGTGATTAAAACTATCCATAAGAATCACAGGACGCTTCCAACAATGAATGATTCTCATGCCCGTTCACTACACCATTAAAAACCGTCTTGTCGAGTTCAAGCTAAGCGGCGCCATCTCCGTCGATACGCTTCAGAAAGCCTGTTATCGAGCCATTTTGAACCCGGCCTTCGAATCCCCCATGAGGGCCATTATCGATATATCCCACGCGTCGTCGGGTTCAACTTCCCCTGATATCAAAAACCAGGCGGCCATTCTGCGATCGATTAAAGCGCACCTGTACAAGAAATGGGCGATTCTGGCCCGGCCGGGATCGCTCAATTTCGGTCTGGCGCGCATGCTTGCATCCTATATCGGTCGGGACGACATCGAAACCTGTGTCTTTGCCGATCGACCCCAGGCCTATCGCTGGCTGTTCGACGCCGCTACAGGCGACAAAGCGGCAAACCGTTGCGCATTCCCGCCTCTTTCGGAGTTCAGGGGCTGGCGGCCCTATCCCTGATCCGCTTCGCGCGCCCCGAACGGCCAAAGGCGCTTCAACCAAACCCACTACCGCTCCAACATCGAAGGTTCTTCAACGGCCTGGGGATCGCAGTCCGGGGCGCGCATCCGCTCGGCCCGCGCTTCCGGGCCGGATGGCTGGAGATCAAGGCGTGCCGGTGACCGGCGGCGGCCAGCTTGGCCATGGCGGATATGGCCGGCTGCTTGCCGTACCCTCTCTTCTTCAAATACAAGACGCCGTAGTGGTTTTAACGGGAGGCGCAATCATTGATAGCGTTCAATCATTTTTCGGCGCTCCTCGGCGGGCAGGGATTTCAGATAGCCCTTCCAGCCGGGGCACCACCCCGTGTGCCATTT
>JASJBQ010000038.1 GCA_030066455.1 Desulfobacterales bacterium
CTTGGCGCGGTCACCCCATGTTTGATTCGACCGGCTCCACCTTGAGCGTCAGGCCCTCGATATCCGTGACGCGCACCTGGGCGCCGCTTGCGATCGGCTCACCGGCGGTGGCATGCCACAACTCACCGTGGACAAACACCTTGCCCGCGGGATCGATGTCCTGTTTGACCACGCCGAGCTTGCCCACCAGGCCACGCTGGCCGGTTCGGGTGGTGCTTACCTGGGAGCGGAAGGCCAGCCCGGCAACGACGACGAAGAAGGCCGAGACCAATCCCACCGTGGGGATTAGCACGCCCCAGGAGATCCGTATGGCCGGGTCGTCGCCTTCGTAGAGCATGAGGGCCCCCAGAAACAGGCTCACGACCCCGGCCACGCTGAGCATCCCGTAGCTGGTGACCTTTATCTCCAGGAGGAAAAAGACAATCGCCAGAACCATCAGGAGAATGCCCACGTAGTTCACGGGCAGCAACTGGAAGGCGAAAATCGCCAGCACCAGACAGATGCCGCCAATGATGCCCGGAAACAGCGCACCGGGATTGGAGAATTCGAAATACAAACCGGCCGCGCCAAGCAGAAAGAGCAGGAAGGCCACGTTGGGGTCGCTGATGGCCTTGAGCACCTTGGTTCGCAGGCTTTCCTCGACACTCCGCCGGGGAGCACCCTCGAGATCCAACGTGCCCTTCCCGGCCACCTCGCGCCCGTCAATCTGCGCGATCAGGTCATCGAGATCCGTGGCCACCAGGTCGATGACGTTCTGCTCCAGCGCCTCGGTTTCGGTGATGGCCGCACTCTCGCGGATGGCTTTTTCGACCCACTCGGCGTTGCGGCCCTTGCTTTCGGCCACGCTGCGGGCGTGGGCCACCATGTCGTTGACCACCTTTTCGGACATTTTCTCTTCGATCTCGCGTCCGCCGGCCCCCACCGGGTGGGCCGCGCCGATATTGGTGCCGGGGGCCATGGCCGCGATATCGGCCGCGATGGTGATCATGACGCCGGCCGATGCGGCGCGGGCGCCCGAGGGACTGACATAGACCACCACCGGCACGCGCGAAGCCAGGATCGCCATCTCGATTTCACGCATGGCCGAGGCCAGCCCGCCGGGCGTGTCAAGCTGGATAATGACGCAGGCAGCCTGTTCGTCTTCCGCCGTCGCAATGCTATCCTTGATGAATTCGGCCACCCCCGGGCCGATGGGGTCGGCCACCTTGACGAGCCGGATCTCACCGGGCGCTCCCAGGGCCGTACCAATCACCAGCAGCCAAATGGCCGCGGCCAGGTTCAACAGCAATTTAATCCTCATAGTCGTATACCTTCATGAGCATCTGCATATCCGCCCAGACATCGCGCTTGGCTGCGGGATTGCGCAGCAGGTAGGCCGGGTGGTAGGTGGGCAGCAGCCGGATGCCGTGATAGTCGTAAAATTTTCCCCGCAGGCGGGTGATGGGCTCCTGGCGGCCGAGCAGGGTCTGGGCCGCCACCTTGCCCAGGGCAACGATGAAACGCGGATTGACAGCTTTGAGCTGCCGCTCCAAAAATGGCATACAGGTCGCAATTTCACCGGGTTCGGGATTCCGGTTACCCTGCGGACGGCATTTGACGATGTTGGCGATGTAGACCTGATCGCGGGTCAGTTTGATGGCCTGAATAATGCGATTCAGGAGTTCGCCGGCGGCACCCACGAAGGGCTCGCCCCGCAGATCCTCGTCACGTCCAGGGCCTTCACCCACGAAAACCAGTTGGGCTTCGGGGTTGCCAACCCCGAACACGATGTGGCGCCGTCGATCGCACAGCGGGCACCGACGGCACGCGCCCAGATCGGATCGAATGGCTTCCAGCGTGTCCCTGCGCTGCTGCAGCGGTTCGTTCCAGCGGTCCATCAGTTCTGCGGCTTCGCCGCTGCAGTCAAAGCCGCTGATGCCTAAATCACGATGGTTGCGGAGAGTGTGCAGGATGTCATCCAGCACGTCGATGGGGTTTGCGGTCATTCAAATCTCACGGTGAACATAGCGGCTTTCGCCGCTGATTGGTCACACAGCGTTGTTGCCAAACCGTCGTCTTGTATCGGACGGGCGCGCAACGCTGCTATTTGCATTAACAATATCGTAATCTTTGGGGGTGATTTCAAGGTCGGCACCCGACCGCAGGGTCAGCCAGAGGGCAACCGGCCCGCGATGCGGTCAAGCAGTTCATGGGCAAGGGCATCCTTGCTCATGACCGGAAGGCCTTCCTCTCGTCCGTCGCGGTAAAGAAGGGTGACCCTGTTGGTGTCCACCGCGAACCCGGATCCGTCCTCGCCGATCCGGTTGGCGACGATCATGTCCAGGTTCTTGGCTTCGAGCTTGAGACGGGCATGGTCCTTAAGCTGCCGGGTCTCGGCCGCGAATCCCACCAGGAAACGATGCGCTTTGTCCTTACCGATGGACTGGAGGATGTCGGTGGTGCGTTCGAACGCGACCGTCAGACGGTCCTCCGTCTTTTTGATCTTGTGATCGGCCGTCTGCACCGGGCGATAATCGGCCACGGCCGCGGTTTTGATGATGACATCGGCCTCGGGCACGAGGGCCTGGACGCAGTCGGCCATTTCCGCCGCCGATTCGACCCGGTGAACCTCGGCGTGCAGGGGATCGTCCAGGCTCACCGGACCCGCCACGAGAATCACCCGTGCCCCGCGCCTTGCGGCGGCGTGTGCCAGGGCGAAGCCCATCTTGCCCGAGGAGGGGTTGCTCACGAACCGCACCGGATCGATGGCCTCCCGGGTGGGGCCGGCGGTCAGGAGCACGGTTCGTCCCTTGAAATCCTTGGGCGTCAGCACGGCGGCCATCGCTTCAAAAATGGTTTCGGGCGTGGCCAGGCGGCCCGGCCCCACCGTGCCGCAGGCCAGGCTGCCGGCGTCGGGTTCGACGATATGGTGCCCGAAGCCATGCAGGGTGTCCAGATTGCGCTGCACGGCTGGATGCTCGTACATGTGAGTGTTCATGGCCGGGCAGATCACCACCGGCGACGTCACCGCCAGCATGAAGGTGCTCAGCGCGTCGTCGGCGATGCCGTTGGCCAGCTTGCCGATGGTGTTGGCCGTGGCCGGCGCGACCACGGCCAGATCCGTTTCCTTGGCCCAGTCGATGTGCCGTATGGACGCGTCGCCCTCTTCGAAGACCGAGGTGCAGACCGGCCGTCCCGAAAGGGCCTGAAAGGTGCCGGGACCCACGAACCATTGGGCGTTGGCCGTCATGATCACCCGCACCCGCGCCCCGGCCTTGGTCAACAGCCGCAAGAGTTCAACGCTTTTATAGGCCGCAATGCCGCCGGTAACGCCCAGGGCGATGGTTTTGTCTTTGAGGGGCGCGTGCATACAACGTCATCCGCTTCCAAACTTTGAACACTGTGGAAAATGGCGCTCAGTTGCCCATCAGCCCGCTGCTGGCCCCGGGCGCCATGGGGGCCACCGCTATTTCCACATAGGTGTTGAAAGATTCTTCGTGGATGTTGATGATCGCCGTGCGGTCGGCTTTTTGGAACACGAGAATGGAACTCGTGTCTTTGGACGGCGATTTAAAAGTGGCCAGTTCGGTCCAGTTATCCCGCACCATGGCGCTCTTGAAAAAATCGATCAGGGAGTCGCGCTCGACATATCCTTTCAGGGTCAGAATACCGGTGGTCAGCCCCGGTCCCTGGACGATGTAGGTGCGCTTGTCGTCCACCTTCATCTCGCCGGGCAGCAGAATGTCCTTGAAGTCCCGATAGAGATTGGTCGGTTGGGCCGGCTCTGCTTCGGAAGACTCGCTTTGGGAGGAGCCCGTGGTCTGGCATCCGCTCAGGCCCATGATCAGGAAAAGGGCAAGGGGCGCCACGATGAAAATGTCTTTGATCCTCCTGCAGAGATTAAACATGTCAAGCCTCCGTCATTGAAAGTGTTGGATCGATTGCGAAGCGGTTGTGTGAAACCACCCCGATTCGGCAGAGATGAACCCGAAATGGCAAGGTCGTGCCGGGTGAATCGCTATTTGCCGCCCAGAAACGGCGGTTCAAACGATTGCCATGGCATTCGAAGGGTTAGATAGCATAATGCATCGCAAATGGAAACACGCGCAACGCCCGGCGGGCAACTTGAACTTTGCCGGGGCTTCTGCTATGCGCACTACACGCCCACAGCGGCACCGTCCGTTATCCGGGTGCGCGCCATCCCGCCGAAAGCCCCCGTAGCTCAGTGGATAGAGCAATGGATTCCTAATCCATGTGCCGCAAGTTCGATTCTTGCCGGGGGCACCAAATATTTCAATTAGTTACAGAGTTTATAGATTTTCCGGAAGTGCCAGTTGCTACCATTTTGCTACCGGTTGCCTGAAAAACCACCCCTTCAAGCCTCCTGGCAGCCTTCTGATTTGTGGATTTCAACAGGTGGGAATAGGTGTCCAAAGTGAGGGTCGGACTTGAGTGGCCCAACTGAGATTGGATGTATTTGATATTCTCGCCCTGGTCGATTAGCAGACTCGCAAAAGTGTGCCTTAAATCGTGAAAACGAATCCTTGGCAATTCTGCCGCCTTCAACGCTGGCCAGAAATGTTTCCGCAGCATAACGCTATGAATAATCGGGCCGCCGCCCTGACTTGGAAATACAAGATCCAACTCATTCAATGGCCACCGCATCCGCCAGTGTTGCAACTCCAGCATCATAGAAGGCCCCAAGTCTATGGCCCGCTTAGATGCCTTAGATATCGGCTGATACCATGCCCCGTTGTTATACGTCCGGTTGATACGAATCTGGCCGTTATCCCAATCGATGTCCGCCCACTTCAAACCAAAAAGCTCTCCCTGCCGGGCACCACTCAAAGTCGCCAGTTGAACAAACACCCGATAGAGCTGGTCCTTTACTAAACCGACAAACGCCTTTATCTGCTGCGGGTTCAAAACGATGATTTGCTTTTCGTCTGAATGGTCCTGCCGCCGGGGCCGCTCCGCATCCACAAGCGGGTTATAGTCGATAAGCCGATGCCGGACCGCATACCGCATAACTTGGCTGAAAGTCCCCAAGATTTTTTTCAGTGTCGATATGTTCCGCCCCACCTCCCTATGCTTTGAAATGAACCGCTCAACCGTCCTGATTGTTATCCGGTTGATTTTCAATTCATCCACCATTCCGAAATGGTTTCGCAGGTGGCCTTCATACATTGCGTAGGTCGATGCCCGGACATCATGCTTTTTTGACTCAAGCCAATCTTGTGCAACCGTCTTGAAGTTTTTAACGGCCTTTCGTGTAACGTATGTTCCCCGGTCCAGTTGTTCTTCGATTCTCCGAAGTTCCTTTTTTGCATCCTTCAAGTTGGTGCCTTCAGGCATTGTGACCCATTTGCGGATTCCTCGGTTGTCGTAATAATCCAAAACGTACCGGCCGCGTCGTTTTGCAACTTTAGCCATAGCCCCTCCTTTCCGGGTAAAAAAAGCGCCTGAAGGATTTCCCCGGCTCGCAACGAACCGCCCACAGCCTCACGACTATGGGTGCCTTCAGGCGCTGAAAAAATGTCAACTTTTATTAATATGTGCTGCGATTCAAGATACATAATTAATATAGTATATAACTTAATTTGTTTATACATTTTATTTTGTCAATACAAGTTCTTGTATTTTGTTGGATAATTAGCTATAGGGAATCCTATGCCTACCAAAAAACCACAGATACTGCTGACACTGGATGAGGAATTGCTGGAGCGAATCGAGGATTACCGCTATGGAAATCGGATTCCTGCCAGATCGGAAGCTATTCGGCGGCTTATAGAAAAAGCCCTCAAATTACATGAAAAGAAAAATAAAAAATATTAGTATTGCATTCTATCTCATAATCTGATACCGGAATTCTATCCAGTACCGTTGCTACTGACGCACGGACTCGGCATCCAGTCGGCACCCACCACACAAAATCCTTTAACAACCACCCTATTGGTCTCAAATAATGGGATTTGATCTATTTCCTAATCATTTTCGACCCGCCCTATCTTTTTTAATTAGTTTGAATCCAGGCTTATCCCATATGTTTCGCGATGGTTGAATAATTTCCTGTGAACACTTTTTTAATTAATAGGGGGAGAAGACTAATGAAGAATGTATTATTAACGGTTATTTTAAGTCTCCTGATTTTTTGTATGACGTGGAATATAGCCCTTGCGTTGCCCGTAACATGGCATATCAATGGTAATTTCGGTGATGAGGTAACAACTCAACAAGATTACTGGCCATCAGCTCCAAACCCTGGGCCTTATCCCTTTCCAGAACTTTATGGGGGACATTTTGAGGGTATTTTTTCTTATGATTTAGATGATCCTCCTGTAAGTAGAAATCGATTGCCTTTACGGAAAGTATTAATAGGTATTTATACTAACTCCAATGATCTACTGCGGACTATTACAGAAGGTGAAAATAATCATTTTTTTAGCTTTCCTCCGTACGCAGACGTTAAGTTCATCTTTGGCACAAGCTCTGGTATTCTAAATGATGTACAAGATTTAAGAGTCGCTTTTTCAGGAAATCTTACAGATCCTAACATGTCATTAATAGAGAAATTATCTTTACTTGAGACTGACGCCGAAGAGGTAGATTCTAGATATCCGAATCCATATTGGGATTTAAATATTATTTCAGCTAAATTAACGCATATTTCCGGCCCAATAGAAGACATACCACCTATATATTATCCATATGATCCATCTCCAGCTCCGTTACCAGAACCCACTACCATCCTTCTTCTTGGGGCCGGTATAGGAGGCATTTGCTTGTTTGGCCGCAAGAAGTTTTTTTTGGATAAGTAATTGAGTGGTCGGGGAGTTTTTGAAACACCCTACCCGCCCTAAATTAAACGATATTTTTGGCCAGACACAAGCCATCGTGATTGTTATGAATAATCTCAATGATTTCAACGTGAAAGGAGATTATTCATGGCCACCAAGTCGAACAAGATTTCCAAGCAATGGATTCGTGAAACACGTAATGACTTTCGTGCCTTTCTGGATGAAACCGACTTTCCCGATCCGGAACGACTCGGCGAGTGTGGCCCTAAATTCAAATATCCCGAATGGCTGGTCATGTTCATTGCGATTTTATCGGTCAAACTGAAAATAAAATCCTATGTTCAAATTCATAAAATGACACTTCGATACTGGGAAATCATCGCAGAAGACATGGATTTGTCACCCATCAGTGAACGACAGTTGAGGTTCCGGTTAAAAAAAATCCGTCATTTCCCTGGAAAGCCAGCAGCGTTCATTTTTCAGCTATTTCCTGAACTTGAGTAAGAACCGCACAATCAGTGCCGACAAAATGATGAACAAGGCCAAAGGGCCCGTCTGGCACAAGAAGCAAAAGGATTTGGGCATTATTCCCAAGGGCCTGCGCGGGATCGATAAAAAGGCCACATGGTGCAAGTCCAACGCGGATGGTTGGGTTTACGGTCATGGCAGCTTCTCATTAACCTCCCATATGCATTCGGTTTTAGGCTGATTCCTATGGATGCGAAACGCGGCGAACGAAGCCAAGCGCATGTGGCTGGAAACCTACCATCTCAAAGGCCAAGTTGACTACCTGGCCATGGATTCCAAAGCTGACGACGCTGACCTGTTCCGTGAGTTTGATTACCCAAATCACGAAAGAAGGCCACCAATCGATTGTGCCGGAGCCGGAGCTTGGTTATTTCCTTGCTGATGTTGACCATCACGTCCTGGGCTTAACGATTTTGTCAAAACATTGATTATTTGATATTTTATTAGATAGATGCCAGCGGATTGCAGGGGATGGGCTTTTTACAGTCGCATATTGATTCATTTAAAACGATTTAATTGATGCGCCGACAAAGCGAGCCGTCCGCATAATATATAATGTTGGAAGGATGAAGTAGGATAAAAGGCAGAAAATGACAATGACGCATATTCGAAAATACCTATTGATCGTATTGCTTATGCCCGTAGCGTGCATTTCTTATGATGTTAAAATAGGAGATCAGCCTAAACCAATAAATCGAAATGCATCCCCTGGGGTGCGATCCATCCTGAACTACTTGTATGAAGTCAAGGGTAGTGGCCAGATACTTAGTTCGCAGCACATTTTTCTTCGTGAAGATTACAATGAAGTAGAGCATATCAAGAATCTGACAGGGAAATATCCAGCGATAATTGAGTTCGATTTACTCAATTTCAATAAGTCACCAAAACATAAAGAGCAATATTTGAGATTCGCGAAAGACTGGTATAGGGCCGGCGGACTAGTTGCTGTGAGTTGGCATGAAACTAGCCCTGAACTAGACGTACTTGACGAGGGCGGTTATAAATATGGCACCAAGAAAAGGATGAGTCAGGAAAGATTCAACGAAGTTCTCAAAAATGGAACAGATCTGCAAAATAAATGGTTGGAGCACCTTGACCTTGCCGCCCAATGGCTTGGTGAGCTTCAAGCTGCTGGAGTGGTAGTACTTTGGCGACCTTATCACGAAATGACCGGCGGTTGGTTCTGGTGGGGGGGAAAGAAAGCGGAGTCATTTAAGTCTCTCTGGATAATGGCGTATGAACGTCTGACTATCCGACACAAACTCAACAACCTTATCTGGGTATGGAGTGCTGCGCAGGTTGGAGACTAT
This sequence comes from Desulfobacterales bacterium, assembly GCA_030066455.1. The sequence goes on from JASJBQ010000038.1 coordinate 8,615, forward strand.
GATGCTTATCTTCCTATCGAGCATGTTGATATTGCAGGAATTGATATGTATCGAAAAAACAGAAACGATATTAAATTCGCACACCGAGCGTCTAAAATTCAACAAGCGGCGAAAGGTAAACCTGTTGCGCTTACTGAAGTTGGAACGATTCCAACCATGGATATATTAATCAACCATACGGAGTTCGTTTGGTTTACAATATGGGTAAGGGGATGGCTGGATAACGAGTATTACCCCGAACCGAAACAAAACGGGCCCGGCAATTCTCCTGCATGGATTAAGGAGGCTTATGCCCACCCTAAGGTTATCACGAGAGATAGGATAAAGCTAAGGTGATCGATTTTTCGGCAGGATCATTGCGTACACTTCCTGACGATTCCACAAGAGCTTCCAACAACGGAATTCAACCTTAAAATGGCCCGTGTAAAGGCGGGCCATTTTAGGGCTGATTCCATACTTTACATCTCCAACTAGTCACCGTTCGGATTTTATTTCTAATACTTTCCGTAATCACAAATCCCGCCAGATCCGCTTGGGTGTTGAACACCACCGTTGACGGCCGCGAGTACTGCGGACGAGCGGATCGTCATCCCTGCGAGTTGTTCTTCCAGCTTGAAGGCATCGAGCATCGCACGACCAAAGTCAGGCGGTGGCCAAGAAACGGGTTTGTAGAACGTTTGCATCGCACGCTCTTGGATGAGCACTGTCGCGATGCCGGTCGCAGCAAGTGGTACGATTCTATCGGTGAAATACAGAAGGATCTCGATGCTTATCTGGAACATTACAATCAGAAACGTCCGCATCAGGGCCAAAATATGAAAGGCCGAAGGCCTTATCAGGCCTTTTTTGATGGAATCGTTAAACCCGAAGCCAAAGAAAACGAGATGAAGGAAGCAGCTTAGACTTAACCCACCATGGGCGGTGGTGTCACGTGAATACTATTCTTGTGCAATCTGGGATAAACGGTGTGAATATGTTTTTGATATACCCTCCCATCTGAAAGTTACACCGTGTGTTTTCGAGGTGGGTCAATTGACAGTTGATTTTGCATCTACTACAAAAGATGCAATGGCATCTCTAAATTTTAGAGCCATAATCCGATACCCTTTATGGTTCGGATGAATCGGATCGCTCATTAAATTTGGGTTATTCACAATGCCAGCGAGGATATCCGGTATAAGCAGAGCTCCGGTATCCTGAGCAAGATCCTCATATCCCTTGCCATATCCACGATCCATTCCGGGAAACTTCAAGCCACCGATGATTACCTTGGCACCTTGTTTTTGAATAGCTTGAATAATTTGCTTTAAATTGCCAAAGGCGCGTCTTTTAGAGATACCATTTTTTAAATCATTTCCCCCTAGTGTTATCAAAACAATATCAGGATTGATCGATAGCACATCTCTTTTCAACCGCCTTAGCGCAGTTGAGGTCGTATCGCCTGGAATGCCTTTGTTTATAACCTCCCTGCCTATCATTTTTGACAATTGTGATGGATAATCCATGCCTCTACTGGCTCCGGTGCCGAAGGTCAAGCTGTCGCCGAAACAAATAATAACCTCCGCATTCGATCGTATCGATGAGATTTGGCCTTCTTGTTGCTCGGGCTTCACTAGCGGCTTTGAATCTGAAGGTGATGTGGTTTGTACATTATCTATCTCTGTATTTACAGTTTCAGGTTTTGTTTGGCTTACAGTGCTTAGAATATCACCAAATTCAATAGACCCACTACTATTGGCAACTGCTGTGAAAGATAGTTCTTTTGATTCTTTGCTCTCGCCTGAGTCAGTAAGCACTGTAATGACAAAGTAGTAAGTTGTACCAGGCTTTAATTTTGTGATTGTGTAAGGATTGGGCACATTACGGAACTGTTTACCTGTAAGCTTAGTGACGCCTGGTGAAGTAGATCCATAAACGTTATATGAGTTAGCACTTGGAACTTCGTTCCAAGATAACGTCACCTTGCCACTTCCTATGATACTTGCTGAAGGAATATCTTTACTGCAACCAGTCAGTGACAATGTTGCGCAGATAGACCATAAGCAAAAAAGAATAATAAGTTTATTAAGTTGATACATTTGATCTCCAAAAATGATTTTGTCTGCTAGTTAGTGTTTCCTGCTCGATAATAAAACTTGTCAATAAATCAAAGTGAAGTCAATTTGTGATAGATAGAGACTACAAAAATATACCACGCATGTCAAAAATCTGAGGCACGTACAAGATAGCCCAAGGTATTCAGCTATACACCCTATTAGATTCCTAATCCAAGTGCCGCAGATTTGATTCTTACCGGGGCACCATAAATCTCAGTTGTAATCAACAAACCCGCCGACCAATGAAAAAGGCCCCGATTACATCATCGGAGTCCTCCTGGATTTCAAATAGCCCTGCGTTGATCAGCACCCCTCGTCCCCCTGGACGAGTTGAAATTCCGGATGGCCTCCTTTTCGCCGCAGCTGGGTCTGGGCCTTGATCAGGTTTTTGCGCACGACCGCGTACGCCTCCGAGGTTTCGAGACTGGCCCGGTAGCTATACGGCGTGGCCTCGGCCAAGGGTTTACCGATCCGTTGTTTAAAATGAATCGGGTGCTTTTGGCAATTGACGATCAGCATTCGATGTTTACGGTTTATAACTCTTAATTCTGCCTTTGTTTTCATTGCCATCGGCGCCTAATACGTTCTTAGCACACGGATACTATCTATCCATCTTCCCCAAAGGTCTACACGCCAAATCACCAAGTCGACAAACGCATCGTTCTGCCCCTGACCCAGTCCGAACTGGCCCGCAAGCACGGGGTAACCATTCCACGCACGATCATTTTCTTCGGACCGCCGGGTACCGGCAAGACGCATTTCGCCCGCGCGATCGCGGCCCGGCTTCAGTGGTGGTATATCGAGGTAAGCCCCAGCGATCTGCTAGCCGAAGGTGAGGATCGCATGGGGCACAATTTGAAGCGCCTCTTCGCGAAAACACGTGAACCGGTGGTCGCCGAATTGTATGCCAACTTGCACAATTCGCTCGATCCCTGTAATGGTCTTATTGGATTCAATTGACCTTCAGCATCTACAGCTAGGATTCACATTCCTTTCGCCGCTTACGGCGTTTGCGCCTTTCTCTCGCCTAACGAAGACCGAAACAGCTCCTGTCATGGTTTACCACTGAATTCACTGCGCCCGTATCTCGAGTTAGTGCGTCATCCATTTAATCGACACAAACCGAAAGGTGACATTATGGATGCCAAAGATAACCGACGCAAAGAGGAGCGACACGCCTTGGAATCATCTGCAAAACTCGCTTTCTATGTACCGCTTGAGTACGCTGATTGTTATGGAACACATTGTTTCAATTCAGAAATTATCGATTCCAGCGATGGCGGCTTTGGAATCATCGCAGAGGCGAAAATCGAGCCGAATGCGGTCGTCAACATAATGCCGACACACGCCGGTCAATTCGAAGGCCAATTTTACAACCGGAAAGTCTATCAGTCCAAGATCAAATGGATAAAAAAGACCGCCTCTGAAACATATCGAATGGGTGTTCAGCATATTCCGTGAGCGTATAAGGTATCAGCTGGCACCACAGTGGTGACAAATCTGAACTGGCCGTCCATGCGATTCACAGCTGTTCATGAGGAGCCATCAATGAAACAGGAGCGAACATATGACTATGTCGTTATCGGTTCGGGATTTGGTGGCAGCATTTCAGCGATGCGTTTAGCGGAAAAGGGATACGATGTGCTGGTGGTTGAGCGCGGCCAACGGTATGAAGATAAAGACTTTGCTTCGCGGGACTGGAATATCTGGCGTTTTCTATGGTTCCCGGCGCTGCGGTGTTTCGGGATCTTCCAAACCACTTTCCTTAACGATATCATGGTCCTGCATGGCAGCGGCGTGGGGGGTGGCAGCCTGGTCTATTCCAATGTTTTAATGCAACCCGACGACAGGCTCTTTGAATCACCTGACTGGCGGCATTTGGCTGATTGGAAAACGATATTGGCCCCCCACTTTGAAACGGCCCGGAAAATGCTCGGCACCGCAGAGAATCCATACATTGAAGCCACTGATCGTGCCCTCGCAGACATTGCAGAGAAACATGGAAAAGGGGACACATTCCGCCCCACCGAAGTGGGGGTGTTTTTTAACGTGGATAGTCCGGGTGAACGGGTGCAAGACCCCTACTTTGGCGGCGCTGGCCCTGATCGGCGCGGCTGCGATAAATGCGGTGCCTGTATCGTTGGATGCCGGACCAATGCAAAAAACACGCTAATGAAAAACTATCTATATTTCGCTCAAAAATTTGGTGCGGATATCTTGGCCGACGCGACGGTAAAAACCATCCAGCCCCTGCCTGAAAAGCAGGCCGATGGTGCCCGCTATTCAATCGACTACTTCAAAACACGCGCATGGCCGCTTCCATTCGGCCGTAAAATCAGAGCTAAAAATGTGGTTGTGGCCGCTGGAGCGGTAAACACCAATCGGCTGTTGTTAAAATGCAGGGAAACCAGACGGTCGTTGCCCAAGATTTCCAGGAGACTCGGCCATAATGTCCGCAGCAACAGCGAGTCGTTGACCGGCGTGGTGGCAAGAAGGTCAGAAAAAGATTTTTCCAAAGGCATTTGTATCGGCTCGATCTTCCAAGCAGACAACGTCACTCAAATCGAGCCCGTGCGCTTCCCGGAAGGCTCCGGTTTCACCTATACAATGCTCACAGCGCCGTTGGTGGCGCCAAGCGCAAGTAAGGCCATCCGCGCCAAAGACACACTTTTTCAAATCGTGAGGCATCCGATTGATTTTCTGCGCACGAAGGCGCTTCCCGATACAGCCAAGCGGACCATCGTGATTTTGACGATGCAGACCGAAGAGAACCGTATGCGGTTGAAACTGGGCCGAAATATTTTCACCCTCTTTCGAAAGGATCTGGTATGCGTGCAGGATGAAAAGCAACCCATAGCGCCGGTCGTGGATATCGCCCACACGATTACCAGGAGATTGGCCCGGGCGCTTGACGGGATACCCGTGGCGGGGATTCATGAAAGCGTGCTTAACATTCCCGGAACGGCTCATTTCATGGGCGGCGTTCCTTTTGGAGAAACGGCCGAAGACGGTGTGATTGGATTAAATTGCGAGATTCATCATTACCCCGGCCTTTTTGTTGTCGATGGTTCGATCATGCCTGCCAATCCCGGTGTAAATCCAAGCCTGACCATTTCCGCATTGGCCGAATACGCCATGTCAAATATCCCGTTTAAAGAAGGCGCCCCACACCGAAAACCATTGATGGTTTGATCAAAAAGGTTCTCCAATGGGCTGGTTTTCGCATCGGCAATTCTGACGAGACGGCACTCACCACGCTGGAATGTGCTGCAAGTATCGACTTCAATCGGCATGGTGAGACCCTTTCATCGATTGACAAACCGACAATGGTCATTTGGGCGGAAGATGACCGTATGGTTGAGCCTCGCGTGAGCAAAACCGTTACACGCATTGCCCCTGCCGGACCCCGCCTGCATTTTGACTCGGGTGGGCACAACATTCAGAAAACGAGGGCCAATGAAATTGCGGCCGCCCTCTGCCCCTGGCTTAAAGCGCAATATTGACCGGCGCCGGTATGATAACAGCCCCCCAAAATTTCCAACCTATCGGAAAGGCCAGCGACGCGTTGCGATCCGAAGCAAACCATAGCCGTTGTCGAAGCAGTTGACGCCTCGCCCACACCGCCAACGGGGCTTACCATCCAGCCCCAAACGCAAATGAGGCCGCCACGAATACGTGTCGCCTGATGAATCGATTATGCGGCGGCCCCGGCCGGGCACAAAGGGCCGTGAGACGTTCGGTGTCTGAGGCCCGAAGCGCCGTAGGGGCAATTCGAGGTCACTGTGGTTGGGATACCCAGTAGAAAATCTCGGACGGGGGGGTGTCGCTTTTTACGGCGATGTCCATGTAGGCGTCCCCGCGGAACTGGATGCCCCGGGCTTTGCCGATCGCGGCGGGCAACCTCTGGGGCTCGATCCATGAACTTTTGATATACCAGAAATCATCGGCGGAAAGAAAAAACATATGGGAGCGGTTGGCAAAGCTGCCAATTTTGAGCCACCCCTTGTCGCTCAACGCCAGCCGCTTTACCTCGTAGCCCGCTTTCTGGTAATACTTGACCGTCCAACGCACGGTCTCTTCGGCGCCAAGCGTCTTGATGCCTTTTTCGGCAAGCCTTTCCCATGCCCTTTCATCCAGCCGCTGCTCGATCACGCGTTTCATCCTGGCCCTGACGGAGAGGACACCTTTTTCGGCTTCGGCCTTGTCCGCGGTCCGCTGGATCCTGGCCATCTCTTCTCGATAGGCCGTGTCGAACTGCACGGCCAGCTGACGCAGTGCGGCCTTTTCAGGTGCCGAACTCGCGTTGATCGCCTTAGTGGCGTACCATGTCCCGAGTTCCTTGCCCAGCATGGGGTCGTTGGTCATGGCGTACCGGTGCAGGTCGATGGCCAGGGCATCGTTTCCGGCCTGCCACAGCCCTTTGCCCTGCTCGTAGGCACTCCGTGCCACTGCCTTTTTCAGATCCGGATGATAGCGAACCGCCGTCTTGAAAAACCGAACGCCGGTTTCGGGCTTTCCCTCCCGGAAGGCGGTGTTCCCGGCCTTTTTGTATTCCCTTCCGATCTGCAGGCCGGCATCGGAGTTGAGACTCAGGGCTCGCTTGAACTGCCCTTCGGCCTCCCGCAGATGGCCCGAATGAAGATAAGCCACCCCCAGCAGGAAATGCGCGTCGGCGTCTTCGGGCTTTTCCGCAACACGCTCGCCCAGCAACGCGATGGCCTGCGAAAACTTCCCTTCACCGATGTAACGTTTGGCCCGCTCGATCTCCGATCCTCCGCAGCCGAACGCGACGGCCCAGAGGCAAACAAGACCGATCAGGATCATGGTTCCCGGCTTATGCGGATAATCGACCCAAGGCGGCCAGGCAAAGGCCGTATGGCGTGTTTTCGATTGGTGCATCATTCCTCGGCTGGACATCGTTTGGCCTGCAGCCCGGTATCGATGACGGGGGCGGTTTCGATTGACGGCAACCAATGGGTCTCGCATGTGGATCATCCGGCGGGTCTCACTCCCTGTGAATTCCCGCATTCTTCCGATGCCGGCGGCAAATTGTCAACCGCCGCCAAACCGAATGCCTGCAAAACGCAACCTCCACCGGGTGCCAACTTGACACTAAGGCCTAAATTTGAGTTTCCAAGAATTTCTGCTATGTTGCCATTTCAGCGACATAGAAACCGTTTCCACCTGGTGGACGCGTCGATCCTCTACCCCGTCTGGTTGTAAGCCATACCGCCCTGATGGGCTTGCAATGGCTTTTTGGCCCCTCACACAAGGAGCACGACATGCGCATTCTCATTCTGACAGCAGCGGGTTTGATCCTGGCGGGTTGCGTCAGCAACCCCGGTGTCGAAACGCTGAGTCCCGCCGAACTTGAAACCTTCAGGCGGATTCAGATCCTGGAAGGTGAAGTCGCCGAACCCTACAAGGTGGTGGCCAAGGTCAAAGGGAAAGAATGCCACACGGATATCGAGCAATCCAAAGCCCTCGAAACGAAAGATGCCATCACGGTATTGAAAGTCAAAGCGGCCCGTAAAGGCGCGGACGCCATCATCAATGTCCAGTGCGATCGCGACATGACCACCGACTGGCGCAACGACTGCTGGAGTTCGATGCTGTGCGTCGGCACGGCCATCAAGTTTGAATAAACGGCAGATTCGGGGCAGCCACCATCCGCCGGAGGGAGTTCACCGTGGAATCGCATCCCCGACTCAAAATCCTCCACCTCCTCAGTCAACGGCCGGATTCCACCGGCAGCGGCATTTATCTGCAGGCCATGGTGCGCGAGGCGGCCGCCCGCGGACACGACAATTGGATCGTCGCCGGCATCCAGTCCGGCCATGAAGCCGAATTGGGCGGCATCGACAAGGACCGATGCCATTTCGTGACGTTCGAGGGCGGGGACATCCCCTTCCCGATTCCCGGCATGACCGATATCATGCCTTATCCCAACACCCGTTTCGTGGATCTAACCCCTTCTGAACTCCAGCTTTACGAAACGGTCTTTTCAAACGTACTGGAACATTCGGTGAGCCGGTTCCGGCCCGATATCATCCACAGCCATCACCTCTGGCTGGTGAGTTCGCTGGCGCGTCGTCGTTTTCCGGACATTCCCGTGGTGGCATCCTGTCACGGAACCGACCTGCGGCAGTTCCAGAACTGTCCGCACCTGCGCGACCGGGTGCTCTCCGGCTGCGGTCGTCTGGATGCCGCCCTGGCCCTCAGTGAAGCCCAAAAATCAGACATTCTCCGAAGCTACAATTTGACAGCGGAGCGGGTATGGGTCACCGGGGCGGGATTTAACGCCAAGCTGTTTGTTCCCGGCGTCAAGCCCCCGCCCCGCCCGGTGCAGTTGGTCTATGCCGGCAAATTCATACGCGCCAAAGGGCTTCCCTGGCTTTTGCGCGCCCTTGCACGGGTGGCGACGCGCGACTGGCGCCTGCACCTGGTCGGCGGAGGGAGTGGTGCCGAAAGGGATGAATGCCTGCGCCTGGCCGGCACCCTGGGCGACCGTGTGATCGTGCACGGCCAGGTACCACAGGCACGCCTGGCTGAAATTTTCCGCCGGTCGCACATTTTCGTGCTTTCATCCTTTTTTGAAGGTTTGCCTCTGGTGGTGTTGGAAGCGCTGGCCAGCGGCTGCCGTGTGGTCGCCACCGGCCTTCCCGGCGTGCTGGAAGTGGCCCGGGGCATCAACAGCGAAGCGATTGACCTGGTTCGTCCTCCCCGGCTGCGCCAGATGGATCAGCCCTATGCCGAAGATCTCCCGGGCTTCGAGCGCCGTCTGACCGACGCCCTCGACCGGCAGATGTCTGCCGTTATCCGGCAACCGCAGATGGCGATGGCCCCCATCGCCGCCATGCTCGCGGCGTGCACCTGGCAAGGCGTCTTTGCCCGGATTGAGACGGTGTATCACGGCTTGACCGGGTCGCGTTCCTGGCCCTCACATGCGAAATTGCCGCCAGTCTAAGGTACCTGTCTGGCGTTCAAATGCTGAAGACACGATGATGTTTGCATACTCGTCAATCTCAACGCCGGTGGATGACGCGTAACTGTGGTTTCACCGCCCGGGTTCAAACGGAAAATTTGACAGCGGAGCCCGAAGGCTCCGCTGTCGGGGGAGGTTTGAGGCAATTTTCCTGTTGAGTAGGTCAATTGACCTCGTGCAAACTGTTAATCACTCTTCACCGCAATGCAAACCCATAGAGGGGGCCTCCCCATTCGCGCCATCGGACATGGGCCTGGCGTGCCGGACCCATGCCGAATGGAGCCGGCATAGCCAAACCGGGCCGGCGCTTCCCGGCGTCCGACGGCACTTGGTTTGGAGCGCGCTTTCTGGTAGTTTGACCGTAAATAGAGGAAAAGCGCGTCTGACGCGATCCGCCGCCAGCCGACAGCTCGCCGCACGATTCGATGCAGGGCGTTTTTTCCCGCCAACGGAGGGGTACCCGACCAATGTCGACCCAAGACGAACGAATCAACAAAACCGTCGTACTGTTGCTGGTTGTCATGATTTCAGCCCTTTTTCTGTCCATGATCCGGCAGTTTCTGGTCGCCATCTTTATGGCCGCTATTTTTTCGGCCCTGGCGCAACCCCTGTATGTATGGCTGGCCCGGCTATTTGGGGGTCGTCGGCCGATGGCCTCCCTGGCCACGCTGCTGCTGATCGTCATCGTCGTGTTGATCCCGCTCGGCATCCTGGTCGGCATCGTCACCGCCCAAGCCATTGCGGTCAGCCAGTCGGTGCAGCCGGCGGTCGAAAAATTCCTTTCCGAACCCACTGTTTTTTCCGCTTATTTGGACCGCATCCCCTATATCGATCAAATCGTCGTCTACAAAGAGACCATCCTGCGCAAGGCCGGTGAGTTCGTAGGATCCTTGAGCAAGTACCTGATCCGCAACCTGGGCTCCGGTGCCCTGGGAACCGTTAATTTCCTGTTCATGTTCTTCATCATGCTCTACACCATGTTTTTCTTCCTCATGGACGGCAACCGGCTGCTGTCCCGCATCCTTTATTACCTGCCCCTCCAGAACGAGGAGGAGAGCCAGCTTCTGGATCGTTTCACGTCGGTCAGCCGGGCCACCATCAAGGGGACCATCGTCATCTGCATCCTGCAGGGCGGCCTGGCCGGTCTGGGATTTTTTGCCGTTGGCATCAAGGGGGCGGCCTTCTGGGGAACCGTCATGGGGGTGCTCTCGATCATACCGGGCATCGGCACAGGGCTGGTGTGGATTCCAGCGGTCGTCATCCTGGTCGCCTTGGGCCACTACGCCAAAGGCATCGGGCTGGCACTCTTCTGCGGCCTGGTGGTGGGCAGCATCGACAACCTGGTGAGGCCTTCCCTGGTGGGCAAGGATACCCAGATGCACGACCTGTTCATCCTGTTCGGCACCTTGGGGGGTATTGCACTTTTCGGAGTGGTCGGCATCATCATCGGACCGATCATCGCCGCCCTGTTCGTCACCATGTGGGATATCTACGGTGCCGTTTTCAAGGACATCCTGCCGGCCACGCCCGGCTATACCGATCCCCAAACGGTTGATCCCGTCGACGAAGACCGCTAACCGTCACACCGACCGCGTCGGGCGGCCATCAACCCGCCTGGACGTGCTTTCCCTCCGCACGGTCGCCGCCCTCGGAAGCCATCCCCCCGCAGCACAGAACCACCGCCGGGCTGTTTCCAACCGTCTCGTCCTTTTTTTCAATGCGATCAAAAAAAATGGGAATAAACGGCCGTCCTTTAGGATCATAGGCATCGAAGGCTTCAAACCGATACCGACGCGTCGAAAGACGCTACACGAAGGAGAGTCGACAATGAAACATGCAATCCCCAGGATCATGTTGACCACGGCCCTGCTGATTTACCTCTGGCCCGCCGTCGCCACGGCGACCGAGGAGCGCACGGCCTACGAATACGGTGATGGGCACTGGATTTATTTCGGCCCTTCCCAGTCTCCCGAATGGACCACAACGCGCAAGATGCCACTGAAACGCTCCCTGGAGCAGTCGATTCGCGGCGATGCCCTGCGCCATTACGAAATGCCGCAGTTTGTTCTACCTGAATCCGGCGTTGTGATCAGTTTCCACGACGGGGCAGATATGCGAACGGGAAAACTTGACCGGGATACGAAACGCGGCAATGAAAGGCTTCCGGTTAAGGTTCAATCGCCGCGGGAGACGTTTGAACTGCCGGAGAGCGGTACCACCATCGAATTCCCGCGTGTCAAGGAGCGGACGAGCGAGGAAAAACCGACTCTGGCCCGCCACCGCGAAACCCCTCACTGATGGCGGCTCTGGCCAGACGTATCAGGATGGTTATGGTGAATTCATGGGTCCCGGGAGCTTCACCCCCTGCGGACCCTGCCAAATGGTTGGTTGCATACCGGAAAGCCTCCACGCAAATGCAGCGGCCAGCGACCAGGGCCGAGATGAGAGGACACAATAGCGATGCGATTACCCGGCTTCACCGGCGCCCTGACAACCTGGAAAAAGAAGCGGCTAAGGTCGGACGATTTCTGGCAGCAGGCCGGACGCTACGAAAAACTGCTTTTCAGTGTGGCCTTTCAACACACCGGCAACCGCTTCGACGCCGAGGACCTGGTGCAGGAAGCCTTTCTGGCTGCCTTCCGCAGCCGGCACCAGCTCAAGGACCGACACAAAATGAAGCCCTGGCTCACCGTCATTCTGCGCAATGCGTTTCTCAAACGGGCCGGACGATCTGACATGCGGCCGGAGCAGGCATACGACGAGCAGGTCGATTACGATTATATCGACGCGCTGGCAATGACGGCGGCCCAGGAGGACGCCCTGAAAGCCCTCGAGCGCAAGGCCACGGCTGAAAATCTGCACCAGCAGCTGGATCGACTGCCAGAATCCTACCGGTCGGTGTTAATCCTCTACTATCTCCAGGAATTCAGTTACCAGGAGATCGCCGACATGCTGGAGATACCGCTGGGAACGGTCATGTCCCGACTCGCACGCGGCAAACAGCGCCTCAAGACCGCTTTCATCCGCCAAACGGCGCAGACCGCTACCCGCAAGAAAGTGATTCCGCTGACCCGCAAAGGATAGATGACGCATGGACTGCAAAGAATTCAAACGCTGGCTGATCGTCCGCGACAATTGCGACGAGGACACGTCGCTCCAGGCCCGTGCCCATCGCGATCACTGCCCGGACTGTGATCGGCTGTATGCCGCCGATGAGGTGCTGGATCAGGCGTTTGCCGCAGGCATCCGTCCGGTCAGCGCCCCCAAAGGCATGGCGCAACGGGCCCGGGCCGAGGCCGAGGCCAAGCGCCGCCCCACCGCGACCCGGTGGCGCAGAGGGTTGGTACCCGCAATGGCGCTGGGGGTGGTGCTGACTTTCATGGTCTGGAACCCTTGGGCCAACCCGCTCACCACTTTGGATGCGATCGGGAAATACGCGGTGGCCAACCATGGCCGGGCCGACATGACCATGGCCTTCACGGCCGATGAAATTACCGACCCCCCAGAGTGGTTTTACCAACGCCTGAATTTCCGAATCGCCATGCCGGATTTAAGCCATCGCCAATGGACCTTCCTGGGAGGACGCGAATGCACCATCGGCCCCAAGAAGGCCGCTTATCTTTTCTACGAGGACCACGGTGAAAACGTATCGGTGTTCGTCCTACCCGCCCGTCAAATCAAAATGCCGCTAAGGGCCGATTACCGCTACCGGATCGAAGCGCCCCATCACCGCGTGGAACTCTGGAAAATGGACGCCATGGTCTGCATCCTGGTGCAGGATCGCCCCTCAAGCACATCATCGACCACCTGACCGGCCCCGACATCATAGCGCTTAGGCCGCAGCCGCTGTCTTCCTTCGACAATACCTCGAAAAAGCCCACGCTGGCACCGCCGGTCGGCACCACTTTTTGCTTGTGTATCCGGCGGCCGGGCTTTAAACTGCCTGCAAATCACACGCCTGTGGGCGCGACCACCAAAGGAGGACTCAATGCCCTTAACCGTCCGCACCGTTCAAAAAGCGCTGGGGGCCTATGTCGTCGCCCCGACCGGTCAAATCAACGGCCAGACCTACGATGTCCTGGAAGACGAACTCGACGCGCTGGTGGCCCAGAAGCCCTCCCTGATCGCCATGGACATGGCCCAAGTCGACTACCTCAGCAGCGCCGGAATCCGCATCATCCTCAAGTCCCAGAAAGCGCTCAAGGCCAACGACGGCAAAATGGTCTTCATGCATCTGCAGCCCCAGATCCGCAAGGTCTTCGAGATCATCGAAGCTCTCCCCACCATGCGGGTCTTTAAAAGCATCGAGGAAATGGACGCTTATCTGGATCGGATGCAGAAGAAAGTGACGGGCGAAATCGTTGACGACGATTGATGCGGTGATGGATCACCGTCTAAAGCGGCGAGCGCGAGCGTTGCAAGCATGGGCTGGCGACGGAGGGCGGATTGTCAGCCGCCGGCGGCGCCCTCATTCCGGCGCGTCGCTGTAGGCGTCAGCCACCTGGCGGAACTGGTCCTCGGTGGCATTGAAAGCCTCGACCACCCGCGGGTCGAAGTGCCGGCCCGCACCCTCGCGGATGATATCGCCAGCCTCCTCGTGCGTCATGCCGGACTTATACACCCGTTTGCTGACCAGGGCGTCATAGACATCGGCCACCGCCACCAGCCGGGCGGACAGGGGAATCCCCTCCCCCTCGGTCCCGTAGGGATAACCCGACCCGTCCCACTTTTCGTGATGTCCGTAGGTAATTTCCATGGCCCGGCGCAGATACTCGCTGGCTTTCAGTTCGTGATCGGCCGTACCCAGCCTTTCACGAACCTTGCCCAGGGTGTCGCCGCCGATCTCCGGATGCAGCTCGATAACCTTGCGTTCTTCGAGCGTGAGACGCCCGGGTTTCTGCAGCACCGCATCCGGGATGCCGACCTTGCCGATGTCGTGCAGGGCTGAGGTGGCTTTGACGTGCTCGATCCACTGCTCGCTGATCATCGGGTCGGCTTTGGACAGCTCGCGTGCCAGAATTTCGACATATCTTTCGATACGCTCCAGGTGTTTGCCCGTATCGTCGTCACGGCTCTCGGTCAGCTTGGCCATGCCGAAAATGATGGCATTCTGGGCTTTGAGGACTTTGGCCTGCTCCTCCTCGAGTTCACGGGTGCGTTCCCTGACCTTCTGTTCCAGGTTTTCGTTCAGGTCCCGCAATTCAAGATTGGTGACTTCGAGCTGCCGCTGGAGGCAGCGCAATGTCAGATGGGTGTCCACGCGGGCAGTGACTTCCTCGGGTTGAAACGGCTTGGTGATGTAATCGACGGCGCCGAGCTGAAGCCCCTTGACTTTGTCTTCTGTCTGCCCAAGGGCCGAAAGGAAGATAATGGGAATGTCATGGGTCCCCGGATCGGCCTTGAGCTGCCGACAGACCTCGAATCCGTCCATCCCCGGCATCATGATATCCAGCAGGATCAGATCCGGCTGAGCCTTGGCTGTGATGGCCAGTGCACTTTCGCCGTTCTTGGCCACAAGCAGACGATAGCCGCGACCCGCCAGCGTCTGGGACAGCACCTGAAGATTGGTGGCATTGTCGTCCACCATCAGGATACTGTCCTCGGTCTCCCTCACCTCGCATGCGCGTTGAATCGTCTCGTCCATGGTCCGGTCTCCTCTGGCTGGCATCAGGGCGGCCTGCAGTGCCGAGCAGTTGCTCAGACCAGCTTTAAAGCGATAAAGGCCTGGTCGTCGTCCGCCGGGCGGCCTCCGGCGAAACGGCTTAAATCCTCCCTAACGGCTTCACACAGGTGCTCGGGGCCTTCGGCCGCTTGGGTCCGCAGCACCGCCAACAGGCGTTCTTCGCCGTAAATCTCGTCTTTCTGGCTGAATCTTTCCGTCAAACCGTCGGTGTAGGCCAGCATGAGGTCGCCGGGCGCAAGATCAAAGGTGGTCACCGGCACGTCCCCGAAGTCATCGAAACCCAGCACCATCACCCCCGGAACATGGCTCTCCACGGCTTCGCCCTCTGCGGCGCGGTAAAGCATGGGAGGCGGGTGACCGGCACGGGCCACGCGCACCTGGCGCCGGGCGACGTCCACGGTCATATACAGCCCGGTAACAAAGCTGGGCTCGGCCACCTTGCAGAGGTGGCGGTTGAGCGCCTGAAGCATACCGCCGGGGTCGTCCCAGAGGTGTTTCTGGGAACGGAACAGCGCGCAGGTCATGGCCATCAGAACGGCCGCCGGGGTGCTGTGGCCCTCGGCGTCGGCCACCATGACGCCGATCTTGTCCTCCGCGATCTTGACCACGTCGTAATAGTCGCCACCGGCGTAGCGGCTGGTTTCATAGTAAGCCGCCAACTGGAGGCCTTCAATGGCAGGCAATTTTTTGGGCAGGAGGTTGCGCTGCACTTTGGAGACGGTTTCCAGTTCGTGCTCCAACTGGTCTTTCTGCTGCTGGACCTCCCTTCGCAGGCGATGAATGGTCAAATGGGTATCCACCCGCGCCAGCACCTCCTCGGCCTGGAAAGGCTTGGTCACGTAGTCCACCGCCCCGAGTTCCAGTCCTTTCACCTTGTCGCCGGTCTGGTCCAGGGCCGAGAGAAAAATCACCGGGATGTCGGCGGTCTTCTCCTCCGCTTTCAAACGGCGAATCACCTCATAGCCGTCCATGCCCGGCATCATGATATCCAGCAGGATTAGGTCCGGATGGGTCTTGCGGCTGATGTCAGCGCGGTTTCCCCGTTCTTGGCCACCAGGAGTCGGGACTCGCGGCTCTGCAGGGTTTCCATGAGCACCTGCAGGTTCAACGGGTTGTCGTCCACGAGGAGGATGCGTTCTTCAGAATTGGAAATCGGGTCGGTCATGGCGTCGGTGCTTTCGTTTTCTTGGATCGGGGTCGGATTGATCGCGTTGTTGAAGGCGGTGCGTCCGGATTGGGGATAGCACGCATGGCGCCAAAAAGAAACCGTTGGGCTGCGGCCGGCGGCAATAAAAAAAGGGATGCGGCCAAGCGCTGGCCGCACCCCTCCTGTTTGCAGTTCTTCAGTGCGGGACGATGGGAGACAAACCGGATCGGCTCTCAATCCGCGGCCGGCTTATCGGTGCTGACCGCACCGTCCTCCGATGCCTTTTGCTCGCTCGGCGCCCCGTCATCTTCAGCCGGTGCCTTCTCGGTTTCGGCCGGCATCGGCTGGCGGTAGATGGTCCAGGTGCCGTCTTCACCGGTAAAAACGCCGCGCCCCGGCTTGCGTTCGTTGGTGTTTTCGTATTCGAAGGGCTCCGGGGAGGTGGCACAGGCGCATAGACACAGAACCACCCCCAGAACCCACCGTCTCATTCGTTTGGTTGCCATTGATCGTTTGCCGGTTTCCGGAGGCGCCGCTAAAACTTGACGCGCACGCCCGTCATGATCGAGTTGACACTCTCAAAATCCGTGCCCTTGAATTGGCCGCTTTCGCGATCGAGATCATGCCAGC
>JASJBQ010000039.1 GCA_030066455.1 Desulfobacterales bacterium
GAAGTTATCTCAAAATTAAGATTAGGGTTCCTGGCAAGGCGTGAGGCGGCGAGAAAGCGGAGCATGCACGTGGTATGTGAGCATTTTGAGCAGGCTCATAACGCCGCCAGGGGCACTTAGATTCTTTTGAAATAGTTCTAGATAATTCACCGTAACTTGGTCTGGCCGACAGCCGCTTGGCCATGTTATGAAGGTTCAGCGCCCAACGGCGCCCCCTCAAACCTGCGGTCCGAAGATCATGACCCACAAGCTTAACTGGAAAGTAACCGGCGCTTTCGAGGCGCTCTGCATGGAGATCCTGAACACCCACCCCGAGGCCATCGGGGTGGCCTACAAGGGACTCGATTGCGGCTGCGCCCTGCTGTGCGGGGTCTCGGCCAGTTCCCAGCCCCTGGGCGGGCTGCGCCACCTACCCGGGCAGCCGGGGCACCCCGGCCGGCGGGCGCCCATCTGCCTGAAATGCAAACTGGACGACGGCCTGCGCCGCCGGGTGGTGCGTGAGGGCATCTTCTGGCCCGGGACCGCCGAAGAACGCCCGGACATCGAATTGCGCAATCTGATCGGCCGGAGCGTTTTCGGCGCCCACTACCGGGAGGAGTTCTGAACCGGTCCTTGGCACCATAAAATTACAATAATTAAAAAGGGGTACCAAATTCAGGGAGCCCCTTTTACGAGGGCCAAATGTTGACCCCTTTCCACTTGAATGTTCAAGCCTATTTTCCAATGCCCTACCCTAATTTCAACCGCTTACTCCACATGGATGTGCATTTCAAAATGGAATAAATCAATCGGACCGTCACTATCAATTTTGGGATGCCTTTAAAGCCAAAAGATTAAGCAAGAGGATCAGACACATCCAGTTGCAGAAAAACGATTTAAGCCATGTCGATATATTTCAAGAACAATGTTTATAATTACCATTTTTATCCATATTGATCGTCTTGCTATGCTGCTCTGACCCTATAGGCGATGGGAATGAGAAGTTACTATTCACTAGCAATTTGGTTAAAAAATCCAATAAGGCGAATTGCTTGGCTGTATTTGCTTCTGATGATCTGCGCTGCACCTATGAAGTTAGTGGCGGATGAATCCGACGTAGCACTGAACTCGCTCCCGCCTGGAAACCGCCCGATCGCGGTGCAAGCGCGTTTCTTTCTCAGCGATATTAATGATATCAACGAGCTGGCCGAAACATTCGAAATAAAGGGTCTGCTCGCACTGCAATGGCGGGACGAACGCTTTGTGTTCGATCCCCAAATTGAGGGCCTAAACGAGAAACGCTACCAGGGGAGTTTTCAGTTCTTGGAAGAATACAACGCCTGGTGGCCACAGCTTGTCCTGAGCAACGGCGTCGGAACAATCCCGCTCCAAAGCGTTTCTTTGAGTATCTCGCCCGATGGCACCCTGCTATTTCTTCAGGAGATCACCGCGATCGTTGAAAGTCCAATGGATCTTCGGCCTTATCCCTTTGATAAACAAAAATTGAAGGCGATTTTCGAGCCTTTGGCCTATTATGGCACTGAGATCAGACTCGTGACGGGACCCGAGATGGTCGATTTGCCGGAACGTCCCGTTCATGTCGCAGGATGGGAGTTGCACGGTTTGAGTGCGGCGCCGCATATCGAGCAAGACGCAAATTCCGATGCTCTTTTCACGCAGTTCATTGTGACCTTGCAAGTGAAGCGTAAGCCTGGCTTTGTCATCTGGTTCATCATTGTACCGCTGTCGATTATTGTCTTACTCAGCAACTCGGTATTTTGGATAAATCGCGAGTTAATCGGCAACCGCCTGGATATCCTGTTTATCGGATTGCTCACCATCGTGGCCTATCAGTTCGTGGCGTCAGAGAGTTTGCCGAGTGTTTCGTATTTCACGCTGATCAATGGTTTTGTGTATGTTGGGTATCTCACTATAGTTGCCAGTATCGTGTCCAATATCTGGCTGTATAATCTCAACGAGCGCAGATCAGAGGTCGCTGCCCAACGCTTCAATCAATTGTGCCGATGGGTGCTCCCCATCGCGTTCTTGGTGTTCAACCTGATTCTGTTCTTCTACTTCTATCAATTTTAACATATCTGAGCAATTAAGTTTTGAACTCTCTATTGATTACTTAGTTTTTGCATAAGCGGAGGAGCAATGCAGGCACTCATATGGATTGGAATTTTCTTTTGTATTACACAATCCGCGATGTTTTCAGGTCTTAACCTTGCCTTTTTCAGTATTACCAAACTACGTTTAGAAATCGAGTCGAAAAAGAAAAACCCCCAAGCAATTAAAGTTGCCGATCTTAGGCAAGATTCCAACTTTTTGCTAACGACCATTCTGTGGGGTAATGTGGGTATCAATGTTTTGCTCACGCTACTATCAGACTCGGTAATGGCGGGCATTATTGCATTTCTCTTTTCCACCTTTGCGATAACCATATTCGGCGAGATTATACCTCAAGCCTATTTTTCTAGACATGCACTCAAGGTGGCCTCATTGTTATCGCCCGCGCTTCGCTTTTATCAAATAATTCTATTTCCGGTGGCCAAACCCACCGCTATGGTTTTAGATAAATGGCTGGGACCCGAAGCGGTACAATTTATCAAAGAAAAAGATTTTCGGGAATTATTGACAATTCACATGGAGACTGAGGAAACCGATATCGAGAAAATAGAAGGCAAAGGCGCTTTGAATTTTCTTGCAATTGATGATCTACCCGTTATTGAAGAGGGTGAGAAAATAGACACACGCAGTATCATTCAGCTTGAGTTTACAGATGGCAAACCCGTATTCCCTAGTATGGAGCTTTCGGCTGAAGATCCTTTTCTTAAAAAAATGCAGTCTTCCCTGAAAAAATGGGTGGTTATAACCGATAACAACGACGAGCCCAAAGCGATAGCGAACTCTGATGAATTTTTGCGTGCGGCCCTATTCGGCGGGCCACATTTTAACCCATTGCGTTACTGCCATCGCCCAATAATAATTAGAGATGACCACATCCGCTTAGGCGAGGTCCTACCAAAACTGAAGGTCCAGCCTGAACGCCCTGATGATGACGTCATCGACGAAGATATTATTCTTTTTTGGGGTAGCCAGAAACGCATTATTACAGGATCAGATATTTTGGGACGCCTGATGCGGGGAATTGTTCAGAATAAGGGCATAGACTTTTGGAAAATACTTCGCAAAAAACGTGATGGATATTGGCAATCCGACAAACAAATTTTAGGGAACAGCAGCCCTTGACAATCCTTTCCTGGGTCCCGTGATACATCCAACTTCACTAAAAGAGGTTTTCCCAAGGAAAAAATTAAGGCCCTAAGGGTTAACAGAATCAAGCCGATAAAATGCAACGAACGATCCTTTTAAAAATTATAGGCCTTCAACCTTTCTGGTTTTTTCTGCTGGGATTTTTAGCTCTGGTGTACTCAGATACATGGGCCCATGACCAAGTAAACATTCCGCAAAAGATCATAGTGGGGGTTACTGAATATCCGCCTTTCACCACGAAAACAACTGATGGGAGATGGATGGGTTTAAGTTTTGAGCTCTGGACATTAATTGCAGAGGACATCGGAGCAAAATTTGAAATAAAAGAATTTGACCGCCTTAAAACGATCACTGCAGCCAAAGAAAACAAAGAAGTTGATCTCGTCACCCATATCTGGGTAACCGAGTTAAATGAGACTACATTGGATATAAGCCATGCCTATTACAGGTCGGATTTAAGCATTGCGGTTTCTTCGCAAAGCGCCGGTGTCTCATGGTTTGAATCTTTCAAGAAAATTTTATCAATTAACAGTCTTAAGCTTCTTGGATTGCTATCGCTGTTCTCGCTTTAGATCAAATTTTAACCAAATGCTTTTATTTTACCGTATATCTCCATTCCGGCCTTCGACACCCTTGAACACGCCTCCCACTGCTGGGAAAATCCTATGGAACATCCCCTGACGCCGGCCGCCGTCCCCGCGTATGGGTTCCGGCACCTGGTGCGCCCCCCTCAAGGCGGAAGACTTCCGACCGCGTTTAGGGAGGACGTCGCACGCAAGGTAAGACGGTTCCACCGTCAGCTGCCGGGATATCGCCCCACCGACCTGGTGCGCTTGAAAAATCTGGCCCGTGCATGGGGCCTTGCCGAAATCCTGGTCAAGGACGAATCGACGCGTTTCGGGCTCAAGGCGTTCAAAGTGCTCGGCGGCAGCTATGCCGTGGCGCGCTTGATGTGCGCCAAGCTGGGCCGGGATATCGAAACGACCGGCTACCGGGAACTGGTCACTGAAGAGTTCCGCCGCCGTGTCGGGCGAATCACGCTGGCCACGGCCACCGACGGGAATCACGGGCGGGGGGTGGCCTGGGTGGCCCAGCAGTTGCGGCAGCCGGCGGTGGTCTTCATGCCTCGGGGTTCGGCCCGTGCAAGGGTGGAAAGCATCCGCGCCCATGGCGCCCGGGTGGTGGTCACCGATCTCAATTACGACGACACGGTGCGCCTGGCCTGGCAGCAGGCCCGGGCAAACGGCTGGGAAGTGGTTCAGGATACGGCCTGGGAGGGTTATCGCGACATCCCCCGCTGGATCATGCAGGGCTATCTGACGCTGGCCGACGAAGCCGCCGACCAGATGGCCGACCAGATGCTGCGCCCCACGCATGTCTTTCTCCAGGCGGGCGTGGGCGCCTTTGCCGGCGCCATGGCCGGATATCTGCTCAACCGCTACCGCGACAATCCGCCTCGGATTCTGGTCATCGAGCCCAACGCCGCCGCCTGCCTTCTGGCGTCGGCGGCATCCGCCGACGGCCGACCGCAAGCGGTCGGCGGCGACCTCGCCACCATCATGGCCGGCCTGGCCTGCGGTGAGCCCAATCCGGCGGCCTGGGAAATCCTGAGGGATTTTGCCGGCGGCTTTTTCAGCTGCGCCGATGTCACCGCCGCCAACGGTATGCGCATCCTGGCGCACCCGCTCGCGAACGACCCGGCCGTGGAAGCCGGAGAATCCGGTGCCGTGGGCCTCGGCGTCCTGGATCTGTTGATCAACGCACCGGCGCTGACGGCCCTGAAACACAAACTGGACATCGGCCCGGACGCCACCCTGCTCTTCTTCAACACCGAGGGCGCCACCGACCCGGACAACTATCGTCGGATCATCCGGTCCGGACGCCACGCGCACCATCCCGGGAGTCGCGCTTGAATCGGCCGCCCAGACGGGCACCAGATCCTCTGTCCGCATGCCGCGGCCGCTGTCCACCGGTGTCCACGCCACCCCCTCTTGAAAGCAGGTGGCATTAAGGCTACCCTGACCGGCGCGTGCCGACCGCTGAAGACGATGCCACCGCGCCTCCCGTTGGGAGGCCGCCGACAGGAGCCGTTGTGAAACATCCGGAAGTGACGATTCTGATCCCCAATTACCGGACGCTGGAGATGACCACCCTCTGTCTGCGCCTGCTGCGCAAGTATTCGGATCCCTCCCGGGTTCACGTCATCGTCATCGACAACCATTCCGGGGACGCTTCATTGGATTATCTCCGGCAGTTGAAATGGATCGAACTCATCGAGCGGCCGAGCGAACCCGACGAAACGCCCTCGCGATCCCACGCTCGGGCGCTCGATCTCGGGCTCGCCCGCGCCCGGACGCCGTTCGTGCTTTCCCTGCACACGGACACGTTCGTCCGCTCGCCGCAATGGCTCGACGTCCTCCTGGCCCCCTTCGATCGTGACGCGCGGGTGGCCGGTGTGGGCTCATGGAAGCTGGAGCCTCCGCCGCCGGTGGCCAAACGCCTCGGCAAACAGGTCGAGCTGCGCGGCCGCCTCCTCAAACACCGCTTCTCGGGAAATCGTGCCAAGGCCCGGGCCGCGCGCGAGCAGCTGCACAGCGGCTACTATCGCCTCTTCGGCGCCGTGGCCGTACCGCGAGACAACGTGTTCGAGGGGCACTATTTCCTGCGCAGCCACTGCGCCCTGTACCGCACCGACCTCATCCAGCGTTACGGCCTTTCGTTTGCCGCCGACGGCGACACCGCTGGCAAGGGGCTTCACCAGGCGCTGGTGGCTCACGGCCACCGCATGGTTTTCATGCCGGTCAACCATCTTACGCCCCACATCATCCACGTCAACCACGCCACCCTGGTGCTGCACCCCGAACTGGGCTCGAGCCGCAAAAACATCACCCGCGGGCGGCGACGCATCCAGAGGATCTTCCGGCTGATGGATGCCGAGGCGATTCTACGGGATGCCTCGCTGGACACCTGAACGACGAATCATTTGATGGTCGACGCATTGATTGTCTCGCCCGGGGCTGCTATAGTCGTTGCCAGCATCGCAGCGAGGACACGAGCGCTTGCCGCCCAGGGCCGTCGCCCCCGATCGTCATTCAACATGGAACCCCGGGTTGGATCCATTGGAAAAGGTCACGTCTCAAAAAACCAAAGCCTACCTGATCGCCGATCCTGCCGACGCCTTTACCCGCCCCATACCGATCGAATCGTCACGCACGTTCATCGGCCGGAATGCCGAGGACGGCAACCAGATCGAAGTCAACGACCGCCATATTTCACGTCAGCACGCCTGCATTCATCGCGATGCGGGCCAATTCGTCATCGAGGATTTGAACTCGCGCAACGGCACCTTTCTGAACCAGGAACGCATTGCCCGCGCGTCCCTCAAGAGCCACGACAAAATCAGGATCGGCCAGCAGCGCTACCTGTTTCTGGTTCAGCCGGGTCCGGCCGCCCGCCCTGCGCACCAAACGCAGCAGGAGCAAACAACCCTGTCCGTCAGTCATGAGGAACTGGACCTGTCCGCGGTATGGGCCCAAAATGCAACCGATGCGGCCTATGAATTTCTGAACCGTAAAGTCACCGCGCCGGCTGATCCCGGCAAGCCGGTCCCCTTGGCCCTGCAACGGCTTTCACTCCTGTACCGCTTGAGTGAAGATCTGAATGCGGCCGGCCAGACCGACGATGTCTATGCCAAGGGCATCGCGCTCGTCATGCAGGCCATGCCGGCGGCCGAGTTCGCGCTGGTCGCCCAACCCGCAACCGCCGAAGACGCCTTCGACATTGCGGCCATCCAGTTCCAGGACCAGCAGCCGATCGAAGACCAGTCCGTCCCCGTCAGCCAGACCGTCTTTGACTGGGTCTACCGCCAGAAAGTCGCCCTGGTCAGCCAGGACCTCGGCGCCGACCAACGGTTTCAGGATTCGGAATCCATCCAGGTTCATGACCTGCGCGCCATCGTCTGTGTGCCGATTGCCGGAAAGGAAGAAGTCTTCGGTCTGCTCTACGCCCAGGCCAACAGACTCTTGAGCCCGTTCAACCGGGACGATGCTGAATTCGTTTCCGCGGTCGCCAACGAGATGGCCCTGAACATCGCCAATATCCGGTTGCAGCGCCAAATGCTCCGCAATGCCCGCATGGCCGCGATCGGTCTGACGGTGAGCAATCTGGCGCACAATATCAAAAACCTTCTGGCCGTAAATCAAACGGCGATCCAGTTGATGGACACTTACGTGCGGGAGAAGGACTTTACCCACATCGAAAAAAAATGGCACTGGATCAAAGACAGCCTCGAGGGCATCAGCAAGCTGTCGAGCGACCTGCTGGCTTACGCCCGCGAAGATCAACCCTGGTTAAAACCCATCCACGTCAACAAGGTTGTCCTGGCCGGCCGCCAGGTTTTCGAGGAGAGTATCTCCCAGATCGACGCGCAGATGGCGTTCGAGCTGACACCCGACGAACCGACCTGGCCGCTTGACGAGGAACAGCTTCAGCAGGCCCTCTTGAACCTTGTTCTGAATGCCGCCGATGCCCTGAAGGACAAACCCGCGGGCCGCATTCTGATTGGCACCACCATCGGCCGGGGCGGTGACCTCCTCATCAGCGTCACGGACGACGGGTGCGGTATTCCCGCCAAATACCAGGGGAAAGTGCTGGATCTCTTCTTCACCACCAAAGGATCCAAAGGCACCGGCCTGGGCCTGCCGATGGTAAACAAATTTGTGGAAAAATCCGGAGGTGAACTGCGTTTTCAATCGGAAGAGGGCCAGGGTTCCGTATTCACCATGGCCTTCCCCCCGCGAGATTTCTGAAAACAGCGCCCTGACAGGCCCGTCCGCGCCCACGAACAGGTGGTCCGGGTGCTGCTCGGACGCATCTTCCGGGGCGAGATGACCGCAGGCGCCAAACTGCCCACCGAACGAGCGTTGGCCCGTGCGTTTACGGTCAACCGCGCCACCGTGCGCGAAGCCCTGCGCTATCTTGAAAACCTCGAGTTGATCGCCGTCCGGCAGGGCGACGGGATCTATGTCCAGGATTTCCTCGCAAGCGGCAACCTGCAGGTGGCCAAGGAGATGATCCAGGTCGACGGGCATAGGCGACAGGAAGTCCTGGCCGCATTGATGGAAGTGCGGCGCAATAACCTGCCCGAAATGGCCTACGCCGCTGCCCTGCGACGAACACCGGCACAACTGCGGCAGCTCGAAGCAGCGGCCCGACAGAGCCCGGACCAGAGCGTCATGGCACGCGACCGGATGATTCAGCGTATCATCGCCCGGGCCAGCGGGAATGTCCTGAACGTCCTCCTGATCAATTTCTTCGAAGACGTCTTCGATGCTTTCGGGGCTCTGTATTTCGACGACCCCCGGCACCGGCAGCGTTCGGAGCTGTTTCACCGGGACATTCACACGGCCATCGCCCAGCAGAATGCCGGCCAGGCCCGCGACATCACGCGCGAAGTCCTGCTGTATGCCGAAGCCACCGTCATGGCCGCCATCGACACCCGGCCGCGGGCGACGACGGGGCGCATCGCATGAAACTGGGGATCACCACCATTTTGGCCGGACCAATTTTGTGCAACTTCGAAGGGCGACGAGGAGCCATCCGGACGCGGCAAACGACAACCTCATGAAACGTTATACAGGCCAGGATCATTTCGACGTCATCGTGATCGGCGGCGGCATCAGCGGCGCGGCCGTGGCCTATGAGGCCGCATCACGCGGACTGCGCGTGGTTCTTTTTGAGAAGGGCGACTTCTGCAGCGCCACCTCGGCGGCCTCCTCCAAGCTGATCCACGGCGGCCTGCGCTACCTTTCCAACCGGGAATTCGCCCTGGTGCGCGAATCGCTGCGCGAGCGCCGCATTCTGGCCAACATCGCCCCCAACCTCGTCTACCCGCTGGCCTTCATGTTCCCGCACTACCGGTCCACGCTGAAGACCAGCAAATGGTTCGTCAAGCTGGGGCTGACCCTCTACGATCTGCTGGCCTTTGACCGGGCCTTTACCTGGGAGGCGGCCAAAAAGATTCCGGGCCACCGGACCCTTCCGGCGCGCCAGGCGCTGGAACGCATGCCGGTCCTGAACCCGGACGGTCTCACGGGCGCGTCGGTCTACCACGACTGCCTGAGCATCGCGCCCGAACGGCTGGCGCTGGCCTTTATCCGCTCCGCCGTCCGTCACCGGGCCGAAACCGCCAACTACGCCCGGGTGGACGGTTTTCTTTTCGCCGCGGACGGAAAGACCATTACCGGCGTGGATGTGTACGACCGCCTCCACGGCCGGCGCCGGACCGTGACGGCCGCCGTGACGATCAACTGCGCCGGCCCCTGGGCCGACGGCGTCCTCAACCTGGCGGCGCAGCGCGCGCCCGAGCGGCGCATGCGCCGCTCGGAGGGCATCCACATCGTCACCCGTGCCCTGATCCCGCCCGGCATCGCCGTCAGCGCCATGGTGCCGGGCGGCGGCCATTGTTTTCTGATCCCCTGGCGGGGACACACCCTGATCGGCACCACCGACAAACCCTATCACGGCCACCCGGACGACTACCGGGTCACCCGGGCTAGCATCCGGGAGTTGATCGCGGCCGTCAATTCGGCTTTCAGCGGCCTGGGGTTGGCTTTCAGCGACGTGCGGTACTGCTACGGTGGGCTGCGGCCGCTGGTGGAAAGCGCGGACGAGGCGACCTATGACGCCTCGCGTAAATACGAAATCCGCGACCACGGAGAAACGGGCCTGAACGGCCTGATCACGGTGGAGGGCGGCAAGTGGACCACCAGCCGGCACCTGGCCGAAAGCGTCGTCGACCGCCTGGCAGCCACCACACGTCTTCCGATCGGCCGATCGATTTCGTCCCGGCAGCACCTGCACGGCTGCGTCATCCGCGACTTGCAGGGCCACCTGGACGGGCTCCGGGAGCGCCACCCGGATTTCGACGGCGACACCACCGACACCGTGGGAAGACTTTACGGCAACGCCGCCGACGCCGTGCTGGATCTGGCCCGGCAGACGCCAGCGGGATCGGTCCGCCTCGATGCCGACGGCGAAATCCTGGCCCAGGCCGTCTACGCCGCGCGCCACGAGATGGCCCGGACCCTGGCGGACATCGTTTTGCGGCGCACCGGCATTGCCACCCTGGGCAACCCGGGCGAGGCCGTTCTGCGGCAGGTGGCCGCTGCCGCCGCGCCGGTGCTGAACTGGGACGAAGCGCGTATCACCGAAGAAGTCCGGGCCGCCATGGCGGCCCTGGCGGTGCCGGCGGCATGACATCCCGGCACCCGAACACGGGCCCGCCGTATGACGGCCCGACATGCGATGGAGCATCATGCGGATGAAATCGAAAAAGGTCTTCCAGCCCGCCTGGAGCGAAGAACCGCCGCCGCCCGGAAGTTACCGTTCGATCTTCAAGTACGGTGACCCCAACGGCTTCAAGCATCCCAGCGCCAAGTGGTACACCATGCTCAAGGAAGCGTTCGGCCTGAGCGACCGCCATTTCGCGGCCCGACAGAACGAGGGCCGCACAGCGCTCGCGCTTGAGCGTCCGCCGCAGCTTGCCGACCATCAGGTGGCAGCGCTCACCGCCATCGTGGGGCCGGAGAATATCGCCGCGGACGAATACACCCGCACGCGGCACGCCTACGGCAAGACCACCGAAGAGATGATGGAACTCAGCCGCGGGGTGGTCCGGGAGATCGCGGACCTGGTGGTTCACCCCCGCAACAAGGAAGACGTGCGGCGGATCGTGGCCTACTGCCACACGGAGCGGATTCCGCTCTACGTGTTCTCGGGCGGGTCCTCGGTTACCCTGGGCCTGCGCCCGGTCCGCGGCGGCATCACCCTCGTGATGAGCACCCACATGAACCGGTTTCTGGAGCTGAACGAAGAGAATCAAACCGCACGGGTCCAGCCCGGCATCTTCGGCCCGGCCTACGAAGAAGCGCTCCAGCAGGCCCCGGAGCGCTTCCGTGCCGGGCGCCGCTATACCGGGGGCCATTTCCCCCAATCCTTCGAATACTCCACCGTGGGCGGCTGGGTGGTCACCCTGGGCTCGGGACAGGCCTCGACTTACTACGGCGATGCCGCCGATCTCGTGGTCAGCCTGGAGGTTGTTACACCCGCCGGTGATATCAGAACCCTGGATTACCCGGCCACGGCCACGGGCCCCAAGGTGGTCGACCTGATCAAAGGCTCGGAAGGCGCTTTCGGCGTCCTCGTGGAAGTCACCCTGCGGGTCTATCGCCACATGCCCGCCAACCGGCGGCATTTCAGCTTCATGTTTCCCAGCTGGCCGGCGGCGGTCGAGGCCAGCCGCGAAATCGCTCAGGGCGAGTTCGGCCGACCGGCCGTCTACCGCATCTCCGATCCCGAAGAGACCGACCGGGGCCTCAAACTCTACGGCATGCCGCATCTCGTCGACCGGTTTCTGCAAAAACGCGGCTTCGCCCCCATGGCGCGCTGCCTGTGTCTGGGCAGTATCGAAGGCGACCGGGATTACACCCGCCTGGTCCGGCGTAAAATCCGCCGGGTGGCCCGCCGCTACGGCGCCGCCTATCTCGGCGGCTACGCCAGCCGGAAATGGGCCCGGACCCGCTACAGCGAGCCTTACATGCGCGAGGACCTCAACGATTTCGGCATCACCCTCGACACCCTCGAGGCGGCCGTGACCTGGGACCGGCTGCTGGCGCTGCATTGGGGGGTGCGCGAATACATCCGCGCCCGCCCCCGGACGATCTGCATGACCCACGCCTCGCATTTCTACCCCCAGGGCACGAATCTCTATTTCATCTTCATCGGCCGGTTCGAAAACGTGGCGGCCTACCGTCGCTTCCAGGCCGGGATCGTCGACCGCATCCAGGCCCACGGCGGCTCGCTGAGCCACCACCACGGCGTCGGACGTCTGCTGGCCCCCTGGATCGAAGACCATCTGGGCGGCACGCAGATGGCCGTGCTGCGCGCGCTCAAAGACCACTTCGACCCCCACGGGATCATGAACCCCGGCGGACTGCTGGGATTGGACCTCGACGACGATCAAAAGAGGGGGCCATGACGACCACCCGATCCCGGGACGAGTTGATCCTGGTGTTCGATGTCGGCACCCAGTCGGTGCGCGCCGCGCTGATCGACCTCGAGGGCCGGATCACGCAGATCGAGAAGACCCCCATCACACCGTATTTCTCCCACCAACCCGGCTGGGCCGAGCAGGAGGCGGACTATTTCTGGGACAACCTGACGGCCACCGCACGCAAGCTCCTGGCCGGCGACGGCGCGGATCGCGGCCGCATCGCCGGCGTGACCCTGACCTCGCAGCGCAATACCGTCATCAATCTGGACGCGGACGGCCGCCCCCTGCGACCGGCTATCGTCTGGCTCGATCAGCGCAAGGCCGAACCCACCGGCAACCTCTCCCCGCTGGTGCGGGGGGCCCTCAGGGCCATCAACAAATACACCCTGCTGGAACAGGCCGAGCGGGAGTGCAAATCCAACTGGATCCAGCAGCACCAGCCCGGCATCTGGGAGCAAACCGCCAAATTTCTGCTTCTCTCGGGATACCTGAACCACAAGCTCACTGGCCGCTTCCGGGACTCGGCCGGCAACATGGTGGGCTATCTGCCCTTCGACTACAAACGACAGCGCTGGGCCCGCCCCGACGACTTCAGATGGAAGACCTTTCCGATGGATCCCGCCGTGCTGCCCGAACTCGTCGCGCCGGCCGCCCTCCTGGGCCACGTGACGCCGCAGGCCGCGGCCGCGACCGGCATCCCCGCGGGTCTGCCCGTCATCGCCGCAGCCACCGACAAGGCCTGCGAGGTGCTGGGCGCCGGGTGCCGTTCGCCCGAAGTCGCCTGCCTGAGCTACGGCACGACGGCCACGGTCAACACGGCCAACAGGCGCTACGTCGCGATCCAGGCCTTCATGCCGCCCTACCCCAGCGCGCTGCCCGGCTATTACAACACCGAGCTGATGGTTTACCGCGGATTCTGGATGGTGAGCTGGTTCAAACGGGAGTTCGGCCTGCGCGAGCGGCAGGTGGCGCGTGCGCGGAACATTGCGCCGGAAACGCTCTTCGACGAACTGATCGCGGAAATCCCCCCCGGGGCCATGGGGCTGACGCTGCAGCCCTACTGGTCACCGGGCATCAAGACCGGGCCGGCCGCCAAGGGCGCCATCATCGGCTTCGGCGACGTGCACACCCGGGCGCACATCTACCGCGCCATCCTCGAGGGCCTGGCCTATGCCCTCAAGGACGGCACCCTCACCCTCGAAAAACGCAACCGGACCCCCATCGAATGCCTGCGGGTGTCCGGCGGCGGCTCCCAGAGCGACGCCGCTATGCAGATCACGGCGGACATCTTCGACCGGCCCGTCCAGCGACCCCACACCTACGAAACGTCGGCCCTGGGAGCGGCCATCGACGCCGCCGTCGGCCTGGGCCTCTATCCCGACTTCGACGCGGCCGTCTCCGCCATGACCCGGATTACCGAGGTCTTCGAGCCGATCCCGGCCAACCGGGATCTTTACGCGGCCCTGTTCGAACGGGTCTATCGCAAAATGTACCGTCGTTTGAAACCGATCTACGCCGACATCCGGGCTATCACCGGGTACCCGGCTGAAACCTGATCCCCGGGCGAGGCGTTGCGTTTCCGGTCAACGTGCGGGTCGGTGATGCCGGCCTCATTGCACAGGGAGGAAAAAGAAATGTTGCGAATGATCGTGATCGGTGTCGCCGGGATTCTGCTGGCCGGATGTGCGACCGAGGCCTCACCGCCCCGGCAGGCCTACGACAACGATCCGCAGGCGATTTTGGAGCGCACCTGGCAATGGGAAGCGACAACCACACCGGTCGCAAAGATCACCGTGGACGCGCCGGAGCGTTTCACGCTTCGGCTGGGCGGCGACGGGCGGGCGCAAATTCGATTCGACTGCAACATGGGGGGCGGAGGATTCGAGATCGCACCGGGCCGATTGACCTTCGGACCGCTCATCTCCACCCGCATGGCCTGCCCGCCCGGCAGCCTGGACGGCATTTTCATGCGGGACCTCGAGCGGGTCGCCTCCTTCTTCGTCAAAGAGGACCGGCTCTATCTGGAACTGCCCTACGACAGCGGGACGATGCAGTTCCGGCCGAGGGAATGACACCGTGCCAACGCGCCGACAGGTGCTAGACGCCCGCGGTTGCATTCAAAACCTGGCGGATTTTCCGGGAAAGTCTGGCGACATTGAAAGGCTTCTGCAGGAAACCGTTGCAGCCCCGGCGCATAATCTCCGCGGCCTGGCCGTCGATGGCGTAGCCGCTCGACAAAATCACCGGTAGCGCGGGCGCCAGCGTGCGCAGCCGGTCGAACGTGCGGCCGCCGTCCATGCCCGGCATGATCAGATCGAGGATCACCAGATCGATGGCGTCGCCCTGTGCCGCGACGGCTGCCAGCGCTTCCTCGCCTCCACGGGCCACCAGAACCCGGTAGCCCAGCTTCTCCAAAATCGCCCGACCCACTTCAATGATCATCTCCTCGTCGTCGACCAGCAGGATGGTTTCCGTTCCGCGCACGATCGTGTCCTTGGCCGGGACCGACTGCGCCACGGCCTCTTGCGATGCGGGCAGATAGATGTCGAACGTACTGCCCCGGCCGGGCTCGCTGTGGACCGTGATGAAGCCGTCGTGGTTTTTTACAATGCCGTAGGCCGATGCCAGCCCCAGGCCGGTGCCGCGCGCCTTTTCCTTGGTCGTGAAAAACGGATCGAAGATCTTCTCACGGATCGCGGCGTCCATGCCCACCCCCGTGTCCGTCACCGCGATGCGGGCGTAATTGCCCGGCCGAGCCTCGTGCAGCGCGCAGGCGGCCGGATCCAATACGACCGCATCGGTCTGCACAAAAAGCTCCCCGCCGTCGGGCATGGCCTGCCAGGCGTTGACGTACATGTTCAGCAGGACCTGCTCGATCTGCTGCCGGTCGACATCGGCGACGACCGGTTGCGCCGACAGATCAAGGCGCACCTGGATCTCCTTGCGCGTCCGGCCGAACATGGAAGAACTGGCCGTCACCAGTTCGTTCAGATCACTGGGCTTGGGCTCGTATTTGCCCCCGCGGCCGACCCCCAGAAGCTGTCGGGTGAGATTCGTGGCGCTGCGTACATAGTCCTCGATGGCCTGGATGTGTTCATGGTGGGGATGGGCGGCCGGCAGGTCGAGCGCCATCAGGGAGGCGCGCCCCTGGACCCCCAGAAGCAGGTTGTTGAAATCGTGGGCGATCCCCCCGGCGAGGGTCCCGATGGCCTCCATTTTCTGGGCTTGCTGCAGGCTGGCCTCCAGTTGGCGCTGGTCCGTGATGTCGCGCATGAAATTGAGGACGGCCGGTTTGGCGTTCCATTCGATGACCGCGATGCTCAGCTGAAGCACCCGTTCATCGCCGTCGCGGTTGATCACCCGGAAGGCATAGGTATTCGGAATACCGGTTTCACCGGCCAGGCGCCGCCGGTGCCGGTCAATGACCATATCGCGGTCTTCCGGGTGGATGAACTCCACAAAGGATACGGCGCCGAGTTCTTCTGCGCTGTAACCGATGATTTTGGATGTCCGGCGGTTCGCAAACTTGATTTGGCCGTCCTGGGTGATGAACACGGCATCGTTGGCATTCTCGATCAGTTGGCGGTACTTCTGTTCACTCTCCCGCAGCGCGTGTTCAATTTGTTTGCGTTCGGAAATCTCCTTTTCCAGTGAAGCCAGCTGAGTGCGGATGGCATCGCGCATAATGCGGAAGCTCTGCGCCAGTTGACCGATTTCATCTTTGCGCACCGCGGGCAGCGCGTGGTCCAGGTCGCCGTCGGCCATGGCGGTGGAGGCCGCGGTCAGTGCCGAGATGGGGCGTGTCAGGCGCGAGACACTCAAAATCAGAAGCCCGGCCGTAACGGCCAGTACCGCCACGATGACCGCCGCCAGCTGCCGGCTTAAAAGCAGTGCCTGGGAATGCCGTTCGGCCTCGGAAAGGACGTAGAGCACCCGCCATTTCCAGGGTGCAAACGCCCGCCCGATCACCCAGAAGCCGCCGTCGGCGACAAACGCGAAGAGATCATCGCCGGCGGCATGTGCGCGGGCTACCACGTCCGGTTTCAGAAGGCCGCTGTTTTCCCAGATCAATTCCCGGCCGGACGCGTTGAGGACCAAAGGGCGGATATCCTGTTTGCCGAAGGTATCGCGGAGACTGAGCAGCGCGGCCTCCTGGAAGGCCGCACGATAAGCTTCAACCAGGCCCGTCTTTTCAAGCTTCTGGTTGTCCTGATCCAGCGTCGAAATGATGGTATCCAATTTTTCGGCGTAGAGCTGCTGCTGGAATTGAGCGGTCAGGATTGATATCTGCGTATTGGCCAGCCAATAGATGCCTATTCCCATGGCCACCAGGGCCACCGCCAGAATAAGCATGATGCGTATCCGGAAGGAATAAAGATTCAATCGCAGTTGCATAGACTCATCAACAGGGTCAAGGGGTGGTGGGGGCTTCCACGATCGTCGCCGCCTTGATCAATTCCGGCGCAAACGCGATGCCCACTTGCGATGCCAAGGCCAAATTTAAAAGCATTCGATTATTCTGGTTGGCGGTCACTTCGATGTGGTCGATTCCCGTCTTTCCCCCCAATATGCGCTTCGCCTGCTGGCCGACCCACCAGCCCTGTTCTTCCGGGACCCTGACAATACCCAGCATGCTGATGCCCATCATGGTGGGCAATGTCGTGCCCGTAGGCACCCTGACGGTCGCCTTCGCGAATTCAACGGCCGCATCCTCATCCCATCCCTGGACACCGGAAGCAGAAGAACAGATCAGCAGGTCGCTCTCCCCCTGAAGCCGGGCAAAGGCGTTTTTCCACTGATCAAACGTATCCACGGTATAGGCCGGGCCGATGGCGATATTCAGGCGTTCGCGGTAGGCCGCGAGCACCTTGTGGTTGCTGACCAGGTTGGCCCCGATGAACCCGACCCGATCCCCTTCGGAATGGCGTTTGAGGGCTTGGACGACCTGATCCATAGGGTCCACCTCGATCATCCCCCGGATATGGGGGGCCGGCAAACCGTAGTCCGCGATGTCCCAGTTGACGCCGCAGAACAGAACCGGCCGTCGGGGTTCCGTCCGCAGGCGGTCCACCAAATACCTGACGGCGTTGTCGTCGCTGAGGACGATAAGGTCCGGCTGCCAGTCGGCGATGACGCCGCGAATCCTGGAGGCGGCCGCTCGCAGCAAATCCTCGTCCGGGTGGTTCTTGGAATCCATCCGCTCGAAGCGAACCTGGAAGCGGCTGTTTTCGACCGCTGTGGAGGCAATGTCTTCGGGGTGCAGGCCGAGCGCCCGGCAGAACCAGTGCGTTTCGCATCGTCAATTTCCAGCGAACGGAGGCCACCATAACCGCTTTGCAAGCTCCCCACCTTGAGCGAGTCGAACAAGTCCATAATTTTACGCAAAAGATTGCCGAAAGACAAGGTTGGGGCATCGCGGCAAGCACCGGACGGAAAAGCAAAAAGCCCCAGCACACATGCCGGGGCTTGGATCGCGAATAAACAGGTTGGACTGCGGCCGGTTCGAGCGGCCGGATCGTCACCCCCAAAACCCGCCGGGCCTCGGTGACGTCCGGGCCTGGCGTGCGCTTCAAAATCTCACCCGCCGACCTCGGCCTTGAGCTCTTTCTTGAGGATCTTGCCGGTGGCCGTCATCGGCAGGGCGTCGCGGAACTCGACGATACGGGGATATTTGTAGGCCGCCATCTGTTCCTTGCTCCAGGCCACGATGTCTTCTTCGCTGACGTTCTGGCCCGGGTTCAGGACGAGATAGGCCTTGATTTCCTCGCCGTGCTGATCGTGGGGCACGCCGATCACCGAGGCCAGGGATACCGCCGGATGGGTCATCAGGACTTCTTCGACCTCGCGGGGATAGACGTTGAAACCGCCCCGGATGATCATGTCCTTCACGCGGTCGACGATGAATAGGTAGCCGTCCTCGTCCATCCGGCCCAGATCGCCGGTGTGGAACCAGGTCGTTCCCTGGAAGGCCTCGGCCGTGGCCTCGGGCTTGTTGTAATAACCTTTCATGACATTGTTGCCGCGGATGACGATCTCGCCGACCTCCCCGGTGGGCACCTCCTGATTGTCAAGATCGAAGACCTTGACCTCGATGCCCCAGATGGGTGTACCCACCGATCCGGGCTTGCGCTCTTTGTGGGGCAGGTTGAAGGTGGCCACCGGTGAAGTTTCCGACAGACCGTAGCCTTCCATGATGGCGATGCCGTATTTTTCCTGGATGCCGCGGATGATTTCCAGGGGCAGCGAAGACGCCCCGGAAACGCCAACCCGCAGGTTTTGGGCAATGGTCGGGATGTCGATCTTTTTCTCCGGATCCTCGAAGGTCAACAGGGCCCAGTACATGGTGGGAACCCCGGCAAAGACGGTCACTTTTTCGGCCTGCATGGCACCCAGTACGGCGGCGGGATCAAAGCGTGGAATGAGCACCAGGGTATTACCCATGGATAGCCCGGCATTCATGAGCACCGTCTGGCCGAAGGAGTGAAAGAGCGGCAGCACGATCAGATGGACGTCGTCCTGGGTTAGCTGGGCCAGGTCACGCGAACCCAGGGCATTCATGGTCATATTGGCGTGCGAAAGCTCGGCCCCCTTGGGGAAACCGGTGGTTCCGGAGGTATACAGAATGACGGCCGTGTCCTCGGCCGAGGTCGCTGCCGTTTCAAATACCGGTGCCTGGCTGCCGATCAGCTGCCCCATGCTGGCGGCCCCCTCGACGGGCGAGGCGGCGGCCGGATCGGCCGTGATGACCCAGAAGTGTTCACACCCCCGGGCTTTGTTGAAACCGGCCCAGCCTTCCTCGGCCATGGGCAGCTCGGGGGTGCCCTGGAAGCACAAATACGCCTTGGCCTCGCTGTCCTCCAAATGATAGGCAATCTCCCGGCCCTTGAGCAATACGTTCAACGGCACCACGGTCGCACCGGTTTTGAGGATACCGAAATAGACCATCGGGAAATAGGGCAGGTTGGGACAGCTCAGCGCGACCTTGTCGCCCTTGCCGATACCCTTGGCGGTCAACCCGTTGGCCACCTGGCAGGCCACGGCGTTGAGCTGGGCGTAGCTGAAACGGCGGTCCCCGAAGACCAGCGCGGTCTTATCCGCATACTCCTTGGCACTGTAATCCAGGACGGTGGCTAAATTGAGCATATTCTCCCCCTTTCTGCGATCATTTGATGATGGCTTCTATTTACTTCACAGTTGCGAGACGTTGTCAAAAGAATTACTTCGCCGGCCGCTGGGACATGATATATTCCGATAGCGCCGTGATGGTCAGGCTGGGGTTGACGCCCAGGTTGGCCGGCACCACCGAGCCGTCGGCAACGAACATGTTGGGATAGCCGAACACCTCCCCGTCGGTACCCACCACGCCTTTCTGGGGAGAGGCCCCCATGCAGCAGCCGCCCAGGATGTGGGCCGTAGACGAGGCATTGAATGCGGCCTCGCTGAAAAAACTCAAGGGGATGCCATCCATCCTTTGTGCCAATCGCCGCGTGACCTGATTGGCTATCGGGATATAAGCCGGCGCCCGGCGCTGTCCCGGCGGCAATTCGGAGTTCAGACTAAAGCCGCCCAGCCGCCACCAGCGCGGCTTGTATTCGAGCTGGAGATAGTTTTCGTCGGTCTGCATCACCAGCACCACGGTGGTCGCGGCGGCCGTGCCTAAAGGCCACAGCAGTTTGACGAATCGCAGCGGGTGTTTCACGATCTCTCCCAGATAGCGCACCCCACGCGGTATACCGTTGCCGCCATCGGTCATCAGGGTAAAGAGATTCAGCAGCACATCGGAGCCTTTGTTGTAACGCACCATTTCGATGTGCGTGGTGTCGTCGGCATAGATGCCGGAAGTGATGGCAATCTGGTCATTCCAGTCCACGCTTTTGTCACGGGACATGACCCCCAGGATGGCTTCCGAGTTGGTGCGGACGTAATTTCCCAGTTGCGGCGAGAGGTCCGGCAGCAAGCCTCTCTGCCGGCACTGCATGAGAAGCTTCACCGTTCCCAGCACCCCTCCGCTGAAGACGACACCCTTGGACCGGTAGATCCGTTTGGGGTGACGCCAGCCCGTGGATCTTCGCGTCAGGATTTCATAACCCTCATTCCAGGGGCGCACCCCCGTCACTTCGGTTTCGGGAATGACGCGGGCGCCGTTGCCTTCGGCCAGGTAGAGATAGTTTTTATCCAGGGTGTTTTTGGCCCCCACCGGGCAACCGATCATACAGGACCCGCAGAAGGTACAACCCGTGCGCTCCGGTCCTTGCCCGTTGAAATAAGGATCGGGCACCGTCTTGTCGGGCTCGCCGAAAAAAATACCCACATCGTTCTTGTGAAATGTATCCCTGCCTCGCAGGTCGATACCCACCTCCCGCAAGCACTGGTCTGCCCGTCCGATTTGCGGGCTGGGGTTGGCCCCCAGTATGCGCCGGGCCTCCTGATAATGCGGCATCATGGTGTCCTTGCAGTCGGCGATACCCCATTCCGGACGTGCGAAGACCTCGTCAGGCGGAACCAGCAGTTGATTGGCATACACCAGGCTGCCGCCGCCCACACCGCCGCCATGGAAGATGAGCGCGTGTTTGAGCTGGGTGAGCATCTGATAGCCGTAGCAGCCCAGCTGGGGCAGCCACATGTATTTGCGGGTGTTCCAGTTGGTCTCGGGAAAATCCTCCTTGTTCCAGCGCTTGCCCTTCTCCAGCACGCCCACGGAATAGCCTTTTTCCGATAAGCGCAGGGCCGATACACTGCCGCCGAAACCCGAGCCGATGACGATGTAGTCAAAATCGAATGTCTTGTTCGTTCCCATATTGTCTCCTCTGCAAAAAGGAATCTGAAAGACCGCCGGGTGTGGTTGCATGCCCGATGTTTCCGCCTGGCAAACAAATGCAATGCAGACTCTGGCAGCCCTACGATTGATCAAAAGCCGTGCCAAAAGCACCAAAAGCACTTAAGCGCTCAAATCGCTTATAAATATTGATTGTGGGGTTGAATCAGGTAGAGAAGGGCGCGATAGATAGTTTGCCATTATTGGCACAAATTCAGCATTATTCTATCCAACTACTTAATTTAATTTGCTATATATAAATTGCCATTATTGACATTTTTTGTGCCGAATAAGGCCGTGGCGTTTGAGTTTACGGTAGAAGGTTCGCAAGGGCAGTTCCAGCGACCGGGCGGCATCATCCCGCCGCCATTGGTTGTTTGCGAGGGCCCGCACCAGCAATCGTTTCTCGAAATCCGCCATTGCCGTGTGATAGGATTCGCGGGCCAGGTCGACCGGTCGGGCCACTGACCCCATGCCATCGTGGGGGAACTGGCCGGTGGCGCCTTCCAGCAGGTCGAAGCGGTTCAAAGATCGGTAGCGCTGGAGAACGTTCTGGAGTTCACGTACATTGCCCGGCCAGTCGTGACGCACCATGGCTTCCAGCATTTCACCCGTGACCTCTGGAAGCTGGTTGGCCTCCCCTTCCGGCTTGAGGAAATGGTCGATCAGCAGGGGGATGTCCTCGCGCCGTTCCCGCAATGGCGGCAGGTGAATCGGAATGATGTGGATCCGATAAAAAAAATCCTCGCGCATGGTGCCGCGGTTCACCTGGGCCTGCAGATCGCGGTTGGTGGCCGCGATGATGCGAACATCGGGTAGTTTGACCACTTGACCGCCGACTGGCGTATACCCTCCGCCTTCCAGGACCCGCAACAGCTTGACCTGCAGGTTGGGGCCGATTTCGCCCAGTTCGTCCAGGAACAGGGTCCCGCCGTCGGCCAGGTCGAGGTAGCCCTCCTTATCGGCGGTCGCGCCGGTGAAAGCCCCTCGCTTGTAGCCGAAAAATTCGCTTTCCAGCAGGTTTTCCGGAATGGCGCCACAATTGACCGGGATGAAGCGGCCGCCCTTGCGGTCGCTGAGACGGTGAATGGCACGGGCCACCAGTTCCTTGCCGGTGCCCGACTCACCGTAGATGATGGCATTGGCATCCGTGGCCGCAGCCTGCAGCAGCAATTCGTAGACCGCCTGCATGGCCGGGCTTTTGCCCACGATGTCACCAAACCGGTAGCGATCCTTGATATTCGACCGCAGGCGGATATTTTCCTTGTGCAGGTAGGCCTCACGTTCGCGCAAATCATCGGCCTGCCGTTTCTTGGCGGTAATGTCATGAATGATGCCCTCGATCAGGCGCAAACGACCGCCGGCATCGGTAATCGGCCGCGCATTGAGGGATATCCAGATCCGCCGGCCGTCGCGACGCTGAAATTCGACCTCGAAGTCCGATACCGGCTGGTTGCGCGCCAATAATCCGAGAAACTCCCGGCGCGCCGACCGGGCGACATAGAGGTCTTGGGAAATATCATTCACCGCTTCCAGCAAATCGTCGACCGATGCATACCCCAGCATGCTGGCCATGGCCGGGTTGGCGCTTACCAGATCGCCCTCGGGCGTGGTCTGATAGATGCCCTCCACCGCGTTTTCAAAGATGGCGCGGTATTTCTCTTCGCTCTTGCGCAGGGCCTCCTCGACGGCCTTCTGCTCGGTCAGATCGATACCGACCCCCAGAAGATATTTCTCATGGTCCACCGTCATGCGAACGCCGGTGAAATAATACGGAACCCTGGCGCCGCTTTTGACGATCAAGTCCGCTTCGACGCTTAAGCGGCCGCCCGAAGTGTAGATTGCATCGACCACCTCGGCCACGCGTTCCTTGTCGGCGCCCCTAAACCAGTCGAAAATCCTGCGCCGGGGCAATTCCTCGGCACTGAACCCGGTGAGGGTTTCGTGGTTTTTGTTCCAGCGGATAATCTGCCCGTCCTGATTGTAGAGGTAGAAGATCCCCGGCAGGCTGTCGAGGACTTTTTCGGAGAAGAGTTTCTCGCGTTGCAGGTCGGAAATGGCCTCGCGGCTCGCGGCAATTTCCTTTTCCAGCTGCCGGATTTGCTCAAGCGTGTCGTTGGGCTGGGTGGACATGGGCCCCCGCGATAACGGGTTCAGGATCCGAAACTAATGACCTTCCCGGTCAGTTTAGCCATACCAAAACGGGAGCGGCGGATTCAACCTCCAATTGGAAACGATCAATGGACGCCGACCCGCAGCGGCCGGCAAGGGAGATGGTGTCGGGACAGGATGGGGCAGGGGGCGCCACGGGAAGGTACCCCCTGCCCGTCCCTCCTGAAGGCCGCCACCCTACAGAGGCCCGTGGCGTCTTCACGCCGGTTATCGTATCGTTTCACGATTATCTTGATCTTTATTTCGAAACACCGGCCTTCCGGCTCTCGAAGTTCAGCCGCGCGCATGGTATGGACACCCTGCACGGCGGGCGCGGGCCCACACCGGTGGCTCGCCGGCACTTCATACGATCATCGCCCTTGAGAGGTGAAGACGATGCGAACCATCCGTCGTGTCCATATCTGCGGCGCGGGTGCCGAAGCGCTTCGCGTTTTAGTAGGTTCTGGGTTCTAGGTTCTGGGTTCCAGGAACACCTGGGTTTCAAGGTGTCGGGTTTCGGGGAAAAATGGGTTTCGGGTGTCAAGTGTCAGGAAAACCCGAATACCGAAACCCGACACCTTGAACACTGAAACCTCCTGAAACCTGACAGTTGCGTCAGGGGGCCGAGATGCGGCCTGCGAGGGCGGAGGATCAAGGCGTCGGTGTTAGAAGCAATCTAAAAATTAGGATTTTCGTTCGAGATCAAGGCGAGGCCGAGTATCAACCCGCAGGCATACTAAAGTATGTCAAGGATTTGAGACGAGGTCTCAACGAAGATATGGGATGAAAAGACCATTTTTAGATGTTTCTTGGTCGCCGCAGCGACGAGGCCCGAAGCGTAACGCCGCTATCGGGCATGCCAACTAACCGGTAGACGGTTGCGTAAAACGTCCGAGAGCAAGGCTTGCGAGGGCGGAGGATCGAGGCGTACATCAGTACGCCGCAGTGACGAGGCCCGAAGCGTAACGCTGCTATCGGACGTTTTACGCAACCGTCACGTGCGCAACTGGACCAGTAGGACACCCCCCAGCACCATCAGCATGCCCACGAAAAACAGCGGCCCCAGGTCCGGCTGCCGGTCCAGAAAACCGATAGAGGCCATTAAAA
The DNA here is from genome assembly GCA_030066455.1 of Desulfobacterales bacterium. The sequence goes on from JASJBQ010000039.1 coordinate 24,381, forward strand.
AAGCCAAGAGAACCGTCGTGGGCGGCTGGGCGTTGGTGCAGATGGCCACTTCGACCGGGGTCAGATTGCGCAGCAGGAGATTCCAGAGCTGCATCATGACGACGCTGGTGACCACGCTCAGCCAGGCCAGTGAAAGCCAGACCGCGACGGGAATCGTTTCCAGCGGCAGGGCCGCCAGATCCTTTCCGGCCACCGGCAGCATCAGGGCCGCACCGATGATCAGGCTCCAGGCGGTGACGGTCCGCGGGTCGTGACGGCGACAGATCGGCTGCACCACCACCGTATAGATCATCCAGCTCAACACGGCCCCCATGATCCAGAAATCACCCGTCCGGATCTGGCTGAAGGTTTCCCCCCGCTCCCAGGGCCGCAGGATCAGGATGACGCCGGCCAGCGCCAGCCCCACCCCGGCGAATTTGAAACCCGGCGGCCGCCGGGCATACAAAAGGCTGTCCAGCGTCAGCACACCCAGCGGCGTCAGGGCATAGAAAAGAGCCGGATGGCTGGGTACGGTATGCTGCAGGCCCCGCAGAAAGCAGTACTGGTTGAAAGGCACTAGCAGAAAGGCGAACCCCAGGAGTTGAAGCCATTCGCGCGGCGCGAACCGCGGGCGCGGGATCAGCGTGCCGGTCCCCACGATAAAAATGATGGCCGCCCCCAACGCCCGGGCCAGGGTGAGCACGGCCGGGTCGTCAAACCCTACGGCCGCAGCCTTGCCGAAAATGTACGAACCCGAGGAGCAGACCACGTGCAGGGCCATGAGGG
>JASJBQ010000300.1 GCA_030066455.1 Desulfobacterales bacterium
GTGAACCAGCTCGTGCAAGACGGCGTTCTGGAATACTGGTCCAGCGGCAGCACCTCCATGTACGGGCTTCCGGGCACCGGCAAGCAGGCCGCAGCGGAGCACGAGGATTAATATTCTGCATTGAGGTAGGATTCAGTTTTTTATTCAGGACCACGACCGGCGGTGAACGGCCGGTTGCAGGTGCTTATTCTGCAGGCGAAAGGCGGAAAGTTATTTCCGTCTTTCGCCTTTGTACTTGACGGTATCGCTGAAAGTCCGATCCTCCCGAGACGGATAAATAGCGGCGTTAGGCGTATCTCTCGTCATCGCGGCGCACGGATGGACGCCGCATGCCTTGAGATTCGCAAGCCGCATCGCCAACTCTTTGCGCAACCGTCAGGATAGACGACGGCTTACGAAATCATCTTTTGTGACGCACCGGGAAAAGCAAACGGTATCCTCTGCGGTAGCGACATGGTGAGCAATTAGCCCGATGACCAACGGTTTGGAAAATCGCACGGGAATCGTGATCGGCGCCCTGCGGGGTGGCTCCGGCAAGACCATGGTCTCGCTCGGGCTGATTGCCGCGCTGGCGGCGGACGGCCGCCAGGTGGCACCCTTCAAGAAGGGGCCGGACTACATCGATGCCGGCTGGCTGTCGCTTGCGGCCGGGCGAGCATGCTACAATCTGGATACCTTCCTGATCGCCACCGATCGCATCCGGCACACGTTTCATGTCCATACCCGGGATACCGATGTGGCCGTGATCGAGGGCAACCGTGGGATCTACGATTGTATCGACACCCACGGCGAGACCAGCACGGCGGAACTGGCCAAGCTGCTGGGGCTGCCGATCCTGCTCATCATCGACGGCACCAAGACGACCCGGACGATGGCGGCCGTGGTCCAAGGCTGTTCGCTCTTCGATCCTGACGTGCGGATCGGGGGGGTGGTGCTCAACCGGATTGCCGGATCCCGGCACGAGGGCATCCTGCGGCGCAGCATCGAGGAGCATTGCGGCATTCCCGTGGTGGGGGCCATCCCCAAGCTGCGCAAGCAGTGCTTTCCCGAGCGGCATATGGGGCTGGTGCCGACACCGGAGCATGACTGGGCCCGGACGTCCATCGACGTGGCCGCCCAAATCGTTCGCGACCACCTGGATCTGGATGCGATAAGGCAAATGGCCGGGGAATCGACCTACGAAGCCCCCCCGGCAGCAACCGCAACCGCCCCGGCCGCCGTTTCCTCCCCCCCCACCGTCGGTATCATCCAGGACTCCGCCTTTCAGTTCTACTATCCGGAGAATATCGAAGCGCTGCGGGATGCCGGCGCCCGGTTGACGTTCTTCAGCCCCTTGGAGACGGACCATATACCGCCCATCGACGGCTTGTACATCGGGGGAGGGTTTCCGGAAACCCATGCCGCGGCGCTGGCGCAAAATAATGCCTTCCGCCGCGAGCTCAAAAGCCTGGCCGAGAGGGGCCTGCCCATCTATGCCGAATGCGGAGGCCTTATGTATTTGGGGCAAAAACTGGTCCTGTCGGAGGGCACCTTCGAGATGACCGGGGTCCTACCGGTGGTCTTCGGCTTTTCCCGTCGACCCCAGGGGCACGGCTACACGATCATCGACGTGACCGGCGCCAACCCCTATTTCCGCACCGGTACGACGCTGCGGGGCCATGAATTCCATTATTCCGGTGTAGTGGAGTGGGGCGGCAACGATGAGGACCTGGCCTATTCAATGGTTCGCGGCACCGGGCTGATCAATGGCAAGGACGGGCTGTGCTATAAAAACGTCCTGGCCACCTACACCCACCTGCACGCCGAGGGCACACCCGACTGGGCCCCCGCCCTGGTGCGCAACGCCCTTCAATTCCGGCAAATTCAGACGTCGCCGGCCTGATGCCCCAAGCGTATAAAACCGAACGGCCCTGCGTTTCTTCCGCTGATGTCCGGACCCTCGGGCGGAACCCGATGCCGGCAGACGGACGTCCGCGGCGGTCACAAAAAAACCGGCCGGGGGCATCCAAAATGGCCCCGGCCGGTTTTTTTAAAGGTCTGAAAGGACTTACTTCTTGTCTTTTTTGGGATGGCACTTGGAACAGGAAACGGGCGCGGCTTTGGATTTGTTCTCCTTGTTCCATTTTTTGTGGCAGGCGATGCAGTTCATGTGGATCGCCTCGGCGTGGTACTCGAGCTTCAGCTTTTTCTGTTCCTCTTTGCTGACTTTTTTGGTCTTCCACTCTTTTTTGACATCCTTGGGCACCGTGCTCGGGATCTTGTGGCACTCGATGCAGTTTTGAACGTCGTCGCCCTCTTTAAGGTCCAGCGGCTGGCCCTTGTCATCATGGTGGCATTCGCCGCAACTGGCACCGTATTCGGTGGCGTGTTTCTTGTGGGTGAACTCGACGATCCCCTTGGTGTGTTTTTCATAGGCCGGATTCTGCAGCGTAATGACATCCTCCACCTTGGTACCCGCCTGGATGGCGGCTGCAAAGAACAGGCAGGCCAGACCAACCAGACATAGCGTGAGCAACTGTTTCTTGACCTTCATGAGACCCTACACCTCCTTGATGAAAATGGTTGTTTGCCGTTGTTCCCCGATCAGGCACCCCTACCAGAACATCGTAAAGCTGTCAACGAAAGACGGCGCGGGACGTGCGCTGACACCGGTTCACGCTGTCCAATGACGCGTTTCTAAAGGCGTTCGATGATTAAGACGTCGGCACCATGATTTTGGTCGACACAGCCGGGGTTTTTTGGGGCGGCGCGGAGACCATGTGGGGCCACCGGCTCAATCCTGCAGCTGGCCGTGGGTGTCCTCAAGCAGAAGCTGCTGCCGGCGTTTCAGATCCTGCAATTGATCAAAGACCGGCTCGAGGCGTGCGGCTTCCTGGGCGACATATTCGTAGAGCGCCAGGAAATTGCGGTCGATATCGTCGAAGATGAGATTCAACCGGGTGGACAGACGTTCGTTCAATTCCGCGGCGAATTGATTGCCGCCTTCATCCAAATTCGCTTCGAGTTGCGCGATCAGCTTGTTCCGGCGGACAAACATGACGCCGCCGGCCAGGAGCAGGCCGGTCCCGGTGAGGATGCCGCCGGTGATGTCGAAAAAAAGGCCGTGGGTGACCACCAGGAAGAAGGCGCCCACTGCGGTGAGGGCGCTGCCGCCCACCAGCGATGGGCCCAGCGAATCGGTGGCCTGGAGATCCCGGTTGGAAAAGCTCTCGCCGCCGATCAATTCGGCCATGTTGGCCTTGACGGCGTCGATGACATCGGTGCGCCGGCGGTCGATCCGCTGAAAGATAAGGTCTTCGGCCAGGGGCGCGGGCTGAATGTCTTCCAGCTCTCTCAGGAGTTGCTGCAGCAGGACCTGCAACCCCTCCACGAAGTGCGCGGCCCCTTCCTCCGTGAGGGTCTCGGTGCGCCGCTGCAGATCCGCTGCGAAACGGGCCTCGAGTTTCTCGATCCATTTCTTGATGGAGGCCTTGCGGCCGAAGGTGGCGCGGACCGAGCGTTCAAACAGCCGACGAAAAGCCAGCCCGTCGCTGAAATCGCGAATCATGCTGCGCGCGGTCTGATGATAGGCCTCCGCCAACCGGCCGATCAGGGTTTTCAGCTCGTAGGCCGATTGCTTGTGTCCGCTGGCCAACCGCTGCTTGACCTTGTCCACGGTGGCCTGGTCGGCGGTCAGCCGCTCGCGCCGCTCGGCCAATGACTGCTCCACCTTCTCCGCGACATGGCCGGCGGATTCCAGAATCGAAACCAGTTTGAGCCGGTAGTGGCGGCCGCCGGTGACGGTCTCGCGGATGAACCGACGGACGGCTTCGAAGCCGCTGCCGCCGGCGCCCTGCGCTTCAAGCTCGGCCGAGGTGGCGAAAATGTGTGGATCGGTGATGCCTTTTTGGAGCGCGAGTTCGCGAACGCGGGTCAAATTCGTCTCGATCTCGTCCGGCCGGGCCAGATCGGCCTGCTGCAGAATGAAGATCGTGCGCTTGCGCCAGTCTTCTCGAATATAGTCGAGGAGTTCCCAGGCGGACTGGGTGTAGGGGTTTTTGGCCGGGAATACCATGAGCACCAGATCACTGTGGGGGATGAAGTCCCGGGTGATTTCCTGGTGGTTTTCGATGACCGTGTTGGTCCCGGGGGTGTCGACGATGGCAATCGTCCGGAGAATGGGAAGGGGCAGTCCGATCTTGATCAGAAGCGGTCGGATTTTTTCTTCGAACCGCTTTTCGCTGAAGACGATCTGCTGGATCATATCCGTGCACGGGGCCGCATCGACCTGGCAGATGGGGTCGCCCAGCAGGGCGTTGATGAAACTGCTCTTGCCGGATTTGACTTCCCCCACCACCACAAAGAGAAACGGTTCGTTCACCCCCGAGCGCAGCTCGCTGATGACTTGGATGAGTGGTTCGCTGTCGAGGCGCACGAGGGTCTGATGGTACTGTTTGAGGAAATCGTCGATGCGATCTTTGAGGACCAGAAAACGATCGTTCAGGACGGGGTTGGTCATAGCGGCCTCATGTTGACGGAGTGTCCGGCGCGGCACTTACACTATGCCAGGGATTCCAAAAAGGCAAAATAAATCTATGAAAATCTAAAGGGTTGGAAAGATCGGGCGGTGCTTCGGAATCCGCGCGGGCCCACAAGAGGGGGCGGTCGGGCCAGGCGGCGCTAACTGTGCGGCGGCCAGGTCCCCCGCCGGCGCATCAGGCGTCGGCCTCGTCGCCTTCTTCATCGGCCTCGAGCGGCCGGCGTGCGAAGATGCGCGCGCCGACGATGCTGATTTCGTAGAGCAGCATGAGCGGCATGGCCATCATCACCTGGGTGACGACATCCGGCGGGGTCAGGATGGCCGCGCCGGCGAAAAAAAGGAGCACAGCGTATTTCCGGTTTTTCTTGAGAAATTCGACCGTTACCAGCCCCATGCGGGCCATGAAGGTGATCACCAGGGGCAGCTCGAAAACCAGGCCGAAGGCGATCAGCAGCTTGGCCGCGAAGCCCAGGTACTCCTTCATGGAAGGCATCGGCCGGATGGTTTCGGTGGCAAATCCCAAAAAGAACTTGAAGCCCCAGGGAAAGACGACGAAATAGCCAAAAAGCGCCCCGCCGATAAAAAAGAAGGAGCACAGAAAGACGATGGGCAGCAGCAGGCGCTTTTCTTTTTCGTACAGCCCCGGCGCCACAAACATCCAGAACTGATAGAGCAAAACCGGCGTTGCCAGGCCGATGCCGGACAGCAGCGCAACTTTCAAGTAGGTGAAGAAGGCTTCGGGAAGGTTCGTGTAGATCAGGGTGTCGCCTTCCTGCATGACGCTTTGCAGGGGGTGCACCAGGATGCCAAAGAGATATTCCTTGAACCCGTAGGACAGCACAAAACCGATGCCGATGGCCACGAAGCTGATGATCAGGCGTTTGCGCAGCTCCTCCAGGTGGGCGGTGAAAGGGACTTTATCATCGTCATTCATGCTTGGCGTTTCCTTCACCACGGGTTTCAGAGGGTGCCTGGGGTTCGGTGGGTGCGTCTTCGTCTGGCTTCAGGTCGGCCGCTTGGCCCTGTTCCGCGGCCGGATCCGGGGCGGGGCTGCTCAGCGGGTTGACCGATGTCTTGATATCGGCATTGAGGTCGTCAAAGGATTTTTTGACATCCTTCAAGTCGTCCCCCACGTCGATGGATTCCTTGATCTCGCGGGTGGCCTTTTTGAATTCGTTCATCGCCCGGCCCAGGGATTTGGCCAGGTCGGGCAGTTTTTTGGGGCCGATCACGATGAGGGCGATGGCCAGGATGAGAATCATTTCCGGCATGCCGATACCGAACATGAACGA
>JASJBQ010000301.1 GCA_030066455.1 Desulfobacterales bacterium
CCTCCAGATTGACGCCCTTGAGATGTTCCATAGCGTAGTAGAGTGCGCCCTCTGGCGTTTCGCCGAAGTCAAAGACCGCCACCGTGTTCGGGTGGGTCAGACGGCTGGTGATCTGCACCTCGTTGATGAAACGCTTTTTGGCGGACGCACTGCTTGCAAACCGGGGCAGCATCACCTTGACGGCGGTGGGGCGTTTGAGCAGGGCGTGGTTGGCGCGATAAACGGTGCCGTTACCGCCATGCCCGATCTGGTAGAGCAGTTCAAAGGGCCCCAACCGCTGTCCGCCGAGCGAAACGGCTTGGCGGACTTCATGCCGCATCTTGCGCGCCGCGTTGAATATCAAAATCAAGCCCAAAAAAAAGCCTGTGCCGGCCACAGCGGCCAGGACGAAATTGCGCTGCAGGGGCAGCATTCCCAAAAAGTCGGACTCAGGCACCAAAATGCCGGCCCAGAATCCGGCCTGGTGGGGATGGTCCTCGATCCAGGTAAAGCCGGCCCACCAGTTCTGTCCACCCATCTCGAATGGGAATGAGCGGCGCGTGCGCGCCTGTGCTTCCCAGGCCGACACGCCCGCCTGTAAAAGGGGCAGCTCGATAGCCCCAAATGGTTGGAACAGGATGGCATCGGCGACACTTTCATCCGCGAAGCGTTCATCGGCCGGCAGGCCCACCAGGCGCAGATCCTGCGTAGTTACAAAAACAACACCGTTGGGCGTCGGGCGCAGGGTTTGGGTGAATCGGGAGATATTCACCAGTACGATATCAATGGCCAGTATGAAGTGGCGGCCCGTAGCGGGATGGCGCCAGCGCGTCGAAATGGTGATGCCGTGTTTGTTCGACGTATAGAACAGGTAGGGGCCGCTGGCGACGATGGTGTTTTCTTCGGCGTCCAGGGTTTTTTGGTACCAGGGCCTTGACCGGGGATCAAAATCGTCCCGGCGATACCAGCTCTCCTGAAGTTCCCCGGCCTCCCACCGCTCGAGTTTGGCCTGGCCGCGAGCGCCGTCGTGGCCGGCATTGGATCGTACGATAAGCGCGGTACCGGTGGGTTCGGGCTTCAGAATGCCATAGTAGGCCCCATCACCGTCTACCGCGGTCAACAGGATGCCGCTGGCGTTCTGATGTTGGTTGAGAAACGGCGCCAGATGGGCGAAAAGATCCTGCCAGCGCGAATCCGCCTGTCCCCAGCCGATCTGCAGTTGCTCCGCGGCAATCCGCAAGTTGCTGTCCTCGGTGGCGAAAAATGACGCCAGCCGGGCCACGACGGTCTCGGACGTGCTGGTGATGAGCTTGCGTGAGAGCGCTTCGACCTGGTGCTGGTCGTAATAGACCACGGTCGCCGTAACGAGCGCGACCGCCGCCAGCATCAGCACGCCAAGGTGACGAAACAGCCGGCGGATGTTTCCGGTCAATTGGTGATCGAGCGGCAGGTTGCCAAGCGTCGTTTTCATCGCCCCGCTACTTCCTCCATGCCCATGGCGGCCTTGATGTGTACAGTGGACGACCGCCTTGTGGCGTTAGCTGTCCGGTTCGTTTTTGGGCGTTATGCTGCGCTCCAGCAGGTGCGACCTTTGGCTCGAAACATCTTGAGCCCCCCACAGCTCCTCCAGGATTTCCTCAGCCGTACGATTCGACGGCATATGATCGGCGCGGCCGGTGGCGATGATGGGCCACAACGCCGATTTGACGTTGGGGGGCAGCCGGTTTTCGAGATATTCCAGCGCCGTGCCACGGATTTTGGTCTCCGGGGCCTGCAACGAATCGTAACAGACATCCATGACCTGCACACCGAAGATCAGCCCGAGAAGATGGAACAGATGACGCAGCGGTTCAACCCCTTGCCGGGGTTGCACGTTCGACCGGCCCAGGAAGGTCATTTCCCGGTAGATGACCCGCCAGACGGCCTCCGAGTCGATGGTCAGGTGCGGATAGTCGGTCTTGATCCGCGCCAGCGCTTCGGCGCAACGGTAGCGGACATCCGGCGCCCGGTCTTCCAGCCCAGCAATCAGTCCGTGCACCGCCTGCATGTTCCCCACGAATCCGAGCAGCAAAGGTATCCGGCGGCGGACGAGGGCGTGCTGGTGCTGATCGAGCAGGGCGTCCACCAACTGGCCGCTGGCGGTGGCTGCCAGCGGTCGGCAGGCCGCGAGCGCTTCCTTCAGCACACTGCGGTGGCGAAGAAGAGGCAGAATATGGGGCAGCATTCCCGGTGTTGCGGCCTGGTTGACCAGCACGTGCCGAATGCGGCGATCTTCTCCGCTGCGCAGTGCCCGGATGGCCTCGATTTCAGGATCCCTATCGTCATCAACGCTTGGGGGCCGCGGGCGCTCCCCGGTTACGCTTGGTGGCCCGGGTTTTACCGCGGGCGAGCGGTTCACCTGGCGGTAAAACGCAATCCGTCGCAGCAGACGCTCGCGTCGGAGGTTTGTCGACGTCGCTGCGGCAGGGCTCTCCGCGGGCCCGGGGGTCACGGCCGACCGGGCAGGCAGATGGCCTTCCTGCAGATTGGTGACGAGTTGCGACAGATATCCGCGACTCAACAGGAAAATCAACAATCCCATAATGCCGGCACAGATCATGGTGCTAAACAGGATGTAGCTGTCCGTCGGGCCCGGCACAAATAAAAGCCCCATAATGACGAGGCCGCCCAGCATATTGCCTGCACGATTGGCGCCGACATCGATCAGAATTTTACTCGTGCGTTTCTCGGCCGTCGCGATTGGCGTGTAGAGAAGTTCGTAGCCCGGCCCGAAGAAAGAGTTGGTCAGCAGATTGGCAGCGGCGCGCAGCATGGTGACGGTCATCAGGGACCGGAAAACGAAGGTCAGCAGTGCGCCGGAGAAGAGGCTGAGGGGAACCAGGGCGATGGTGCCGCCGAGCCCGAACCAGTGCAATGCTTTGCGGCCCACGAATGTCTGGAGCAGAAAAGTACCGATATCGACCGCCATATAGAAATAGGCAAAAAAGGTGACGAGTTCGTCCTTGTTCAGATTGGATTGAAGCGTTGCTTTGAAAAGGTAATCCAGCAAGGCAACCGTTGCCGACAGGGCTACCATGAGAAGCGCCACGCGCTGGATAAGCTTGTTACGGACTGAAATCCTGAACGGCGCCAGCAGGGACGACGACGGCCCCCGGCCGTCGAACCGGTCACGTGCAAGGGGCAGGAGGGCCAGTCCGGAGCCGAGATGCAGAGCGGCAAGCATGACGATGACCATCCGGATGTCGAGCGCCCGGGCAATGATGCTGGCGGCGCCGGCACCGGCAAGCCCTCCCAGGGCGGTGAAGATGACCACGCGACCGATGATCGTTTTGGCCCTGTAGGGATCGTAGCGTTCATTGAGAATCGACCAGAAACCGCTGATCAAAAGGGCATCGAGTACGGTGATATGCAGATAGAGCAAGACGGTGACGGCGTGGGGCCAGGCTTCCATGATGATCCATTCGCCGACCGAGAGAAGACCGCTGAACAGGAACATGGGCGGCGTCAGACGGGTCGGGCCGTATCGTGTGAGCAACAGCGAAAAGGCGGCCACGGCCGCCGCCGATACCAGTGCTGCGGCGATCATCATCTTGGGAAGGGCGGTTACGGCGAAGTGGCTGAGAAACAGGGCGTCTCTCACCGTTTTACCGCCCTGCAGATGGGCCACCATCATGAAAGCGGCCGTGGCGGCGAAGATAATCGTTTGGCGATCCCTGGTGGCTGTTTGCATCTTTCCCTGCGAATCGTAACTGTATGCCTATTCACGGCTGCATACGTGACGACAAGTGGTGCATTCCTTCAGTTTATCTCCGAGCGGCCGGAGCGATCCGAGCCCTGATGGCCGCGGGGGTAATTTGCTAAATCAATAAAAATTAGTACCGCTATCGTCCGCCTGTCAATTAATCCGGCCATTGGTCTGATAGCATCGCGAAAAATCGCTGGGAATCAACGGGGCGGCCCGCTTGATCTTTTCCTGCGCGCCCGGCCACGAAGGATGGGGTCTCTGAAAGTCGGCGACGCCCAAAAAGAGATCCGGCCATCGGCCGGATCAGGTTTGATTGGGTTTTTGGGTGTCGTTTTAGGGGCGAGGTCCCTGAAGCGGACTAGTTTTGGCCTTCATATTTGAAGGAAATGGTAACGCGGGCCCTGTAGGACACGACCTTACCGCCGTCCACCTTCATGTCCAGTTTGACCACTTCGGCCACCCGCAGGTCTCGCAGATTCTTACCGGCGGTCTCCACGGCCATTCTTGCAGCTTCTTCCCATGAACTGGGGCTCGTTCCGACCAATGTGATTACCTTGTACATGCTGTCGGTCATGATGGACCTCCTTTCGTCCGGACCGGCGCGATCCGGTCTTGATGGGGTTGTGTGGTGATCAGAGGATGGAACGCACGGGCCACCGGGCATGTTTGCCCGTCCGCACCAAGGGCGATTGGGAAAAAGTGGGTCGCCCATCTCCCTGCCATGGTTTGGCCGCTGGTTTGGAAGGCGGCGTATTCGAAGGTAAATGCCCCTTCTCCGGTTCGATTGGTCGAACCGGGGTGCTGCAGATCTATTTCAGGGGATACGCTGTTGAGGGCTGATCACGGCTGTGGGTCCGGGCGCAACCGGCGATGATCAAAGTCTTGCTAAATTCCGGAAGTGGTGGTGTCGAGGGAGAGCAGATAGCGTTTCGGTCGCTGTGATCAGGTTACAGCAACCATAGCGTGAGGCGGTCGAATATGTCAAGGCGACCGGGCGCACGGGGCACGGTGCGGCGGTGGCCGCCCGCACGACTACTGCCGATAGATTTGCTTCAGCCGCTGAAAGCGCTGGTGGCCTAAAATCTTGCGGACCTCCACGAGGAAGCGTGAACGCTCGGAGGCCATTTGGCTGCGCGCCTTTTCCAACTGGGCAAACTGGCGGTTGACCGCTTTTTCGTCCAACGGCTCGGCTTCCATCAGGCGCTGGTAGTCGAACTGCGCTTTTTCCACCTTGTTTTTCAGGTCGATCAGGCGCCTGCGGCTTTGGTTGAAAAGGCGGTCGAGCCGCTTGATTTCGCCGTCCTGCAATTTGAGTTCGGCCTTGATGCCGGGATCGTACCACCATTTGCCGGACGGCTCGCTCTGGGCATCGACCGGGGCGGCAAAAACCGGGGTCAACAGCAACAGGCAGATGATGATCAGCGGTTTAAGCATACGACAGCTCCTTTTCGAACCCGGTTCAGGACAGCGATTCCTCATCCAGGGGCGGGATAATAAAGTCAATAAAGCCCTGATCGAAACCGTCGTCAAGGCTTTCCGTAATGGCCTGATAGGCGCTCGGCATGGCGTTTTCGGCCAGCAGACGGGTTTCGAGCATGACCGGATCGGCCGGAATGGCCGCCACGCCGGCGGCGGTATCGAGCGGCGCTCGGTCCGGTCGTGGGCCGACCTGCCACCAGAGAATCGCGGCCAGGCAAACGGTGGCCATCGCCCCGGCGGCAATTCGCCAGCCAAAGGGACGGCTTCCGAACCGCTCGGGCGTCGTCGATTCGGGCAGGACGATGCGCCGCTTTCGTTCGGGGGTGAAGCGTTCGCTGGCCCGGCGCAGGGATGTGAGATCCGCCTTGAGGTCTTCGATGGCGGAGCGGCATTGCCGACATTGGGCCAGATGGGTATCCTCCGCGGCGGTCATCCGGGAGTCTTCGACCACGAACGCAAGCAGGCGCTGCTCCTCGATGTGCGCACGGTTTTCCGGATTCATGACACGGCCTCCCTCAGAAAATCGCGGAACGACTCGTCATCCTTGAATTTCTTGAGCGCACGGTAGAGGTGGGTTTTGACGGTGCTCTGGCTTTTATTAATGA
>JASJBQ010000302.1 GCA_030066455.1 Desulfobacterales bacterium
AGGACATCGCCGGCGCCGGCCGTGGCCATCGCGTCGCAGCCGCTGCGGTTGATGGCGACCCGGCCGTCCGGAAAACCGATCATCGAAGCGGCGCCCTTCAGGACGATGATCGCCTGGAATTTCCTGGCCGCCGCCTGCAGGCGTCCGACCGGGTCGCCCAGAAGGGTGTCGACGGACACACCCGTGAGCCGGGACATCTCACCCGGGTGAGGCGTGAGGACGGTGGACCCGGCCTGGCGTCCGGCCAGGATATTCGGCGCGCGGCTCAGCATGCTCAGGGCATCACCGTCCAGGAGCAGCGGCAGTTCGGCGGATTCCGCGAGCTCGCCGATCAGGCGGGCGGTTTCATCATCGAGCGAGAGGCCAGGCCCCATGACGAGCATGTCGACCTGCCCGATGCGCGCCAGCAGGTCGGCTTTGTTGCTGTAGGCCAGGCTGCCCGCAGGGGTTTCCGCCTGGGGATGAAAGACGATTTCGCTGCCCTGGGCGGCGACCACGGGGACGATCGACGCCGGTGCGGCCAGCCGGGAGTATCCCCCGCCGGCCTTGAGAAAAGCCATGGCGGCCAGATAGGGGGCGCCGTAATAGCCTGCCGCCCCGGCGACGAAGAGCACATCGCCGAAAGTACCCTTGTGCCCCGCGGGATCGCGGGCCGGCAGGGGCGGGGGGTGGTTGACGGCGATGGCAAGCTGCGGTGCGCAGGTCAGGACCGGCGGAAAGGAGATCCGGGTGACGTAACATGCGCCGCCGTGATGGGCCCCGGGATAGAGCAGGTTGCCGACCTTGGGCAGGCCGAAGGTCACGGTGGCGTCCGCTTTCACCGCCACCCCCATGACCTGTCCCGAGTCACCGCTGACGCCCGAAGGGATGTCGAGGCTCAAAACCGGTTTGTCGGCGGCGTTGATCATGGCGATGACTTCGGCATAATGCCCGCTGACGGGTTTGGAAAGCCCGGTGCCGAAGATGCCGTCGACGATGAGGTCGGCCGCTTCGATCAGTGCCCGGATCCGGGTCGGATCCTTGGATATCACCACCTCGGCCGCGAGCCCTTCGAGCATGTCGAAGTTGGTGCGGGCCGCCCCGCGGTAGCGGGACGGGTCGCCCAGGAGCAATACGACCGGTTGCCCCCCGTCCGAAAGGATTTTGCGGGCGATCACAAAACCGTCTCCCCCGTTGTTGCCGGCGCCGCAGCAGACGAGGGTGCGCCCCCTGGTCGGACCCCAGCGGTCGACGAGCACCCGGTAGGCGGCCAGCCCGGCATTTTCCATGAGGACAAGCTCCGGGATACCGTATTGGTCGATGGCGCTCCGATCCATGGCGCGCATTTGCTCAACCGTGCAGACTCGCATTTTTGACTCCGTATGTTGGGGTTGCGGGGGGAGCCGGCGGAATCGTGATTCCCGGAGGCGCAGGGGCCGGCAATCCTATCTTTCACCTAACAGAGAAATGGAGCGGGTATCAAGCGTTGAGGCTAACCCATTGGCTTGACAAACAATGCCCCCTCGGATTATCTGACACAGGTTTAAGAGACGCTAAGGAGTGCCCATCCCTATCTGCGCCGGGGCTTCCCGAAGGCTCCGGCGATAGTTTTTCCCAGTCGTTGAAGCGCCCTGGCCGCCGCGTTATTGAGACCGGGTATTGATTCACGAGGAGACGGACAGTTGGCGGAACGCAAGCTGCTGCTCGGCAACGAAGCGATTGCCCGCGGTCTGATCGAAAACGGCTGTGCCATGGCGACGTCCTACCCCGGCACACCGGCATCGGAAATCCTGGCCGCGGTGGCGCATTTTCAGAAAATTCATCAACTCCCAATGCACACCCAGTGGGCCGTCAACGAAAAGGTGGCCCTGGAGATCGCCTACGCCGGCGCCCAGGCCGGCCTGCGCACAGCCGTGGCCATGAAACAGGTGGGGCTGAATGTGGCCTCGGATCCGCTCATGAGCGCGGCCTACATGGGGACCCGTGGCGGGTTCGTGGTGATCAGCGCCGACGATCCAGGGCCGCACTCTTCCCAGACCGAGCAGGACAGCCGGATGATGGCCATGATGGCCAAGATTCCGGTGCTCGATCCCGATTCGCCCCGGCAGGCCCGTGAGATGATCGATGTGGCCTTCAGTCTGTCCGAGGCGCATGCCATCCCGGTCATGCTGCGGCCCACAACCCGTGTCTGCCATGCCCGCCAGGATATCGCGCTGCGGACACCGGCCATGCTGGCTCGTGAGGCCGCTTTCGAAAAGGATCCGGCCCGCTGGGCGGCCACACCCAAATTCCGGCAGCAGCTCCACCGCGAACTGGAGGCCAAGCTGGCGGCCATCGCCCGGTTCGAAGCCACCGCGCCACGGCGGCTGAACCCCGGGGCCGAAGGGCGTCGGGCGGTGGTCCTCTCCGGGGTGGCCGCCGCCCATGCCTGCGAGATCGTTCAGTCCATGGGGCTGTGGTCGGAGCTGCCGCTTTACCAGGTCCTGCAGCCTTACCCCTTGCATCTGGCGTTTATCACCCATCTGCGCGAGCGTTATGCGGACGTGCTGGTGATCGAAGAGACCACCGGCGTGATTGAAATGCAGGTTGCCGACCGCGATCGCGTCCAGGGGAAGCTGACGGGGCGGGTGCCCGCCGTGGGCGAGCTCACGCCCGAGATGATTGCGCAGGTGCTCGATCGCTTCACGGGGCGTCCTGTTCAGGACGCCGCAGCGCCCGCCACGCCGGGTCGACGCCCCACCCTGTGTGCCGGCTGCCCTCACCGGGCCAGTTTCTTCGCCATCAAAAAAGCGGCGCGCAAGGCGATCTACACCAGCGACATCGGCTGCTACACCCTCGGGCTGAACCTGGGTGCCGTGGACACGGTGCTCTGCATGGGGGCCGCCATCAGCCAGGCCGCCGGTTTTTATCACGCTTACAAACATGCGGCCAAACGCCCGGATATCGTCGCCACCATCGGGGATTCCACGTTTTTCCATGCCGGCCTGCCGGCCCTCGTGGATGCCGTCAACCAGGATGTGCGCTTCGTGCTCGTCATTCTGGACAATCGCACCACGGCCATGACCGGCAATCAGCCCACGCCGGCCAGCGGCGTGGGGGCCGGCGGTGAAGTGTTACAGACGGTGGACATCGAAGCTGCGGTCCGGGGCTGCGGTGTCGACTACCTGCGCATCGCCAACCCCTACCACACCGCTGAACTGATTGCGGTGCTGAAGGCGGCCGTGGCCCACAGCCGGGAGACCGGGCCCGCCGTGGTGATTTCGCGTTATCCCTGCATCCTCGACAAACGTCAGGCCGCCACACAAGGCCAGGCGGGTGTCCCGGCCATTACAGATGACTGCGACGGCTGCGGTTACTGCGTCCAGCAGTTCGAATGTCCGGCCATCGCTCTGGATGGGGCCGAATCCCGGGCGCGGATCGATGAAGTGCTCTGCAGCGGCTGCGGGGTCTGTCTGCATGTCTGCCCGAAAGAGTCGATTCAACCACAGCCGTCGCTGAAGATCTAACCTTAATTGCGGAGTAAAATGAGCACCGACGTTCAACAGCAGATCGTGATCAGCGGGGTGGGCGGGCAGGGGGTCCTGTTTGTCACCCGGCTGATCGCGGAAGCCGCCATCACCCGCGGCCTTTCGGTATTGACCTCCGAAACCCACGGCATGGCCCAACGTGGCGGCTCGGTGGTCTCCCATCTCAAAATAGGCGATTTCGCCAGTCCACTGATCAGAAGCGGGTGCGCCGACGGCCTGCTGGGGCTCAAGGCCGAAAGCCGCGACCTGCATGGCCACTTCATCCGTGCCGACGGCTGGCAAGTGGTCAACGCCACGGCCGCGGCGGCCGGTGTCGCCCACGTGGACGCGGACGCGGTTGCCGCACGCATCGAAAACCCCCGGGCCGTCAATCTGGTGGTGCTGGGCTTCGCGCTGGCCCGGCTCGGCAGCGGGAATGCAGCGGCCGGCGAACTTTTCTGCAAGCGTGACGACATCGTCCGGGTGCTTGAAACCCGCCTGGCGGAGCGCCCGGAGCTTCTGGCCGCATCCCGACGGGCACTCGATGCCGGCTGCGCGGCCGGTGGCGGCTGACCCGCATCTGCCCGGATTGAAACCACAGCCGCCGAAAGCCGGCGGAGAAATGAACGCGACCGTCGTCCATTGACCGAGGGCGGTCCCCAGCGGTGGAGGAAAGGAAAATGACGAAGAGAACGTTCGCACCCCTGACACTCGGCCTGATGCTGATCATGGCGGCGGTCCTGATACTACCGGGAGCGGTGACGGCCGAGACCATTTCCCTCAGCTACGCCAATTTTCCCCCGGCACCCACCTTTCCCTGCGTGCAGATGGAACGCTGGAAAGTGGAGGTCGAGAAACGCACCAACGGCCAGGTCCAGATCAAGACCTATCCCGGGGGCACCCTGCTGGGCGCCAAGGAAATGATGGACGGCGTCATCGCCGGTCAGGCCGATATCGGCAATCTCTGCATGGCCTACCAGCCGGGCCGCTTCATCGTGACCAATGCCACGAGCCTGCCACTGGGCATTCCCGACGCGCATGTGGGCAGCCTGGTTTTGTGGGAGCTCTACCAGAAATACCAGCCCAAGGCTTTCGCGCAGGTCAAGGTGCTGACCATGTTCACCACCGCGCCGGCCAACATCATGTCCAAGAAGCCCGTGCGCAGCCTTGCGGATATCAAGGGATTGGATCTGCGGGCCTCGGGCGGGGCCGCACAGATTTTGAAGGCCTGGGGCGCCAACCAGGTGGGAATGCCCATGTCCGCCACCCCCGAAGCGCTCCAGAAGGGCGTGGTTCAGGGGCTGTTTTCTTCGCTCGAGGTCATGAAAGACCTGAAATTTGCCGAGACCTGTAAATATGTGACCATGACCGACACGGTCATCTATCCGTTTGCCGTCGTGATGAACATGGATCGCTGGAAGGCCCTACCCCCCGACGTCCAGAAAGTGATGGACGAACTGGCGCGGGAGCAGGCCGAGTGGACCGGCACCTACATGGACGGGCATGTCAAGAAGGCGATGGAATGGTCGGTGGCGACCCACAAGGTGGAGGTCATCAACCTTGACGCCGCCGCCCAGGCCGAATGGGACGGACGCCTGCAGTTCATCACCGACAACTGGATCAAGGATGCTAACGACAAGGGTTTTCCGGCCCCGTCCATCGTCGACGACATCAAGCTGCTGACCACAAAGCATATGCCGTAAGCAGGGACGGGTCGTTTGGCGGACGGTGAACCGGTGAGATCTTACACCTGTTCGTCAGCGTTTGTTCCGGCGCGCCAGCTTTTTGCCGCATCCATCGGTGAGGGTGGTTTGCGCCCTTCCCGCAGCGCGCGTGGCCGTGCTGGAAACCAGCGCCCGTTTATAAATCGAGGGGAAACCAATTAACAAGGCAGGAAACCGCATGTTGACGGCTCCGCTGGAGCGCATGGAACGCCACCTGATCAACCTGTCCGTATTTTGCGGCGGTGCGACCCTGGTAGGGATGATCGCCCTGACCTGCGCCAACATCCTCGTGCGCACCGTCGGGGACCCCATTCGGGGTACCTTCGAACTCATGGGCTACGGCGGTGCCGTCGTTACCGCCCTCGCCCTGGGCTACACCCAGAAGCGCCGCGGCCACATCGCCGTGAATGTGCTTATCGACCGGTTCCCGCCCCGTGTGCGCAAAGGCCTCAACAGCCTGAACGACGCAGCCTGCGGGCTGTTTTTCATCGTGGTCACCTGGCAGCTCATCCAAAAAGCCAACGGTTTCGTCCGCACCGGCGAGGTTTCCGAGACGTTGCGCGTGGTTTTTTATCCGTTCACCTATACCGTGGC
>JASJBQ010000003.1 GCA_030066455.1 Desulfobacterales bacterium
GCATCTTGCGGCCCCCGGGCGGCATGGTTCCCATCAGGAACGGGATCGCTATCGACAACGGGTATCGAAATGGCAGGGGCGAATCTCGAACCTGAATAGCGACGGTTGGCCATTCGCCTGAGCCGTAAAGCCAGGCCTCAGGGTATCCACCTCGGCATCGTGCCGGAAAGGGGGGCGTTATGACATTGCGGCAGCAAATGGCGACCATCACCGTCGACTTGGGGGTCGGGCCGGACATCCGCGACGTGACCGGCGAACTCGATCGCATTGTGGCGGCGTCCGGTATCCGCGACGGTGTTCTGGCGGCCTCGGTGGTGGGCTCCACCGGTTCGATCACCACGATCGAATACGAGCCCGGCGTGGTCGAGGACCTCAAGCGGGCCGTCAACCGACTGGCCCCGCCGGGGGACGACTACGCCCATGAGATGGCCTGGCACGACGGCAACGGGCACAGCCACGTGCAGGCCGCCTTGCTGGGACCGTCCATCCAGATCGCGGTGCGCGATGGAAGGCTCCTGCTGGGCACTTGGCAGCAGGTGGTGGTGATCAACCACGACAACCGCCCCCGGAAGCGTCCC
Organism: Desulfobacterales bacterium; assembly: GCA_030066455.1. The sequence continues at coordinate 579 of JASJBQ010000003.1, forward strand.
GTGGCGGTGACGGTGACGGGCGGTTGATGCCCGCGGGCAGCGCTGCGGTTGACACCGATTCCCAAAGATTCTAACCATAGCGCCGTTGGTAACGCCCGTCGGCCGGCATTCGGCCTCTCCGGCCGGCAGAATTCTTTGGCACCCGGGGGAGGCCGGTAAGCGCACCAAACCATGCTGACATGCCTCAGACAAAATTGCGGCGGCGGACTGGCCTTCGTCGTTGCGCCGCTGCTGGTGCTCATGCTTTTGGGCGGCGGCTGCTCGCGCGAAGAAACGCCCCGTGTCATCGATTTCAGCCAGCGGGAAGAGGTCACCCCCGCAACGCCCGCCGCCAACCGTCTGGCCTATGCCTATCTGCCGCAGTTCTCCCACGCGGTATCCTTCCAGCGCCACCACCGGTTGGTGGACTATCTGCGGGACAGGACCGGTCTCGACATGGTGCAGATCTTCCCGGATACGTTTGATAAGCACATGCGCATGGTGGGGCAGGGAAAGATCGATATCTCCTTTTCCAACCCGTTCATTTACGTGATGATGGCCCGCGATCACGGCGCGCGGGCCTTTGCGCGGATCATCGAGGGGGGTGGGCAGGAGCGTTTCCGCGGTGAGATCATCGTGCGGGCCGACAACCCGGCTATCCGCTCGATCGCCGATTGCCGCGGCAAACGCTGGATGGCCGTGGATCCCTTTTCCGCGGGCGGCTATCTCTACGCGCTGGGTCTGTTTATGGACAACGGCATCTTTCCACCAGATTTCACGGACATCGCTTTTGCCCCGGGTCCGGGCGGCAAACAGGAGAAGGTCATCCTGGCGGTAATGGCCGGCCAGTACGATGTCGGTTCGGTGCGCGAAGGCGCCCTGGAGGTCCTGGCGGACCGCATCGATCCCGCGGAACTGCGGGTGATCGGACGCACCGGTTGGTATCCGGGGTGGGTCTATGCCGCCCGGGCCGGCCTGGAGCCTGAAATCGTGCAGCGCATCGGACAGGCCCTGACGGCGCTGGACGGTGGCGATCCGGAAGCGCGTGACATTCTGGCGCAGGCCCGCATGACGGCCATCGTGGCGTCCGAGGATGGCGACTTCGATCCGGTCCGGGATCTCTGGGCCCGCGTGGGAGGCCGGCGTCCGGACCTGCGCCCGGCGGCGGCCTCCCCCCATGGACGGCGCCCATGAGCATCGCGGATCGCCTGCATTGGCCGTTTAACAACAGTATCCGGGCCAAACTCAATTTGGGCATTATTGCCATCGTTCTGCTGTCGGTGGTGTTGATCGCCCTTTACACCAGTCACATCGCCTCCCGCGCGCTGTACCGCGAACATCGCAACCTGGGGCTGGCCCTGGCCGCCAATCTGGCGGCCCGCAGCGGGGACGCGATCCTCGCCCTCGATTTCCTGCGTCTGAAAAGCCTGGCCAGCGAGATGATGGAATCCACCGACGATTTGCTCTACGCCTTTATCCAGGACAGCGAAGGCCGGGTGCTGACCCACACCTTTACCGGCGGATATCCCGTTCAGCTCAAGGATGCCAATCACACCGTGCCGTCACGGCCGGGAAGTGTCCGTCTGCTTTCCAACGGCCAGGAGGACATCTACGATTTTGCCTTTGCCGTCATGGTCGGCGATGTCAAGATCGGTCAGGTGCGTTTGGGGCTGCTGCGCCGCAAGGTGACGGCCACCACCCAGGAGGTCTGGTGGTCCATCTTCGCCTTCGCGCTCATCGCCGTCATCATTTCCGATACGGTCGGTTTTGCCCTGGCCCGTAATCTGACCACCCGGATCCGTGCGTTGCAGGAGGCGACCGAACGCATGCTCAGCGCCCGCCAGGCAACGGCGGTGGAAAACCACCACGCGGCATCCGGCGAGGCCCATCACCTGCTTCCGTCGGCCTCCGGATCGACACGGCGGGTCCGTGGGGACGAGATTCATCAACTCGCCGACACCTTCAGTACGATGACGGCCGCGATCGAACGCTATATCGAGCAGCTTGCTGACTCCAAGGCCGTTCTGGCCAAATCCGAAACCAAATACCGCCGCATCTTTGAAGACTCCATGGATCTTATTTTTGTGGCCGCCGGGAACGGTTTGATCCGCGATATCAACCCGGCCGGGATGGCCATGCTGGGCTATGACGGCAAAGAATCTCTCCTCGGCCGGGAGCGTATCGCCGCCCTGCTGCAGGACGGGAGCGAGGCCCCGCAAATCCTGGCCGCAATCGAAGCGGCCGGGTTTGTCCGCGACCGGGAGTGCACGCTCCGGACGCGGGACGGCGGGCGTGTGGAGGTTCTGCTCAGCATGACCGCCCGCCGCCGGCCGGACGGCCGGATTGCGGAATATGAGGGGATCGCCAAGGACATCACCCATCGCAAACAGATGTTGCGGCAACTGCTGCGGGCCGACCGGTTGGCGTCGCTGGGACAATTGTCGGCCGGTGTGGCCCACGAAATCAACAATCCCCTCGGGCTCATCCTGGGCTATACCCAGCTTTTGATCCGCAACGAACCGAAATCGTCCGACAAGATCGACGACCTCCGCACGATCGAGAAACAGACCCGCAACTGCAAGAAAATCGTCGAGGACCTGCTCAACTTCGCCCGGCAGACCGGGACGTCGAAGGCGCGCGTGAATGTTTGTGAGAGCATGGAGGCCGTGACCGACGTGATTCGCAAACAGCTTGAATTGGACAATATCGCGATCCAGGCCCATTATGATCCCAAACTGCCGGATCTGGCGGGCGATGCCGAAAAGCTCAAACAGGTCTTCATGAACTTGCTGATCAACGCTAGGCAGGCCATCCACAAGAACGGCCGCATCGTCGTGAGCGTGGGCTTCGACGCGAGCGGCACCCAGGCCCTCGTCACGGTGGCGGACGACGGCCCCGGAATCCCGGAGGATATTCAGGAGAAGATTTTCGACCCCTTTTTCACGACCAAACCTACCGGACAGGGGACCGGGCTGGGCCTCTCGGTGAGCTATGGCATCATCGAGGATCATGGCGGCACGATCGAGGTGGCCAGCGCCCGGCCTTCCGGAACCGAGTTCAGGATTCGACTGCCCCTGCCCGCGGAAGGAGACACCCCGGCACGATGACATCCCGCCGCCCCCGATTGCTGATCGTCGACGACGAACCGGACATGTTGCGGTTGCTCACCCGCAGTGTGGGCCAGGATCTGGACTGTGAAGTGGTGACCGCCGGAAACGGGCGGGACGCGCTGGCCCGCTTCGAGGCACAGCCCTTCGATCTGGCCCTGCTGGACATCCGCATGCCCGGAATGGACGGGCTGCAGCTCCTGGAGGAAATTCAGGCCCGCCGGCCGGGCTTCACGGTGGTCATGATGACCGCATTCGGGGCTATCGAGGTGGCGGTGAACGCCATTCGCAAAGGGGCCTACGACTTCATTACCAAACCCTTCGACCACGACGCCCTTGTCCACCACCTGCAGAACGCGCTCGAACGCGGACGCCTGCTCAACGAGAACCGCGAACTCAAGGCCCGCGTGCGCGGGACAGAGGCCTTTCACGGCCTGGTGGGCGCCAGCCCGCCCATGCAGACCGTTTTCGATCGGCTCGCGATGCTTGGCAAGTCCGACATCACGGTGCTCGTCAGCGGCGCCTCGGGCACGGGCAAAAACCTGGCTGCCCGGGCGCTGCACGAGCTGAGCAGCCGGCGGGAGGGCCCGTTTGTTCGGGTCAGCTGCCCCACCGTGCCGGAGAACATCCTGGAGAGCGAACTTTTCGGCTATGCCAAGGGGGCTTTCACCCATGCGGTGGCCGACCGCCGCGGGCTTTTTCAGGAAGCCGACGGCGGCACCCTTTTCCTGGACGAAATCGGGGATATCAGCCCTGCCATCCAGGCCAAGCTGCTGCAGGTGCTGGAAGACAAGGAATTCCGGCCGCTGGGGCGCAACCGCAGCGTCAAGGTCGACGTGCGATTGGTGGCGGCCACCAACAGCGATCTCAAAGCCCGGATGGCGGCAGGGGATTTCCGGGAGGACCTCTACTATCGCCTGTGCGTGGTCGAGGTGGTGCTGCCGACGCTGAGCGCGCGCCCGGATGATATTCCCCTGCTGGTGGATCATTTTCTGGACCGGTACAGCCTGGGGGCGGGAGAGGCGCCCAAACGCGTGTCCCCGGAACTGCAGGCGCAGTTGGCTGGCCATCCCTGGCCGGGCAACGTGCGCGAGCTGGAAAATCTCATCCGGCGGGGTGTTGTCATGTGCGGCGGTGAAGAAATCACCCCCGAGGCCATCGGCTGGCAGGCCACCGCCTGTGTGGCCGACCTCGAAACGGATGACCTCAGTGCCATCCCCTACCGCGAAGCCAAGGAAGAGGTCCTGTCGCAGTTCAACCGACGCTATATCTGCAAGGCGCTGGAAATGACTGCTGGCAATGTCACCCGGGCCGCCAAGCGAAGCCGGATCGAAAGGCAGTCCTTTCAGCAGATCATGCGCAAATATGACATCCGCTCGGATGCGTTTCGAACGGGTGCCAAAAAATGATGGCACTGCCACATTTGCCTACCTTGGATCCAACCTTCTAAAATCAATAAAAAATTCGAATGGATGCCAACCGCGGCCAGGTCCCGGGCGGCCGCCTTCCGCAGGCCGCGCTTTTGTCGCGACGCGCGGTTGATAATTATATAATCAATCATAACAAGTGGTTATGGATACCGTTCACGTGTCTCGCATTTCGTTTGCTGCTGGCACGTTTTTTGTGAGGGCTAAACTGAATTTCAACATGGAACCGGAGCGCCGTCACGCATGCGCTGTCGACACAGGCCGGACGGTTGTCGGTTCGGGAACATCTAACTCTTTCGTGCGGAGGTTGGAAACGATGAAAAAACCACTGTTGGTATGCATGACACTGGCGTTGCTGGGACTTCTTCTGGCAGGTCCCCTGGCCGGCATCGATCAGGCTCAGGCCGTCACCCTGGAAGAGGCCATCGAGCAGGCCCCCAAGGGCACGGGCGAGGGCCAAATCGATCCCAAGGCCGAACCCGGGTTCCTGGGCATTCCCGGGGCGCCGAAACCCAATTTGGTCTACGGCTTTCTGTGGGCCATCTGGGTGGGCTGGATTTTCTCCACCGTCGGCGCGTTCGGTGGCATCATGGCCGGCGTGGGTCACATCACCATTTTCGGGTTGGGGGATTACGCCAAGAGTTTCGGCAAGGGCAACCCGCTCAACAAGATCGTGACCGACTCGATCCGCGTGTCCAACCAGTGGCTGGTGGGTTTGAGCGGTCTGATCTCGAGCACCAACTACTACCGCATGGGGCGCCTGGTGGCGCCACTGGGCATGTGTCTGGCCATTGGCGGGGTGGGCGGCTCCTGGCTGATCCCCGCGCTGACGGCCGGCAAGGTCAGTCTGCGCGACTACATCGGCTATTTCGGCCTGATCGTCCTCATACTGGGTGTCATGCTGCTCCGGGAAACCACGGCGGCGGGCCAGGCCAAGAAGAAAAAGGCCAAGGAGGCGGCGGCGGCTTTCGAAAAGCAGGCCAAGGGCGGTGGGGACACCAGCGAGGGCGTCAAGGTGCTCGAGGGCTCCTGGCCGCTGATGTTCGTGGCCCTGGGTCTCGTGGTGGCCAGCGCGCTGTGGGCCAACATGGTCAGCGGGATGAAAGTGGTGGCCTATGGTCTGGCCGTGGCCGGTTGGGCGACCACCTTTTTTGCCGGCACGATCCGCTTTACCTTCTATGGTGTCGAATTCGCCTTCAAGGCCTTCATCCCCATGCTGGGCGGCATCTTTATCGCGGCCCTGGCCTCGTTTCTGGGCATCGGCGGCGGCTTCCTGTTCGTGCCTTTCCTGACCTCGGTGGCTGGACTGCCCATGTTCCTCGTGGCCGGCACCAGCGCGCTCGTGGTTTTGGTGGGCATGGTGGTCTCGATCTTCAGCTACATGGTGGGCAAAGGCGTTCCGGTATACTGGGGGCTCATCGGCGCCGAACTGGTGGGCATTTTCGTGGGCTCCATGATCGGTCCGCGGACTTCCAAATACATCCCGGACATCTGGCTGAAGCGTCTGTTCGTCCTGTTGGCTTTCTACGTGGGGATTCGCTACACCACCAAAGGCTTCTTTGGACAAGCCATCCTGCCACCGTTCTAAATGTCGGCCGACGGCTTTAACGCAACGGGGAAGCCGGCCCCCTGGGCGGGCTTCCTCTGACAACAGCGCAAACGCAACGGAAAAAAAACGATGGGCGAGACCTTTTACAGGCAACTAGACGCTTTCCTGATCTATTTCTTCCGTCTGGCGGACAACCCCATGCTGGGGTATCTGGCCGGCATTACGGTGCTGGCCCTGGCATGCGTCATCCTGGGCGAGCTGTCGATGGGGTTGGCTTATCGCTGGAACCACGCCTTTCTGAAGCGGGACAGCCGCCGGCTGGTGCGTCTGCAAAACGGTTCCCTGCGGGCGCTTCAGGCCCGCGACAAGGACGGCTACCAGGCATTGAACCGCGAGGCCAACGACGCCTTCGGCAAGGTTTTCTTCTCCCGGGTGGCCCTGGCCGCGGCTTCGCTGTGGCCCCTGCCGTTTGCGATGCAATGGCTGGAGTCGCGTTTCGGCGATGTCGCTTTTGCGCTGCCGCTCGCCCTGCCGAAAGTCGGCGATGCGGTGGGCTATGCCTTCACCTTCATCCCGATGTACATTCTCGTGCGGGTGGTATTCGGGCGGTTTAAAGGGCGGCTGCCCTATTTCCGCCGGATCCGGTCGCTGCAGGCTGGCGAGGCGCAGGAAGGGGAGCGGATGCTCAGCTTCGCCGACGTGTTTCATTCCCGCAACGGATCACCCCATTGCAAATAATGACCCCTGATCGACCCCCGACGGCATTCCCGCGCTCATGATGATTTTTTATCGATCTCCTGGCGCAGCTTTTTCTCCATTTCACTGAACAGGTCCTTTTTCTTGCGGGCCTGTTCGGCGCGGATGTTCTCGACCTTGCTGGCCAGCCCCTTCTGGGTCTGCTGAAAGCGGTCGAGTTCGGCCTGCAATCCGTCGCTTTGGTCCTCGCGGGGCAGTGTTTCCAACTTGAGGTGGTCGCGAACGAAAAGCCGGTCGCCATAGGCGCCCCGGATCGACTCGACGGCGCCGATGTCCATCAGTCGGCGGCAGACGAATCCGCCGCGTTCCTGCGACAGGGCCAGGGCCCGACAAACCTGGGCCAGATCCGGCGGAGACTGCTGCTGGTGGGTCAGGAAGCGCACGGCGGCCACGAAAAGGTGGGCATCGTCGTAAAGGGATTGGCTCTCGGGTGTTTTCACACATGGCCCCCCGGGCTGATCGGCGTCCATACGGCGAGGGTGCCGACGCTTGGGCTTGGCCGGCAACAGGCCGTAAACGCCTCCTTGACAGGCAATCGGTCGAAGAGTAACATTTGCCCACCTTTTGTCAAGCAACCGCACGTTCTATCCACAATCGCACCAAACCGACCAAAACGGGAGATAAAGCCATGACGGAAATCATCGATGTAACTGCGCGTGAAATCCTCGATTCCCGCGGCAATCCCACCGTCGAGGTGGATATCCTCACGGCTTCAGGGGCGCTGGGGCGGGCCGCCGTTCCCTCGGGCGCTTCCACCGGCAAGCGGGAAGCATTGGAATTGAGGGACAAACGCGCCAAACGCTATGGCGGCAAGGGCGTCCGCAAGGCCGTCAAGAACGTCAACGACATCGTCGCAGGCCAGATCATCGGCATGGATGCGGCCGACCAGATGACGCTGGACCACAAGCTGCTGGAACTCGACGGCACGGCCAATAAATCCAAGCTGGGGGCCAATGCCATGCTGGGGGTTTCGATGGCCGCCACCCGGGCCGCGGCCAACGCCTTTGGTCTGCCGCTGTACCGCTATATCGGCGGCATCAATGCACGCTGTCTGCCGCTGCCCATGATGAACATTCTCAACGGTGGAGCCCACGCGGCCAACAACCTGGACATTCAGGAGTTCATGATCATTCCCGTGGGCGCCAAGTCTTTTTCCCAGGCCCTTCAGATGGGGGCTGAAACCTTTCACGCCCTCAAGGGCATCCTCAAAGGCCAGGGGCTCAACACGGCTGTGGGCGACGAGGGCGGTTTCGCGCCGGATCTGGCCTCCAACGAAGAGGCCGTCAAGAATATCATCAGCGCCATCGAGTCGGCGGGCTACAAACCCGGCACCGATATCGGCATCGCCATGGATGCCGCCGCAAGCGAATTCTACAAAACGGGCAAATACGTCCTGCAATCCGAAGGTAAAAAGTATTCGTCGGAGAAGATGGTGGCCTACTACGAGAAACTGATCGACCAGTATCCGATCCTGTCGATCGAGGACGGCCTGGCCGAGCAGGACTGGGATGGCTGGGAGCTGATGACCGACCGGCTCGAAAGCACCATTCAAATCGTGGGCGACGACATCTTCGTGACCAACCCCAAGATATTTGCCAAGGGGATCCAGCGGGGCATCGGCAACTCGATCCTGGTCAAACTCAACCAGATCGGGACGGTGACCGAAACGCTGGACACGATCGAAATGGCCAAGCAATCGGGCTATACCACCGTGATTTCGCATCGCTCCGGGGAAACCGAGGACGCCTTCATTGCCGATTTGGCGGTCGGGGTCAACGGCGGCCAGATCAAGACCGGATCGCTCTCGCGCAGTGATCGGATTGCCAAGTACAATCAGTTGCTGCGGATCGAAGAGGATCTCGGCGCCGCGGCCACGTTTTCCCAGGAGCTTCTCTAAAGCGATGCCATGCGGGCCGGGTGAGGTGCACACGCCCGGAGGGCAACGGAATCCCAACCCCGGGGCCGGCAGGCCCCCGAACCAAGCGGACTACAGTGTGACCAATCGTTTGCGACCCTTCCGAACCGGTCCGCCGGCGGGCCTTGCGTTCGTGCTGGTTGCGGGCCTGGTTTGCCTGGCGGCAGGCATGGCCAGGGGCTACGTCCTCCCGGGAGGGCAAGTGCTGGCCCTGATGGAGGCCAAGCGCGCCGTGCCCCAATCCCTTGAGGTGCGACAGGTGGTCAGCCGCATGCCGCTCGACGGGGCGCCGCGACTGGCCGTTGAATTGCAAGAGACCCTGCATTACCGGTTTCCCGATCATTTCCGTTCCGATATCCGCGGCGACGGTTATCAGCGGACATCCATCCGCACGCCCCTGGATCGTCTGGTGGTGGTCAACGGCCAGATCCAGTCGGGCCCCCCGGAGCGTTTCGAGGACTATCCGGCCATCCTGTTGAATGCCACCCGCGCGGCCATGACCGATTATCTTCGCGGCGTGGGGGTCGACCTGGCGCTCACGAGTCTGGGCCGTTTCGAAGGCGACTACTGTTTCGTCATCGGGGCGGCCTACCCGGATCAGAACGCGGCCCAGCTGTGGATTCAGAAGGATACATTTCGGCCGCTGCGCCTGATGCTGCCGCCTTCGGTTCTCAACCCGGAGGCGGGCGCGCTTGAGATTCGTTTTCTGGACTGGGGCCAGATCGAAGGCGCCGCCTATCCCATGCGCATTCAGGTCTATCGCAAGCACCAGCTTTGGCGTGAAATGCGCGTGGAAAACCTGCGCGTGGACCCGGTGCAGGACCCCGCCTTTTTCGACACGGCCGGCCTGCGGGCCACCCTGCCCGATTGGGGGGCGGAGCCCATCCTCGCCCCACCGGCGCTGTCGCCTTGACATCCGTTTGCGCCGGCCTTGACGGCCACGCCCCTGCGGGTCGCAACCGCCATGGTTCATGATCCGTTGGTCCTCGATGACGGTGGCCGTCAGCGAAGATTACCGTCTTCGGACGGCATCGGTTTCGGCGGCCGCTTGAAGCGCCGGCCCTTGATTTCAGAAAAACGCTTGCACTTCGAAGCACATTTTGAAATATATCATTGCCAATTCACCAGGGGCCTGGAACATGCCGACCCGCAGCCTTGACAACCCGAAAGTCCAAGACCGTAATTGCATACGTTTATGGCGTATCTGCTGAACGACTGCCTTTTTTTCGCCCCCCGCCCGCAACCCGATACCAGCCCCTTCCCCTCAGGACCCGCAGACCGACGCATTGCCGATTTATTTCCTTGTAATTCATACCATTTTTCATGCCGTCGCCTTGCCAGCGATGCCAATCAGGAATGGGGAGCAAATCTATGAGTGCGAATACCAAATTTATTTTCGTTACGGGGGGGGTGCTCTCCTCCCTGGGCAAGGGGCTGGCCTCCGCCGCCATCGGTGCGCTTCTGGAAAGCCGGGGGTTGACCGTGACCCTCCAGAAACTGGACCCTTATATCAACGTGGATCCCGGCACCATGAATCCCTTTCAACACGGCGAGGTCTTTGTGACCGACGACGGCTCCGAGACCGATCTTGATCTGGGGCACTATGAGCGCTTCACCCATGCCAAGCTGGGCCAGGACAACAACTTCACCACCGGCAAGATCTACCACTCGGTGATTACCAAAGAGCGGCGGGGAGACTATCTGGGCGGCACCGTGCAGGTGATTCCGCACATCACGGACGAGATCAAAAACGCCGTGCGTCTGGCGGCCAAGAACGTCGACATCGTGATCGTCGAAATCGGGGGGACGATCGGCGACATCGAAAGCCTGCCTTTTCTGGAGGCCATCCGTCAGTTCCGGGCCGATGCCGGCAAGGAGAACACCCTCTATATTCACGTCACCCTGGTGCCCTATATCAACACGGCCGGGGAAGTCAAAACCAAGCCGACCCAGCACAGCGTCAAGGAACTGCGCAGTATCGGCATTCAGCCCGATATCCTGCTGTGCCGCACGGGCGGTATCCTCAGCAAGGATATCAAGAAGAAGATCGCCCTATTCACGAATGTCGAGGAGGATGCCGTCATCACCGCCAAGGATGTGGACTGCATCTACGAGGTGCCGCTCAATTTTCACAGCGAGGGGCTCGACGACAAGATCATCGCCAGCCTCAATATCTGGACCCGGGCGCCGCGGCTGGAAACCTGGGAGGAGCTCGTCCAGAAGCTGAAACAGCCCAAACCGGTGGCCAACATCGCCATCGTGGGCAAATACGTCGACCTGACCGAGTCCTACAAAAGCCTGAACGAAGCGCTCTACCACGGCGGCATCCCCAACGACTGCGAAGTCAAGCTGCTTTTCGTCGATTCGGAATCCATTACCGCGGATACCTGCAGCCAGGCTCTGCTCGAGGCCGACGGGATCTTGGTCCCCGGCGGGTTCGGGGCGCGGGGTATCGAGGGCAAGATCTGTACGGCCCGCTTCGCCCGCGAAAACAAGATCCCTTATTTCGGCATCTGTCTGGGGATGCAGGTGGCGGTGGTGGAGTTTGCCCGCAACGTGGCCGGGCTGGCGCAGGCCAACAGCTCGGAGTTCGACCTCACCACTCCCCATCCCGTGATCTACCTGATGACCGAGTGGGTCAACGAGCAGACCGGACAGGTCGAGCACCGTGATGAATCCTCGGACAAGGGCGCGAGCATGCGCTTGGGCGCCTATCCCTGCCGGCTGATGGCCGGAAGCTGCGCGCAACGCGCCTATCAGCAGGAGAACATCTCCGAGCGCCATCGACACCGCTACGAATTCAACAATGCCTACCGTGACCAACTCGAGGCGGCCGGTCTGGTGATCAGCGGAACGTCACCGGGTGGGGAACTCGTGGAGATCGTGGAACTTGCGGATCACCCGTGGTTTCTGGGGTGCCAGTTCCATCCGGAGTTCAAGTCGCGGCCCATGAACCCGCACCCCTTGTTCCGTGAGTTCATCCGGGCGGCCTTGGACCTCGCCCGACAGCGGCGGCAGGGCGAGGAAACCCCCGCGGATTAATGCCCCGTCCTTGAAGGGCCGACCGGCCCGGGCCCACCGGGGTGGTGACCGTTTGGCACCGTTGCGCGTGTCCGTGCAGGGGGTCTGCCGTTACTGATCATTGGCGGACGATCGTTCGATATCCACGATGGTGTTTTCCCGCTGGCATCGGGCCAACGGGCCGGTGGATCCACCCCCTCAGCAGGCGGTGGAATATCGGCTGCGCCCGGCCCCCCGGACGTTCAACTCCGCTCAACAGGCAGTAATGCCGTCCCGCTGACGGCGGTTGCTCCGCCGGATTATTTGCCTGCCCGACCCGTTGGGCGTAACCTGTGGCGACCGCCTGCTAAGCGGCCTGGGCCACAATGCGCTCGCTGATCTTTTCGGCGGAATGGCCGAAGAGGTCCGTCATGTCGACCCTTTCCAGCAACTGGTCCTCCCAGACGATATTGTTCTCCTGGACGATGTTGCGGATATGGCTGTATTTCCCGCCCAGCGCCCTGATCTTGTCGGCCAGGGGAACATCGGCTTTGAAGCCGATATTCAGCAGCAGGAGATATTCGATCAGGTTGGAGCGGCCGGGGTTGTCGGAGGTGGCCGGGATGACCACGATGCTGCGGTCGTCTTTGCGGCCCTTGCCGATATAGACATTGCCCCGCCGCACGATGATCTCCTTGGTGCCTTTCAGGCGTTTGTCTTCTTCGACCCGCGAGGGCAGCGGCTCGAGCTCGCCCGACTTCTGCAGAATGTCGATCGTCGTCGATTCCGTTATCTCCCCCAGCATGTCCAGCCCGTCGATTCGGTAGAGAATGCTGCCCCGGATACGCGCCACGATGGCCTGCAGATTTTTCAGGACGATGACGTTGCCGCCGGTCAGCTGCGCGATGCTCAGGCCGTGGTCGCCGAGGCTTTCAAACAGCAGGCCCTCGGTCTTCTCGGCGATACGGCTGGTGCCGACCGTAACGGTTTTGGCCTGATGCTTGATCGCGTCGATCGGCCGGGACATGTTGTTGATGCATTCGGAGGTGATGCGCATGAAAGCATCGATGATGTTGCGCGCCGTGCCTTTGAGGCCGAAGTCGATTTCGAAGTCGGCTACGGGCAGACGGCCGGCCAGGTATTTCATCAGCAGGGTCAGGTCGGCCAAGGCGCCGAGGCCGATGGCCTCCGGGAAGCGCTTCTGGCTGCGCCGGGCCTGGAAAGCGCGATAGAATTCGGCGATTTTGTGGCGGAACCCCTTTTCAAGCAGGATTTCGTAGGCATCCAGCCCCTGTTGGGCATACGTGTTCAGGGTCTCCTGGAGGTCTTCCCGGAAGGCGTAGAGAAACTCGGAGCTCGCGTTGATCGCCAACGCGGCGTAGTAGCCCCAAAGGTGACCCACCAGCGTGTTGAGGATGGGCGCCAGATGCTCCGGGGCCGGGGGCACGGCAAAGACGTCCTCGGCGTAGGGAGCGAAACGTTCTTCGCCCGCATCGGCAATGATCACGGGGGTGGCCTTGTGGGCCTTGAATATGGCCGTGTCCTTGATGATGTCCCCGATCACGCTGCCGCGGGCGCCGGCGGCGCAGACGATGATCAGCGGCTCGGAGGACAGATCGATATGTTTCTTGTCTTCGACAAAGTCCGAGGAGATGGTTTTGTAGCAGAGTTCGCTGAGTTTGATGCGGATCTCGTCGGCCGAGGCTTTGTTGGGTCCGCTGCCCACGGCGGCCCAGTAGGTTTTGGCGGGCGCCAAGCGCCGGGCGGAAGCCTCGATGGCCGCCTGCATCCCGATGACCTGACGCATGCGTTCCGGCAGGGCGCGCAGCTCGTCGATTTCCCGGGAGATGAAGGCTTTGTCCCGGCAGCCGCGCAGAGCGGCCATAAAGAGGCTCAGGATGGCGCCGGCCACGATCTGGGAGTAAAAGGCCTTGGTGGAGGCCACGGACATCTCGATGTCGCGACCGCTGCTGGTATAGAGCACGCCGTCGACCTTGAAGGTCAGGTCCGAATCCCGGCGGTTGACGATGGCCAAGGTGTAGGCGCCGCGCTCGCGGACCATGTCGACGGTGCGGTTTGTGTCCGTCGTGGTGCCCGATTGGCTGATGGCGACCACGAGGGCGTCGGCCATGCTCTGGGCCTGATCGTCGGCGTCCAGAATGAACCCGCTGAGTTCGGAAGCCTTGAGGGCGTCGATCTGGATCGCCGGATCGTCCAGGTAGTGGCGCAGAATGTTGGCGCAGGCCAGGGCGGCCACGCCGGCCGTGCCCTGCCCGACGAAAAAGACGCGCCGGATGGCGTCGGCGTCGATGGCCTGGCGCAGCCGGTCGGGAATCACGCGCTGATCCAGCGTGACGGCCAGCCGGTCGCTGCGCTCCGGGTCGATCTTCCAGCGGTTCTGCAGAGTTCTTTCGACCGAAAGCGGCGCCTCGGAGATTTCCTTGAGAAAATAGTGGGAATAATCCTGGCGGTTGATATCGCGTGAAGTCAGTTCGGTCGTTTTGACAGCGTCGGGCGTGAGTCTGAGGGGCGTGCCGTCGTAATAGGCCGCCTGGATGCCGTCGAGCCCGCCGCGGCTTTCCTGATCGAGGATGAAGATTTGACCCTGAACCGGTCCGGATTCGCCCGCGATGGTTTTTTCGCCGTCCATTTTGAGATAGCGCTGGGTCTTCTCAATAAAGCCATAGACCTCCGAGGTCGGCATATAGACATCGTCCGCCAGACCGATAAAGATAGCCTGGCCGCTGCCCCGCTGGGCCAGAAAAAGCTTGCCCGGCGCCAGGGAGGTATGCATCGAGATGGCGTGGGAGCCGTCGAAGGCGTTGACCGCCAGGCGAAAAGCCTCGGCCACCTCGTGGCCGGCCTGACAGTAGCGGGCGATCAGCAAAGGGATGATCTTCGTATCGGTGGAAATCTCCTCCGGGATCTGGACGCCCTCGGCGGCCAGATCGGATTTGAGTTCCTGGTAGTTGTCGATATCGCCGTTGAGGCAGACGTGGATCGGGCCGCAGGCCGCGATGCCGTCCGCTCCGTGGGCGCGATTGTCCACCGGATGACAGTTGGCCTCGTTGATCGCCCCGACCGATGCCCAGCGCGTATGGGACGAGACGGTGTGGTAGCGATGGTCGCCGTCTGCCAGGCGGTGCAGCAGCGCGTCGTCGCGGATCTCCTGGCGCAGAAAGCGGACATTGTCGCCCAGGCTGCCGATTTCGGCGGCGACTTTATAGACGATGGTAACCGTCACGAGGCCCCGGCCGTCGGCCCCGTCGATGCTGATGCTGCGGTTGCCCAGAACGACCGGCTGGCGCCGGGTCTCGAACTCAGCGCCGAGGGCGGGGTCGTGGCGGTCGATCGCGGCCCGGAATCGATCGAAGGCTTCGGGCGGGAGCATGAACATCAGGGACAGCCCGGCGGAGTCGCGTCCCCGGACTTCCAGATGATCCACGCTGTTGAGCACCGTATTGATATTGTAATACACCGCCGCGGCCGCGGGCGCGAGCGACCGGCCGCGGCCGCCGCTCAATTCGTCGATTTTGGCGATGTTGTCGAGGAGTTCCTTCTTCAGGCACCAGGCGGCATCCTTGACCGATTCCAGACGCCGGTTGGCGGCTTTAACGCTGCCGGCGTCCAGGCGTCCGAGCTGGTCTTTAAAGATCCGGTTGTCGTCCTCGACCAGCGCCTGCAGACGCCCGTGCAGCCGTCCCAAGCGGGTCTGGTGATCCTCCGCCGACCCGATAAGCGCACAAAAGGTCTCCTGGCGTTTAAGCGCGCTGACGTCTGCCGTCAGCGCGGCCACTTCGTCATCGCCCTGCAAATAGGCCGTTTCCAGAACGGCCTGTCTCTCGAGGCACCCGGCCAGGCTGTTTTGCGCCAGCCTTGCGATGCGGGCTTCGAGTTTTTCGATTGGCGGGTGGTCCGAAGCCGGCGGGCGGTGTTTGAATGCCACGATGCCCGCCAGGCCGCAGCCCAGCCGGGCGGGGTCGAACGGAAAAAGAATCAGGCCGCCGGTCGGCGGCACCCGGCCGGACTGTCGCCAATAGACCGGAAGGGCGCAGAGCGCGCGGAGGCGCCGGGCGAGACCGGCGGCGTAATATTCAAATTTTTTGAGCTGCTGGCGTAATAACGGTTTCATGGTCGGGTTTTCCTGGTTGTCTCAATGCCCGCGTTCCTGCAGCAGGCGGGTTACGGTGTCAACGTCCGCGGGTCGGTCCACCCCCTGGGAGCGATGGCGGGTAAGGACCGTGCGGATGGGGATGCCGTTTTCAAGCAGCCGCAGCTGCTCCAGCCTCTCGATCCGTTCCAGTCGACCCGGCCCCAGATGGACAAACGCCCGGAGCGTCGGCAGGCGATAGGCATACAGGCCGATATGGCGGCGGCCGGGTGCATTCGTTCCGGTAACGTCCATGGGAATGCAGGCCCTGGAAAAATACAGCGCATTGTCGGCCCGGTCGACGACCACCCATACCTGGTCGGGATTGTCGGCGGCCGGGGGGGGTTCGCGGCGGGCCAGCGTCGTCGCCTGCACGTCGGGGTCGTCAAAGGGACGGATCAGTTCGGTCAGCATATCCGGATGCAGGGCCGGCTCGTCCCCCTGAATATTGACGACCACGGCCGTCTCCGGGATGCCGGCATTGAGCGCGGCCTCCAGAATGCGGTCCGTACCGCTGGGGTGATCGTCCCGTGTCAATTCGCAGGGGATCGCATGGCGGCGGGCCGCGTCGGCAATCCGGTCGTCGTCGGTGGCCAGCAGGACACGATCGATATCCGGGCACCGGCAGGCCTGTTCATAAACCCAGCGGAACATCGCTTTGCCCAAAATAGGGGTCAGCGGTTTGCCCGGAAAGCGTTTCGAGGCGTAGCGCACGGGGATGATTCCCCAGACGTCAGCCGGCATGGTTCGTGTCCTTCATGTCGATGGCGCGGTCGCTGGCCGTGTGGCCCGGCCCTCCGCCTTGGCTTGACGCTCGAAGCGCCGCCGGAAATACTCCCGCACCGCCCGACGGGCGTATTCGCCCGCGCGCCGCCCGATGTATTTTTCATGGGCCACCAGGACGGAAACGGCGATGGCGTCGCCCGGATCCGGACCATCCGCAAAGCCAACAAACCAGTCGTAGCGGGCCTTGTGGTCCGGGGTGTCGATAGATCCGGTTTTACCCCCGATGGTGAGCCGAGACAAGACTTTATCCCTGTCACGGCGCCTGAAAATTTTGCGGGCTGTGCCGTGGGAGATCGTGCGGCGCATCATGCGGGTCAGCTCGCGGGCGGTGGCCGGCGCAACGGCGGTTTTCGACGTGCCGGCGCCGGGGCGATAGAGCAGGCGCCCCTCTTCATCGACGACCCGCTCGATAATTGCGGGCTCCACCAGGCGTCCCTCGGCCGGCGCGACGGCCGCCAGAACGGCGCCGTGCAGCGGTGAGATGACGGTCTCCTGGTTGAAACCGCTGGCAATTTCGGCCCACTGGTAGGGTTCCTCCGCGATCCGGGTGCCGCTGGGCGGCAGGTCGAGTTCGAAAGCAATGGCCTGGTCGAAGCCGAACCGGTCGGCATAGAGCCTGAGCTTTTTGGGTCCCAGGCAGTGCCGTCCGATCTTGCCGAAAATCGGGTTCACCGATCCGGCAAAGGCCCTCTCCAGCGTGGTATGGCGGGTGTAGCGGTTGCTGACGTTTTTGAGCTGGGACTTGTAGAGGGTATGGCTGGCCCCGTTGTAGGCCAGTGGTGTCGAGCTGGTATAGCCGCATTTTTCAAGGGCGGCGGCGGCCGTCACAATCTTGAACAGACTGGCCGCCGGGAAACGGTTCGAGAGGCTCGGGGGGGAGGGAAATCCGTCCCGGGCGTAATCCACGAGAGCCAGCACGCGGCCGCTATGGGGATCCAGAACGACAATGGCAATGTAGCGCGACGTACGGCGGTCGAGCTGTTTCCGCAGGTAGTGCTGCAGGTCGGGGGCGATGGTCGATTCGACCCGCAGGCGGCGGTCGCCGAACCGGACCTCGCAGGGCCCCGCCAGGATCTTGTCGAGCGGTTCGGTCTCCAGAAGATTGCGGACGTCGGCCTTTGCGAGCAGGGGGCCGTTTGGCGGGGATGACGCCGATGGGGCTGCGGGGGTGTTGTCCGTGCGCGGGGCGATGGCCGGCGGACGGGTGGCCACGACCCACAGGACCAGGCCGACCAGGGCGGGAATGATCAGCCACGGCCAGCGGCGTCGGATTGAGCGCCAGCGGCCGGTTTGGCGCAGGCGGCGCTGGTAGTGACGCCAGCTCTCCCGGGGACGTGCATCGGGACGTTCGTTTGGCGGAGGGTCAAAGGCCACGGCAGCTCGCGCAATACCTATGGATTCGCATGCAAGGGCGCACGGCGTTGATGCCCGATCACCGGGGTCAACTGATGCGGGCGCCCAGGCGGGTCATGGCATCCATGGTCGCCAGGGTGCAGTCGGCACCGTCCACAGCGGCCAGGAGCATGCCCCGGGATTCGACGCCCATGAGTTTGACGGGCTTGAGATTGGCCACGATGATGACCTGGCGTCCGATGAGATCCTGCGGTTGGTAATGTTGGGCGATGCCCGATACGATCGTGCGCCGCTCCCCCATGTCCACCTCCAGTTTGAGCAGCTTCTTGGCTTTGGGGATCGGCTCGGCATGGACGACGGTGGCCACCCGCAGGTCCACCTTGGCGAAGTCATCGATGGCGACCTCCGGGCGCAGGTCCGGCGAAAGGGGCGGCGGCGCTCCCTGGTCATCGGACAGGGCCGCGGTTTTGACGTCGATGCGGGGAAACAGGGTGATCGACTTGGGCAGCCGCGTTCCCGGCGACAGGGATTTCCATTTGCCGATGGTGTCCAGGAGATAGAAGCGGCCCTCGGCATTGAGCCCCAGGTGGGTCTGCATGCGTCGTGCGGTGGCCGGCATGACCGGGTAGATCAACCCGGCGATGACCCGCAGGCCTTCCAGCAGGTTGTAGATGACGCAGGCCAGCTCCTTGCGGCTGGCGGCGCGCTTGGCCAGTTCCCAGGGGGCGGAGACGTCGATGCATTTGTTCATCTGGCCGATGAACGCCCAGACGGCCTTGAGCCCGTTGTGGAATTCAAATTTCTCCATGGCCGTCTCGTAGTCCACGATGGCCCGGGCGGCGGCCGCTTCGAGTCCCAGCTGCAGGGTTTTGTCGGTGGCGGGATCAAGCGCCGGGACCTCGCCCTGGAAGTATTTATGGGTCATGGTGACGACCCGTGAAAAGAGATTGCCCAGGTCGTTGGCCAGATCGGCGTTGATGCGCTGCACCAGCTGTTCTTCGGAAAAACTGGAATCCAGCCCGAAAACCATGTCGCGCAGCAGAAAGAAGCGGAAGGCGTCCAGCCCGTAGACTTTGAGCATATCCAGCGGGGCGACGACATTGCCGATGCTCTTGGACATCTTGGCCTGATCGACATTCCAGTAGCCGTGGACGTTCAGGTGCTTGTAGACCGGAATGCCGGCGGCCTTGAGCATGGTGGGCCAGTAGATGCCGTGGGGCTTGAGGATGTCCTTGGCCACCAGATGCTGGGCATGGGGCCAGAACGTGGCGAAGCGCTCGCCATCGGGGAACCCGAGGGCGGAGATGTAATTGAGCAGGGCGTCGAACCAGACGTAGGTGACGTAGTCGCTGTCAAAAGGCAGGGTGATGCCCCACTGGAGACGGCTCTTGGGCCGCGAGATGCACAAATCGTCCAGGGGTTCGCGCAAAAAGGCCAGAACCTCGTTGCGGTAGCGCTCCGGGCGGATGAAATCGGGGTGACGATGGATATGATCGATCAGCCAATCCTGATATTGGCTCATCTTGAAAAAATAATTGGATTCGCGGATGACCTCGGGGGGCTTGTCGTGGTCCGGACATTTGCCCTCGACCAGTTCGCGCTCGGTGTAGAAGCGCTCGCAGCCAAAACAGTAAAGTCCTTCGTACTCGCTGAAATAAATATCCCCCTTGTCGTAGATGGCCTGCAGGATGCGTTCGACCACGGCCATGTGGGCGGGGTAGGTGGTGCGGATGAAGTCGTCGTTGCTGATGTCCAGCTCGGGCCAGAGCTCGCGGAAGATCTGGCTGATGTGATCGACATAGGCCTTGGGGGTCATGTCGTGGCTGCGGGCCGCTTCGACGATCTTGTCGCCGTGCTCGTCCGTGCCCGTCAGAAAATAGGTCTCGATGCCGCACATGGTGTGAAAGCGCCGGGCCACGTCCGCCACGATGGTGGTGTAGGCATGGCCCAGATGGGGCTTGGCATTGACGTAGTAGATCGGTGTGGTGATGTAGAAACGGTCAGCCATTCGGTTTCTTTTGCTCCTTTACGATGTCCCCGGGCGCGGCCTCGGTTTCCTGGCCGCCAGCCAGGCGGATGACGAAGCGCTGATCGCGCAAGTTGTGGCGCAGCACTTTCCCCTGGCCATGGACGGTGCGTATCGTTTTGCCGATTTTGGGCAGATTGGCCTTGAGTTCCTTGTAGGTTTCGAATTCATAGGTCAGGCAGCACATCAGGCGGCCGCACTGCCCGGATATTTTAGTGGGATTGAGTGAGAGCCCCTGCTCCTTGGCCATCCGGATGGATACCGGCGAGAATTTCTCGATAAACTGGGAGCAGCAGATCTCGCGTCCACACCGGCCGAGGCCACCGCACATCTTGGCCTGGTTGCGGATGCCGACCTGGCGCATTTCGACCTTGACGCCCAACTTCTTGACCAGCATTTTGACCAGCTGGCGGAAGTCGACCCGACCGTCGGCGGTAAAGAAAAAGGTCAGTTTGCCGCCGTCAAAGGTGCTTTCGACCGCAAACAGGTTCATCTTCAGTTTCAAGCGCGAAATGCATGACAGGCAATAGTTGTGCGCGAATTTTTCCTTGCGGCGGTTCTTCTCCCGTTGTTCGAAATCCTTGGGGCTGGCCAGCCGGAAGACCTTTTTGAGGGGTTTGGCGTTGCGTTTGGGTTTGGTCAGCGGCGTCGGCGGCACCGCCACCGTGCCGAACCCGAGGCCTTGTTCGGTCTCGACGATGACGTGATCGCCCTGGTCGAGGACGAAGGCGCCGCACTCGAAATCATAGACTTTGCCGGCGGATTTGAATCGGACTCCAACGATTTTTTTCATAGCGCATATGTCAAGCAGCGTCGAGCTGCAGCAAAAGGGTTTCCATGGTAAGCCGCGGGTTGGCGTTGCCCCCGAGGCGTCTGAAGGCCGTCTGCGTGGACCGGATGCGTTCGATCAGGGCGTCGGTGCCCAGCCCCGCGGCAGTTCTGGCGATCACCGCTTCCAGGTCGCGATTGATGATTTTCCCGGGATCATAATGCCAGACCAGCAGATCGCGGTAAAAGTGAAGGATGCATGTCAGGGCGTCCGGAAGGTTTTTTTTGAGGGCGGCCAGCCGTTCGGCCAGCGCCATGCGCTGGACCGTGGTCTGCGCCTCGAGCGTGCTGATTTCACCCACGATCCATTCGCGCCGTGCGATCCAGCTGTCTTCGTACATCGCGACCGCCCGGGTGTAGCTGCCGCCGGCCATCCGGGCGAGAATGGCGGCCGCCGGCGCGTCGATGCCCTCCTGCCGCACCAGCAGGCTCTCCAGCGTCGCCGCCGTGAGTGGTCGAAAACGAAGGTGCTGGCAGCGGGAAACGATGGTCGGCAGCAGGTCGGTCGTCTGCGGGGCGGTCAGGATCAGGATCGTGCCGGCCGGCGGCTCTTCCAGCATTTTGAGCAGCGCATTGCCGGCTTCGGGATTCATGGCGTGGGCCCCGGCGATCATTGCCACCCGGAGTCCCCGGCCATAGGTTTTCCTGGCGAGGGTGTCGATCAGGCCGCGGATCTGGTCGATCCGGATGATCGCACCGGTCGGCGCGATGCGGACGACGTCAGGATGGTTTCCGGATTCAATCCAGCGGCAGGGGCGACACACACCGCAGGCGACCGGCATGGCGTCCGCCTGAACAGGTCCCTCGCCGTTGGGATGATCTCCCCCGGTGGTCCGGATACGCTCGCAGTTGCAAACCTGCGCCAGGGCCATGGCGGTCGACTTTTTGCCGACACCGTCGACACCGGTGAAAATGAGCGCGTGCGGGAGACGGTTTCTCCGGATAAACGCCGCCAGCAGCCGCAGCGGCTGCTGCTGGTCGTGTATTTGATCAAACCCCAGCACGGATGTTCGCATTACCCCTTGATCGTGGCAGCCCCCTGGGACCCTGGCGGCAACAAGGGACAAGGACGCCGGTTGGCCACCGCAGCACGCGGTCCCGACCGGTAACGGTTCCCTGTTCGCCGTTCAGGCCAGGCGACTAGTTGGCGGCGGGCTGGTCGACCCGCTCCCGCAGCTCTTTCCCGGATTTGAAGAATGGAAGCTTCTTGGGGCTGATGAGAACCCGCGCGCCCGTTTTGGGGTTGCGTCCGGTGTAGCTTTTATATTCCTTGATGAAAAAACTGCACAATCCGCGGATTTCGACCCGGTCGCCCCGGGTCATGGCATCGGCCATGTGATCAAAGAATATGTGCACCACCTTGGCCGCGTCCGCTTTGGATATATTGGCTTCGTTCTTTAAGGCGGATATCAGTTCCAGCTTGTTCATACTACCTCCTTGCGCTGCGGTAGTCTCGGTAACCATTGCCTGCATTGTTCAATTTTAGCTAAATAAACTAAAAGCAATTAAAAAGTCAAGGTGTTATGGAGCCCGCCCCGCTGCGCATGCGGGACGGCGGTCACCGGGAGGGTTTGGTGTCACGGGGGGCGCCGCACCCAAAGTGCGCTTTGACGATGGTCGGCGAGACGGTTTTCCGCGCTGTCGTCGCGACGGAGGAATCAGCCGGTGCCGGGGAGGTAGGCGGTCTTGCGGTCGCCCGCGGGCAGGGCTTCGATGTCGTCTTCATCCACTTCGACGCTGGCATACTGGCCGAGCGCCTCGATGTGCACGACGACCCGCCCGATGCCGCGGTAGTGGGCGAAGGTGCCCACCACGCCGGTAAATGGCCCCCGGACCACCATGACCCGGTCGCCCCGGCGCAGCCTTTTGCCGGTTTTGACACCGGCATCGCGGGATACCATGATCCGGAGTGATTCGATGGCTTCGTCAGGGACCGGCACCGGCAGGTTTTGGTTGCCGATCAGGCGCACGGCGCCCACGGTCTTGAGGATGTCCAGGTGGTGGTCCGGATGAAGGTTGGATCGAATGAAGACATAGCCCGGAAACAGGGGGACGTCCAGCATGACGCGGCGGTCCCGGCGCCGGCTGCGAACGCGGATTTGGGGCAGAAAGACCTCGTGGGATTTTTTGAACAACCCCTCGTGGACCACTTTTTCAAAACGGCTGCGGGTATGCAGGACATACCACCGCCATTGGAGCTGTTGGATTTCCATTGTGGTCAGTTGCCCCCGGAGCCAATGCCCTCGCTGAGCCCGTACCCGCCCAGCCCGTTGAGCGTGACCCTGAAGCCGATGGCCTTGTCGTTGTTTTCGGCATCGGTGTAATTGACGTCCAGAGACCAGCACTGGGCATCGTACGTAAGACCGATGATCGATTCCAACCGACGCTCGGTCTGAAGGTTGTATTCGGTGGAGCCGTACACCATAAAGTTGAAGGGGAGCTTGATTTTGGCACCGGCCATGATGGACTGGACGTTCTTGTCGAGTCGCTCGCTGCCGGAAAAGTCGAATTTGCGTTTGTCATAGCGATAATCGACCGTCAATTCATCGCCCCGGGGCGAGGTCAGGGTCGCCCGCAAGTCGCGTTTGCGAAAGCTCATCTCATAGGTGTCGTACGCGGCCTCCGCCTTGAGCGAAAGGTATTTGCGCGGATACAGCTCCAACTGCGCCCGGATGGGCGAGAACGGACGGCTGCTTTTGTCACTGCGGGCCACACGGATGTTGTAGCTCTGCCGAAACTCGAGGCGCATGAAATCGTTGTATTGTAACGGCGCTTCCGCCTCCGCTCCCGCTGCGGCGGTATCATCGTCAGGCGCGGGCTCGCGATATTTGGACGTGAAGGTGTTCACGAGCGAATAGGTGATCAGGTTTTCCGGATTCACCCGATTGACGCCATCGTTCAGTCCCACCGGCTCACCGTCTTCCGCCTGGCTGAAGAAGGCCGGGAATTCGTCCTGGTCGTCCTTGGGTGTATATTCGTAGACCACCCGCGGCCGGATGGTGTGACGCACAGCGTCCAGCTTTTCGCCGCCAAAGTTATAGATGCCCGACACTTCGGTGGAAACATCCACTCTAAAATCGTAGAGGGTGCGGAATTCATCCTTGTCCTTGTCCTTCTCCCGCGGCAGGTTCCGGCCGGCGCGGGCCTCGATCGCGGCCTGCTGCTCCGGGGTAATGTCCTGGAAACGGTCGATGAACCAGGCGGTTTGTCGCACCCCCGCCGAGGGTTCGACATAAAGATAATCACCCAGCGAAAAGGGCAAGTAGAGCCGGGGGAGGACATCGAAGCGCAGCCCCTTGGTGTTGTCGTCGCTGTAAAAGTTTTGCCACTCGGTATCGGCGCTGATTTGAAAGGGTGTCGATCCGATCTGTTGTTTGGAGGCGTCCCAGACGGCAAAGGGCAGCCGTTGCAGGGTCGTGTCGACGGAGGGCAGCTCGTCGGCCCGCCTTTTGGTGCTGTCGTCCAGCCAGATGATGCCGCCCGTCAGGGCCGAGTGGTTCCAGTTCTTGGTCATGACGGCCTGGTTGGTGCGCACCGGGTCGTTGAAGTCGTCGATATCACGCCCGAATTCATTGCGGAAATAGTCGCGGGCCATCTCGAAACCGGTCAAACCGCGCCGGAATTCGGTGAGGTAATCCTGATCGCTGACCAGATCGAGGTCGAGCCGTCCCCGGAAGGCAAAGGGCAGGCCCTGGTCGTGCTTCATGCGCAACCAGTAGCGGCTTTCATTGGGGCGCAGGAAATTGTCGTCGGGGTAGCCGTAATCGCTGTGATCGTCCCCCCGGCCGTTGTCGGTCTTGCGATCCGAAAGGTAATCGAACATGATGGCGCCTTTGGTCGCAGGATCGACGATGTAGCGAAATTCCCCCCCGACCTTGTTGCCGCGTGACGTCATGAAATCGTTGTAAAGCGTCAGGTCCGCCTGTTCGTTGATGGCCCAGTAGAAAGGCACGAGGAGGCGGTCACCCTGGCGGTCGGAGCTGCCGAACTCCGGCATCAGAAACCCGGACTTGCGCTTGGTGGTGGCCGGAAAGCTGAAATAGGGGGTGTAGAGAACCGGAACGTCCTTGGCCCACAGGGCCGCATGTTTGATCACCCCTTCGCCTTCGATTTCCACCTTCAGTTTGCGGCCCGTAATTTTCCAGGACGGCCGCTCGCCGTCGCAGCTCGAGAGACTGGCCCGTTCGACAGCGTACTCCTGCGGCCCCAGCTTTTCGATTTTCTCCCCGCGAATGTAGAAATGGTTTTCGTGCAGAAAAATGGTGCCCTGGGTGATGGTGCCGATCTGGTTCTCGAGATCGATTTCCACCCGATCGCCGAAGAGCATGTCCCCGCCGGCCACGAGCACGACGTGGCCTCGGGCCTCGGCTTCCATGGTGCGATGGTCGAAACGCACATAATCGGCTGTCAGGCGACGGTCGCCCTTGGTGATGCGTACGTTTCCTTCGGCCACATAACGCTGGGCGCGGTCGTCGTAGCTGATTTCATCGGCCGCGATCTGCCAGGGCACCTTGGGGTCATTTGCGAGGAGTTCATCCGTATCCGGGCTAAGGTCCTGACCGCCGGCGGGGAGGGCACCGAAGAGCAGCGCCGCGAGGACGACGAGAAAGACAAACGTCGGCCCGGGGTTGCGGGTGCAGCCTGGAGGGTTGGCGGTGCGGTTCAATACGCCGGCATCCTTTGCATCCAAAAAACTGATCCGAGCCGGTCGGCCGTTTTGGGGCGTCAACAACGGGCAGCTCGTCCGGACCGGTCGCACGCTAAACATGGAATTAAAACCCGAGGTGTCCATAAATGTCAACTTATCATTCTGCGGCCGGCCAATTTGGCGTTCAATCGCCACGCGGTCGGCATGCAGCGGTGATATTTTAAAAAGGGCGGCCTCCACGGGGGAGGGAGATGGCGATTGGCTCTGACGGGTGGATGGGCTGCCGGATTGGACGATGCCGTGGTGATCTGGGTGGTAAAATCCGTGAATTAGAAATGTTAACAGCGCATATAGGCATAAAATACGGTTTACAATGATTTTAAAAACCAATAATAACCATTCCAAACCGTTTTGGATAGCGACAGATCAGAAAAGAACCGCGCAACCGGTTTGCCGCCCATGCGCCCTTTCCTCGAAGGGGCAGGCGTGTTGCGGCGGCCGCTGAAATGGAGGAAGAATGAAACGCCAGCTACTGCTCGTGGGGATTGTCATCATGTTGGCCGCCATGCTGGCGGCTTACGCTGCGGCGGATGAGAAACTGCTGACCATGTCGACCACCACCAGCACCCAGGCTTCGGGTCTTCTGGACGTTCTGCTGCCGGCCTTCAAGGCCGATACCGGGGTGAGCGTCAAAGTGATCGCCAAGGGCACGGGGGCCGCCATCCGCGACGGCATGGACGGGAATGTCGACCTGATCTTCGTTCACGCCAAGGCGCGCGAGAAACAATTCGTCCGGGAGGGCTACGGCACCCGGCGCTTCCCCATCATGCACAACGATTTCGTCATCCTGGGGCCGGCAGCGGATCCCGCCGGAATCAGGGGGACGCGCGACGTCTCCCAAACCCTCCAAAAGATAGCCGGGGCCGGTGCGCCGTTCATTTCCCGGGGAGACGACAGCGGCACCCACACCAAGGAGCAGCAGCTTTGGCAGGCCAGCGGACTGCCGCTGAAGACGGCCAGCCAGACCATCGTCAAAAAAGGCACGAACCGCAAGATCTCCTTTTCCCACCCGGACGGGCTGGGGCGGTGGTATTTTTCGATCGGGCAAGGGATGGGCAAGGCGCTGACCTTCGCCGAGGAGAAACAGGCCTATATCCTCAGCGACCGGGGAACCTATATCAAATTCAGGTACGGGAAAAAGCCGGCCCTGGACCTGGAAGTTCTCTGCGAGGGTGATCCGCGCCTGGCCAACCCATACGGGGTCATCCCGGTCAATCCGGCCAAATTCCCGCACGTCAAACACGCGCTCGCGGAACAATTCGCCCGTTGGCTTTCCGCGGAGAGAGGGCAGGGCCTGATTGCCCGCTACCGCCTGGAGGGTCAGCAGTTGTTTTACCCGGACGCCTTGCCGGACGTCAAATAGCAACCCGGCCGCTTCTGGCCGGGCACGGGGGTGCACGGGATAACGCGACGGGCATGCGGCCCCTTGATGGGCCCCGTCTGTTTAACGGCAGCTGCTGCGGCGCGACGGCAATTGCCTCTGAGGCGGCCGTGGGTCATGGCGCCCCCACGACGGCCGCGACCCGCATGAGCGACGATCCGACCGGGTGCCGGCGGGGCCCCGGCCGGATCGTTTCCCCCCCCGGGGGAGCGGATAAGGATGGAGGCACGTGAATGACCTTTTTCATGGACAGCCTGCGCTCGGCACTGGCGCTGCTGTGGGCGAGTGATCCCGAACTGATGCAGATCGTGGGTCTATCGCTGCGCGTCAGCATCGCCTCGACCCTAATCGCGGGATGCCTGGGGGTGCCCTGCGGGTTTTTGATCGGCTTCAATGATTTCCGCCTCAAGCGAGCGCTCATCACGGTGCTCAACACCCTTCTGGCGCTGCCCACGGTGGTGATCGGGCTGTTTATCTATACCCTGATCTCACGCCGCGGGCCTTTGGGTATGCTCGATCTTCTCTACACGCCCGCCGCCATGGTGATCGGCCAGGTCATCCTGATCCTGCCGGTGATCACCGCCTTCACGGTGGCCGCCCTGAGCCGTATCGACATCCGCTACCGGCGCACCGCGCTCAGCCTGGGCGCCGGTCCGTTGCGCACCGCGCTGGTCGTGTTCCGCGAGGCGCGGTTCGGTATCGTGGCCGCGGTCGTGGCGGCCTTCGGACGCGTCATTTCCGAAATCGGCATCAGCATGATGCTGGGCGGCAACGCCCGTGGTTTCACGCGCACCATGACCACTGCCATGGCCCTCGAATACGACAAGGGTGAATTCGTGCTGGCCGTGGCCCTGGGAATGGTCCTGCTGGCGATCAGCCTGGCGATGAATGTCCTGCTGAATTATTTTCAGGGGAAGATCTCGTCATGACGCTGTTCGCGGCCGAGGGTCTGGTCATGCAATACGGCGCACGACGCGTGCTGGACCTCCCGCGTCTGACCGTTCCGGCGGAGCGGACGGTGGCCCTGCTCGGGCCCAACGGGGCCGGCAAAACGACCTTGCTGCATATCCTGGGGTTTTTACTGCCGCCCACGCGGGGGCGGATCCGGTACCGCCGTGAGGCGGTGCGCTACGCGGATCGGACCCTGCGGGCCCTGCGCCGTCGGATCATCCTGGTGGAGCAGCACCCCATCATGTTCAGCACCACCGTGGCCCGCAACGTGGAGTTCGGTTTGAAGATCCGGGGCGTGGATGCCGGCGAGCGACGCCGCCGGGTCGACCAGAGTTTGGAGCGCGTGGGCCTGCGGTCACTGGCCCGCGCCCACGGCCGGCAGCTGTCGGGCGGTGAAACCCAGCGCGTGGCCATCGCCCGGGCCCTGGCCTGTGAACCGGAAGTGCTCCTGCTGGACGAGCCCACGGCCAATGTGGACATCGAAAACCGACTGGCCATCGAGGAGATCATCACCACCCTGCGCGAGACACGCGGGCTTTCCGTGGTTTTTTGCACCCACGACCACTTGCAGGCGGCGCGGCTGGCCCAGGAAAAGATCAACCTCTTCAACGGCTGCCTCGATCCGCGCCACTACGAGAACATCTTCAGCGGCCGATGCATCGCGACCCCCCGCGGTGCCCGCTGTGTCGTCAACGGCAAACTGCGCCTGCCGGCCCCCGCCACCGATCAGGATACGATCCGCATCGCGGTGGACCCCCGACAACTGCGCCTCCTGCCGGCAACGGCAGCGGATACGACCAACGGCATCGAAGGCCGCGTGATCCAACTCTGCGAAGAGGGCCGCTGGATCCGGGTGGTGGTCGCCGTGGGTCTGCCGCTGGCGGTGCTGATGCCGGTGGCGGACTACCACCGGCGCCCGCTGCAAATCGGCGATGCGGTCTGCCTGGTATGCCCCCCTGAAGCCGTTTCGCTGATCTGAGGCTTTACGGCTTGAACCGCTGCATGATTTCCGTTATAGATCGAAACTTCCATCGAGCCCCAATCGGTAGGACGGCCATGCGGATTCTCCTGACCAACGACGACGGCATCTATGCGCCCGGGATTCAAGTCCTCTACGGTGTTTTGCGTGCCGACCACGAGGTGACGATCGTTGCCCCCGATCGTGAACGCAGTGCGGTGGGGCACGCCATCACGCTGCACGCGCCGCTGCGCGCCGAGGCGGTGGCGCTCAATGCCCACCACCGCGGATTCGCCAGCAACGGCACCCCGGCGGACTGTGTCAAACTGGGGCTGTGCGAAATCATGAGCACGCGGCCCGACCTGGTGATATCCGGCATCAACCCGGGGGCCAACGTCGGGATCAACGTCAACTATTCCGGTACGGTGGCGGCCGCCAAGGAGGCGGCCCTTTTCGGGTTGCCGGCGCTGGCCGCCTCGATCCACAGCCGCGAGGGTGTGCATTTAGAGGATGCCGCCCGCTGCGTGAAGACCCTGGCCGAGACCGTTCACCGCAAGGGGCTGCCCCGCGGCACTTTTCTGAACGTCAACATTCCCGACATCCCTTTTGCCGCCATCGCCGGCATTCGCATCAGCCGCCAGGGCAACGGGGTTTTCCCGGACGCTTTCGAGAAACGCACGGACCCGCGCAACCGTACCTATTACTGGCAGGGCGGTGACCAGCAGGTGTTCGACCCGGATCCCCACATCGACGGACCGGCGCTCGAAGCCCACTACGTATCCGTCACCCCGATCAAGTGTGACATGACCGACTACGACGCCTATGCGCTCCTGCAGACGTGGCCCTGGGAGGGGCCGCCGTCCGCTGCCGCGGGAAACCGAGCTTGACTGCCGACACCACCAAGAAGCAATTCGTCAAGGACCTGGCCCCGGGCGTCCGGGTGGATGACCTGTTCGTGCTCGCCGAGCGCGCACTGGCCCACAAGAAGGACGGCAATCCCTATATGAACGTCGTTCTGGCCGATCGCAGCGGGCAGATCAAAGGGGTGGCCTGGGATCGCGTGGAGCAGATGGCCGCGGCGGTCGCGGGCGGCGAGATCGTCCGCGTCAGCGGCAATGTCTCGGAATATCGCGGCGCGCCCCAGCTCGTGGTCCGCAACATGGCGGCCGTCGATCAGACCCGGGTGGACCCCGCGGACTATATCCCCGCCACCGACCTGGATGTCGACAAGCTCTTCGAGCGCCTGGTGAACCTGACCCGCTCCGTTCAGACCCCCTGGATCAGGGCGCTCTTCGAGAACTTCTGGGCGGATCCGGATTTCGTGGCCCGATTCAAGCGTGCGCCGGCGGCCAAGATGATGCATCATGCCTACATCGGGGGGCTTCTGGTCCACTGCCTGTCCATGGCGGTGCTGGCCGACAAGCTTGCCGGCCACTACAGCGGCGTCGACCGCGACCTGTTGATCGCGGGCGCCATTCTGCACGATGTCGGCAAGGTCCGCGAGTTCGACTTCATGACGTCGATCGACTACTCCGACGAGGGCCGGCTGCTGAGCCATATCGTCATCGGGCTGGAGATGGTCGAAAAGCGTCTGCAGGCCATTGCGGACGTACCCCGTGACCAGGTCAACCTGCTCAAGCACCTGATCGTCAGCCACCACGGCGCGCCGGAGTTCGGCGCGGTCGAACCGCCCAAGACCATCGAGGCGGTCCTGCTGCACTACATCGACGAGATCGATTCGAAAATCAACGCCATCCGCGAGTTCATGGCCAAGGACGCCACCGGCGACACCTGGACGGCCTACCACCGGGTTCTGGGCCGCCATTTCTTTCGCGGCCCGGCAACGGCGCCCGAACCTGTCGCTGCCGCCGGCCCCGAGACCGGGCGGACGGACTGAAGGCCATGTTCATCACCCTGGAAGGCATCGAAGGTGCGGGCAAGACCACGGTTCTGCCCCGGTTGGTGGAGGCGCTCGAAACCGACGGGGCCACCTGCACGGTGACCCGCGAGCCCGGCGGAACGGCATTCGGCCGTCAGGTACGGGCGATTCTGCTGGATCCCGCCCACCGCGGCCTGGACCCCCACGCCGAGCTTCTGCTTTACATGGCGGACCGTGTCCAGCACGTGCGCGAAGTCATCCATCCGGCTTTGGACCGCGGCGACGTGGTGCTCTGCGATCGTTACATGGACGCAACGATCGTCTACCAGGGCGTGGCCCGCCAGCTCGGCCGCGAGCTGATTTTAAGGCTTCACGATCTGGTGCTGGGTGAACTCAAACCCGACCTCACCCTGCTTTTCGATCTGCCGGCCAGGGTAGGCCTCGAGCGGGCCTGGCGCGATTTCGACCGCGGCGAACGCAGCCGGCGGGAATCGCGTTTCGAGCAGGAGCACCTCGATTTTCACGAGGCGGTGCGCGCCGGTTATTTACAGCTGGCCCGCTCCGAACCCGGCCGTTTTCGCATCATCGACGCCGCCGCCGACCCCCGGACGGTCGCCCGGGAGGCGCAGGCCGCCCTGAAGGCGGCATTGACGGCGCCGCCTTGTTG
>JASJBQ010000037.1 GCA_030066455.1 Desulfobacterales bacterium
GGAGGACCGCTGCATCGCAAGGGATGTGGACGATCCTGCCGGACGCCATATTTCAATTCTCTGGCGATATGTCAAAATATATGCTCAATTGTACCAAAATCAATAAAAATACGGAAAATAATCTCAAAATTTTGAAAACAAAATACTCAAATGAGTATTCTAGTAAAGAATAAATCTACTATTCTTCTATTTAAACAACATGCAAAGCCCAGCCCGTTTTGCTTCGTGTCGGGTCGCCGCCTGAATTGACGCCACCCACTCGCCATCTTCGAGGGCAGCGGGTTGCATATCCAGCGAAATGACTATAGCCTTCAGTGACTTGCCGGCATGAAGGATTCGCGGTCTGATCCGCCAACGGGTTCAACCCGGGCGTATGGAATCCAAGGGAGAAGCGTCCTGTTTTCATCCAATCAAACGATCGCAGTCGCAGACGATCCCCCGGCTGCGCGTGCCGTGCCGCTTCGGCGGTTCACCCTGCGGTTTCGTAAGCCCTATGACCATCTTGAGCTGCCTTTCCGCCGTGAATACCTGCGTTCATCCCTGATACACATCCGCCTGTCGCTTTTGCTGGGGGCTGTTTTCTATTCGGCCTTCGGCATTCTGGACGCCTACCTGATGCCTGAACAGAAATACTATACCTGGTTCATACGGTTTGTCATCGTCAGCCCGTCGCTGCTGGCCGTGGCCGGGCTGACCTATTCACGCGTCTTCCGTCCCTACAGCCAGCCCCTGATGGCCGCCGTCATCGTCCTGGCCGGCGGGGGCATCATCGCCATGATCCTGGTGGCCCCTCCGCCGGTCAACCATTTTTATTATGCCGGGGTCATCCTGGTTTTCATGTTCGGCTATACCTACTTTCGGGCGGGATTCATCTGGGCCTCGCTGGGCGGATGGGTTCTGGTCGTGCTTTACGAAATCGTGGCGATCGTCTTCACCGCCACGCCGACATCGGTGTTGGTCAGCAACAATTTCTTCTTCGTGAGCGCCAATGTCGTGGGCATGATTGCCTGCCACGGCATCGAGTACGACGCCCGACGTCATTTTTTCGTGAGCCACCTGCTGGCTCAGGAGAAGGAAAAAGTCAGCCGGATCAACCAGGAGCTTGAAGCGCGCGTCGAAGCGCGCACCCGCCAGCTTAAACGGATCAACCGCAACCTCGAGCAGGAAATTCAGGCCCGGGAGGAACTGTCGGCACAGCTCAAGCAGGCTGAGAAAATGGAGGCCGTGGGCAGTCTGGCGGCCGGTGTGGCCCACGACCTCAATAACATCCTAAGCGGCCTGGTGAGCTACCCTGAACTCGTGCTCATGGATCTGCCGACGGACAGTCCGCTGCGTGAGCCGATGGTGACCATCAAGCATTCAGGCGAAAAAGCGGCGGCCATGGTTCAGGATCTGCTGACCCTGGCCCGACGGGGCGTAGCCGAGCAGACGGTTCTGAATGTCAACGCGCTCGTCAACGACTACCTGGAATCGCCCGAGTGCCGGCTTTTGCAGACCCGCCATCCCCAGGTGCGCATGCGTTCAAACCTGGATGCCGACCTTCTCAATATTCTGGCCTCACCGGTGCACCTCTCCAAGGCCCTGATGAACCTTGTGGCCAATGCGGCCGAGGCTCTCCTGGTGGAGGGGGAAGTGACGATCGCCACCGTCAACCGTTATGTGGACCATCCACTTCAGGGCTTCGAGACCGTCACCGAAGGCGAATACGTTCTCCTCTCCGTCCAGGACACGGGGGTCGGTATCGCCGCCGAAGACCGCCGACGCATTTTTGAACCCTTTTTCACCAAAAAGGCCCTGGGGCGCAGCGGCACGGGCCTGGGGATGTCCGTGGTGTGGTTCACCGTCAAGGATCTGGGCGGCTTCGTCGACATTCATGGCGTCGAGGGGCAGGGGACGCGGTTCGATCTCTATCTGCCGGTCACGCGCCGGGATGCGACCGAGGTTGCCCGGCGCGTGACCATCGACGACTGCCGCGGCACTGAACGGGTGCTGGTGGTGGACGATGTGGCCGAACAGCGCGACATCGCCGCCGGCATGCTGGGTAAACTGGGCTACACGGTGGCGACGGCGCCCTCGGGTGAGGCGGCCCTGGACTACCTGCAGCACCATGCGGTCGACATCCTGGTGCTGGACATGATCATGGACCCCGGCATTGACGGCTGCGAAACCTATCGTCGCGTCATTCAGCAGTACCCCGGCCAGAAGGCGATCGTGGCCAGCGGGTATGCGGAAAACGACCGCGTCCGCGAGATCCGGCGCCTGGGTGCGGGCGCCTACCTCAAGAAACCCTACACCCTCGAGAAGCTCGCCCTGGCTGTGCGCGCGGAACTGGGAAAGGGCGCCGACTGACGTGAAGCTATCTCAAAAAAGTCTTTTGCCCCCATATCGGTGTTGGGCGCTCGTTTCAAATCCTCAAAATACCGATGTATTCCTCCGGTTCCGACCCACCGAACCAAATAAATCAGGCGGGAAGTCCCGCCATGCGGGGGAAACTCGCGGCCGCCTTCGCGTCCCGGAAGTTTAACGGGGGATCTGGAACCAAAATCCTAATTTTGAGATGGCTTCGTGTCGCCCGGCGGCGCCGGGCCAGCGATCATCAAAATCCTCCCGCAAGCCTGTGGACATTTCGCCCCCGATCGCCTACAGGCGGTGCGCGGCAAACCAAACGCAAAGGCAACACGCCGATGACACGCAACGACAGCATTCGCAACATCGCCATTATCGCCCACGTGGACCACGGCAAGACCACGCTGGTGGACGCCATGTTCCGCCAGTGCGGCCTCTTTCGCGAGGGCCAGGACGTGGACGAGCGCATCATGGACCGCATGGACCTGGAGCGCGAGCGCGGCATCACGATCGCCGCCAAGAACTGCGCCGTGGTTTGGCAGGGCGTCAAGATCAACATTATCGACACACCCGGACACGCCGATTTCGGGGGCGAGGTCGAACGGGCCCTTTCCATGGCCGACGGGGCCATCCTGCTGGTGGATGCCTCGGAAGGACCCCTGCCCCAGACGCGCTTCGTGCTGGAGAAGACGCTTGCCGCCGGACTCAAGATCGTGGTGGTGATCAACAAGATCGATCGCCAGGACGCACGTCCCGAAGCCGTCCTGGACGAGATCTACGACCTGTTTATCGACCTCGACGCCACCGACGA
The DNA here is from genome assembly GCA_030066455.1 of Desulfobacterales bacterium. The sequence goes on from JASJBQ010000037.1 coordinate 3,158, forward strand.
CCAGCTCGAGTTTCCCTATCTCTACGCCATCGGTCGCGACGGCACGGCCCAGGCCACACCGGAGGGCAAGGGCGTGAACCTTCACCCCCTGCTCGACCTGATTGTGAATGAACTCCCGGCACCGGCCTTCGACCCCGAGGCTCCGTTCCAGATGCTGGTTTCCGACCTGGGCTATTCCGACTATCTGGGTCGCCTGGCCATCGGCAAGGTGGTCAACGGCCGGGCCCGCCACAAGGACAACCTCGTGTGCCTGGGGGCGAACGACGTTCAGCACCCGCTCAAGGTGTCCCGGCTGCAGGTCTACGAAGGGCTGGGACTCAAGGAGGTCGAGGCGGCCGCGCCGGGGGACATCATCGTGCTTTCGGGCATCGAGAACGTCGAGATCGGGGATACCATCGGCACGCGTGAGCTGCCCCGGGCGCTCACGCGCATCCGGGTGGACGAGCCCACCGTGGCCATGCGCTTCACCATCAACACCTCACCCCTGGCCGGCCGGGAGGGGAAATACGTTCAGTCCAGCCGTATCCGCGAGCGTCTGCACCGCGAGACCCTGAGCAACGTGGCCATCCAGGTGGAGGACACCGACGACCGCGAGGTCTTCCTGGTCAAGGGCCGGGGCGAATTCCAGATGGCGATCCTGATCGAGACCATGCGCCGGGAGGGGTTCGAACTCGGCGTGGGGCGCCCCGAGGTGATTTTCAAGTACCGCGACGGCGAAAAGTGCGAACCCATGGAAAAGCTCTTCATCGACTGCGGCGAGAACTTTATGGGGATCGTCACCGAGAAGCTTTCCGCCCGGCGGGGGCAGATGACCAGCATGGTCAACCACGGCAGCGGCCGGGTGCGCATGGTCTTCAGCATTCCTTCCCGGGCGCTGATCGGCTACCGCGACGAATTCCTGACCGATACCAAGGGGACGGGCATCATGAACTCCTATTTCGCGGGCTACGATGCCTATCGCGGGGATTTTCCCAGCCGCTACACGGGCTCGATCGTCTCCGACCGCGCCGGCACGGCCGTGGCCTACGCGCTCTTCAATCTCGAGCCCCGCGGCCAGCTCTTCATCGCGCCGGGAGACCCGGTCTACGAGGGGCTGATTTTCGGAGAGCACAACCGGGCCACGGACATCAACCCCAACCCCTGCAAGGAGAAGAAGCTCACCAACATGCGCGCCGCCGGCCGGGACGAGAACGTGATCCTCTCCCCGGTCAAGCCCATGACCCTGGAGCGGGCGCTGCACTTCATCCGCGAAGACGAGATGGTGGAAGTCACCCCGCGTTCGATCCGCCTGCGCAAGGCGGTGCTTTCGGCCAGTGAGCGGCACCGGCGGCGCAACCGCAAGTAGAGCGGGCGGCACCAGAAGCTCGAAATCTGCGTTACGCTTCGGCCCTCGTTGCTGCGGCGTACTGATGTACGCCTCACGCCTCGGACCTCGCAAGCCTTGATTTCGAGCTTCTGGTGCCGCCCGCTTGTGCCGGTCTGATCACTGGAACATTCCGAGTTTCATTTCACGGTCGGGGTCGGTATCGGCATCGGGTTTCGAAAAGGTGGTGGCCGCCCATCGATACCGATCCCGATCGCGATCCCGACCCCGATGAACTGCGCCGGTGTGCCCGGCGGTGCTTGCCTTTTGGTAATTATGGTCGCATAGTTGCCCATTCCCAAGGCATTTCGAAACCGACCCCCCTTCCAGCGAAAGGAACGCGGCATGCGATACGACGAAGATGCCCTGCGCTATCACCGGGAGCCCCGCCCGGGCAAGATCGAAGTCGTTCCCACCAAACCGTCCTTCAGCCAGACCGACCTCAGCCTGGCTTACACCCCCGGCGTGGCCGTCCCCTGCCTTGAGATCAAGGCGGCACCCGACCGTTCGTTCGACTACACCAGCCGGGGGAACCTGATCGCCGTCATCTCCAACGGAACGGCCGTGCTGGGGCTGGGTGCCATCGGCCCGCTGGCCGGCAAGCCGGTCATGGAGGGCAAAGCCGTGCTCTTCAAGCGTTTCGCCAATATCGACGTCTTCGATATCGAGGTGGACACCACCGACCCGGACGAATTCATCCGCACGGTCAAACGCCTGGAACCCACCTTCGGCGGGATCAATCTGGAAGACATACGCGCGCCGGACTGCTTCTACATCGAGGAACAGCTTCGCGCGCAGATGAAGATTCCGGTCTTCCACGACGACCAGCACGGCACGGCCATCATTTCCGGGGCCGCGCTGCTCAACGCGGCCGAGCTGCTGGACAAGCGCGTGGCCGACCTGCGTGTGGTGATCAACGGGGCCGGGGCGGCCGGGGTCGCCTGCGCGCGCCTCTACATCCAGCTGGGCGTACCGGCGACCAACATCGTCATGACGGATTCCCGGGGGGTGATCCATCGCGGCCGCGAGCAGGGGATGAACCCTTACAAGGCCGCACTGGCCAGTGATACCGCCGCCCGCACCCTGGAGGATGCCGTCGACGGGGCCGACATGCTGGTGGGGCTGTCCGTCCAAGGGGCTTTCACCCCCGAGCTGCTGGCACGCATGGCACCGCGGCCCATCATCTTCGCGCTGGCCAATCCGGACCCGGAGATCGACTACCATGCGGCCAAGGCCGCCCGGCCGGATGCCATCGTGGCCACCGGACGCTCGGATTTCCCCAACCAGGTCAACAATGTGCTGGGGTTTCCCTTTATCTTCCGCGGGGCCCTGGATGTACGCGCCACCGAGATCAATGAAGACATGAAGGTGGCGGCCGTGCGCGCCCTGGCCGAACTGGCCCGCGAGGACGTGCCCGACGCGGTGATTCGCGCCTATGGGGGGCGGCCTATTACTTTCGGTCCGGACTACATCATCCCCAAGCCCCTGGACACCCGCGTGCTGCTCAAGGTGGTACCGGCCGTGGCCGAGGCGGCGGTGCGCTCCGGGGCGGCCCGCCAGGCCCCGCCCCCGGCACCGGTCTACGTCCGGCGGCTCGAGGCCAGCCTGGGGCCGGAGCGCGAGATCATGCGCAAGGTCATCATCCGCGCCCAGCAGAATCCCCGTCGGGTGGTCCTTCCCGAAGGCGACCACCCCGTCATCATCCGGGCGGCCTACCACGCGCTCAAGGAGGGGATGGCCATTCCCATCCTGCTGGGGCGGCCGGAGAAGATTCGAAACGCGGCGGCGGATCTCAAAATCCCGCTGGAGGGCATCGAACTTCTGGATCATCGCGACAATCCCCATATCGACGACCTCACGGCCCGGCTGCACACTCTGCGGCAGCGCAAGGGCTGGTCGCGCACCGAAACCCGCAGCCAGATACGAAACCCCTATGTATTCGGCGCCATGATGGTTCACACAGGGCTGGTGGACGGCCAGGTCCACGGGATCCGCCAGTCTTACCCCAACGCCATTCGTCCGGTACTCCAGGTGATCCCGCTGCGGGAAGGGGTCGAACGCGTGGCGGGGCTGACCATGGTCATCCTCCGCCAGCAGACCCTGCTGTTTGCCGACACGACGGTCAACGTCGACCCCGACGCCGAAGCCCTGGCGGAAATCGCCGTTCAGGCGGCCGCCATGGCCGCTTTCTTCGACATGACGCCCCGGGTGGCCCTGCTCTCCTATTCCAACTTCGGCAGCGTGCGCAACCGCCAGACCGCCAAGATGGCCCGCGCGGCCGAACTGGCCCGCCGCAAGGCGCCCGATCTGGTGGTGGACGGCGAGATGCAGGCCGACACCGCCGTGGTGGACGATATTCTCGACGGGGAGTTTCCCTTCAACCGGCTGGGGCAGGCCGCCAACGTGCTGGTCTTCCCGGATCTGGATTCGGGCAACATCGCCTACAAACTGCTCGAACGGCTGGGAAGCGCCAAGGTGGTGGGGCCGCTCTTGATGGGGATCTCCCGGCCCTTTAACGTTCTGCCGCGCAACACCGACATGGAGAACGTGGTCAACCTGATCGCCATCACGGTGGCCCAGGCCCAGAACGATTTGAAGTAACTTAAGGGCAATCACGATTGCGGAAGACGAAGAGGGGAAGACATCTATGGTGCGCTTGACGATCGATCGCGAAGCCTGCCGGCAGGATGGCATCTGCAGCGCAGTCTGCCCCGTACAGATCATCACCCCGGCGAGCGGTGACGAATACCCGGCCCTGGTGCCGGGCGGCGAGGCTTTCTGCATCCGCTGCGGCCACTGTGTGGCGGTCTGTCCCCACGGGGCCCTTGGGCACGACGACATGCCGTTCGAGGACTTTCCGGTGGTCGACCGCGCCGGCATGCCGACCGCGGAGCAGGTGATGCATTTCATGCGTTCCCGGCGTTCCATCCGCAACTACAAGTCCGAGCCCTTACCGCGCGAAACCCTGACGGCGCTGATCGATCTGGCCCGGCACGCCCCGTCGGGCCACAACGGCCAGCCCGTACGCTGGACGGTCGTCCAGGATGCCGGTGACGTGCAGCGGATGGCCGGTCTGGTTGCCGACTGGATGCAGCACCTCATCGACGAAAAAAATCCCCTGGCCGCCGCCCTGCACATGGACCTTGTCGTGAAGGCCTGGACCGAAGGCGCCGATCGCATCTGCCGCCAGGCACCCCACCTGATTGTGGCCTCGGCCCACAAGGCGGACCGCACCGGCCCGGCCGCCGCCACGATCGCCTTGACTTATCTGGAGCTGGCCGCCCATGCCATGGGGGTGGGAACCTGCTGGGCCGGCTATTTCAACATGGCCGCCGGACTGTGGCCGCCTCTCCGGGAGGCGCTGGACCTGCCCCCGGATGAAACGCCCCTGGGGAGCATGATGGCGGGTTATGCCCGCTACCGCTACCAGCGCCTGGCCGCGCGGCGTCCTCCCGTCATCCGGTGGCGCTAGCCTGAATCCCGGTTCGCCGGAGACGCAGGGAACCCACCCCGGCTTGACGGGCCCGATTCTGAATCCCGCTTTTGCTGCAACCATGCCCTTTGTCGGCCGCCCCTCAATGCGTGCCAACGGTCGCCGACCGGGGCCCGGCCGTGTTGACTTGGGACGCCGGGCGTGCCACAAAAGGCGCTTGCGGCAACCAATCCCACCATCGACAGCGAGGAGTGATCCCCTATGAGCGTGCGCGCCTTCTTCAAGGAGCTTAAAAACCCTGATCCGCAGTTCGAGCGTGCCGAGAAATGGATGCGCTATGCCGGCTACGGTTGCCTGGCGGCGGCCGTCTGGAATTTCGGTTTCGGCCTGTTTGCGGATGCGGCCGCGCTGCCCATGTTCTGGAATCTGGGGCTGGGTATTCTGGCCGCCGCCGGCGGGGCTTTCCTCTTTTCGGCACAGGCTCTGGCGCGCCGCAGCATCTCCGGGACCTGGCTGGGACAGTTGGGGATCGTCCTGCTCCTGGGAGTGATGGCCGGCGTCATCTACTGGATGGTTTTCATGCCCGGCGGCCAGATGGACCCGGGCGGTGGGGGCGAAGCACCGCCGCCCTCGGCGCTCAAGGCCTTCTTCGGCGTTTTTATCGCCTTTGTATTCTTTCAATTTGCCTTCCCGGGCGTCATGGTGATGAAATACCTCGAACGGCTGAAAGCGGGGAGGGCATCCGGGGGGGAAGGTTAGTCTCTGCTGACCTGATTTGGCAGGAATGCGGGTGTCCGTGTTCAGGTTTCAGGGTTGGGAGGTTCGGGGTTCGGCGTTTTGGTCTGGTAAACATCAGATAGCATTGGAACCTCGAATCCGAAACGGGGAACCTCTCTCAGGTGTCCGTGTTCAGGGGTCAGAACTTCTGAATTCTGGCTCCTGGCTTATAAAGCCTGAACCCTGGTCCCAGAAACTAGAACCCCGAACCTAGAACCCCGAACCCGAAACCTGTTTTTAGGCCCCGACGCCCGACAGCTGCAACCCAAGCCCCTTCCACTGCGGAGGATATCCCGATGAGACCCGATCAAATCCGGGCCCAGCCCGAAGAAGCCATCCGCACGCTGATCGAGGATTTCGTGGCCTTCTCGGCGGCCAACGATCTGGGGCTGTCCGCGCCGGAGAAAATCTGGGACCGGCCCCTGGTCGGCTATGCCGCCGGCGACGACCCGCTCTTCGAGGCCTATGTCGCCCATATCGGCGCATTCTACCTCAAACCGGTCGATATCTACCGGCAATGTTTCCCGGACGATGCCGTGACCGCGCCCGATGCGCTGACGGTCGTCAGCTGGATTCTGCCGGCCTCGGCCGCGACCCGGGCCGAGCAGGCCCGAAGCCGCAAGCGCCCCTCGGAGCGCTGGGCGCGCACCCGGCAGCTGGGCGAAGCATTCAACGAAGACCTTCGCCGGCACGTGGTGAACGTCCTTGCCGCGGCCGATGTTCCGGCCGTGGCCCCCATGCTGGCGCCCTGCTGGAAACGGATGTCCGAAGGCCCCTATGCACCCTGTTCCAACTGGTCGGAGCGGCATGCCGCCTACGCCGCCGGCCTGGGTACGTTCGGTCTTTGCGACGGGCTCATCACCCCGGTCGGCAAGGCCGTGCGCGTGGGGTCGGTGGTGGCCAAGCTGAACCTGACCCCCACGCCGCGACCCTATGGCGACCACCGGGCCTATTGTCTTTTCTTCAGTCAAGGCAGCTGCGGGCGTTGCATCCCGCGCTGCCCGGTGGGGGCGCTGAGCGCGGACGGCCACGACAAGCAGAAATGCATGCAATACACCGAGTTCGGGATGAATCGCGTGATGCAGAAGCGCTACGGGATCGACACCTACGCCTGCGGGCTGTGCCAGGCGGACGTGCCCTGCATGGACCATATCCCTTCGCCGGAGGAGGGGTGACGGTTCAGGAGCGGTTGTGGGGAGCAAAAAAAAAGGGCCGGCCTGTAAAAGCCGACCCCTTTGTTGGTGAAAGAATGCTTTAGACGACGGTGACGTTGGCGGCGGCCGGGCCTTTCTGGCCCTGCTCGACGTCAAAGGTTACACGATCGCCTTCGTTGAGGGTCCGGAAACCGGTGGAGTTGATCGCCGTGTGATGGACGAAGACATCCGGTCCGTCTTCCTGCTCGATAAAACCGTAGCCTTTGCTGCTGTTGAACCATTTAACGATTCCATTTGCCATGATGACATCCTCCTTCCTGATTAGTTCTCATGGTTCCCGCCTGCAGGATGCCACTTTTACAAATGGAACTGTCCTTCAGAACGAAACCGGCCTGCCGATTTGAACAGGCCTTTATTGATTGGCTGCAATATAGCGATATTTCCGAAATATGCAACCAAATTATCCACATGAGGCCAAATTCGCCCCTGGGTGCCGAATTGCCATCGGCCATGTGTCCCGGGCGCCGCAGCGTTCCCAGCGCCGCTGACGGCCGCCCCGGGGTCGAGGCCCCCGAGCCCAACCATTGACAGTGCGCTGGATTTCTGCAAGATATCAGGGCGTTCACGTCATCTGGCGCGTTCGCTGCCAGCCTGCTCTTCAATCGCCGCTTGCCGGATGGCATTCCGCGGCGGGCACGGTTTTACCGAGACCTCAAAATGGAAAGGAGATTCGCATGAAAGTCAAAATCACCGAACAATGCATGGGCGATCGCAACTGCAACAACCTTTGCCCTGAAGTTTTCGAGTACGACGAGGACCAGTTGCTTTCCATCGTCAAGTTCGACGAAATCCCCGAACAGTATGAAGCCGTCGTTCGCCAGGCCGCTGAGGAGTGCGGTGCGGATGCCATTATCATCGAGGAGTAAAAAGGTTCGGGAGACATCGTTATGGGCAAGTTCAGAGAAAGCCGCACGGCACGGAACCTGCTAACCGCCTTTGCGGGCGAATCCCAGGCGCGCAACCGCTACACCTACTTCGCCCGTCAGGCCCGTGAGGAGGGGCTGATCCAGATTGCCGATATCTTCGAGGAAACCGCCGGACACGAATGCGAACACGCCCTGCGCTTCTTCAAATTCTTCAACGGCGGCGAACTGGAGGTAAGCTGGCGGTTTCCGGCCGGCGTGGTCCGGGACACCCATGCCAATCTGGTGGCCGCCGCCGACGGGGAGCGCTACGAGCACACCGAGATGTACCCGCAATTTGCCCGGATCGCCGAAGAAGAGGGCTTCCAGCGGGCGGCCGACACATGGGCGGCCATCGCCGTTTCGGAGCGCCAGCACGAAAAGCGTTACCGCGAGCTGGCCGCCAACCTGCTGGGCGCAAGGGCCTTTGCACGCCCGGAAGAAAACATGTGGCGCTGCCGCAACTGCGGTTATGTGCACACCGGCGATAGCGCCCCGGACAAATGCCCGGCCTGCGTCAAACCCCGGGGCTATTTCGAGCTCCTGTGTGAGAACTGGTAGGCACCCGGGCCGGGGACGGCCGGCCCTTGAAGCTGGCGCTGCCGCGGACCCGGCGGCCGATTACTACGCCACCCATTACAAGGCCTATCACGCGGAGACGTTCAATATCGATCCGACGCCCTTCCTGGGGCCTTTCGCCCGGCGGTTGCGGCCCGGCTGCCGGGTGCTGGATGTCGGCTGCGGGTCGGGACGCGATCTCGCCTGGCTTGTGCGCCGGGGATTCACGGCGATCGGTTTCGAGCGCTCTCCGGGCCTGGCCGACCTGGCGCGGCAAAAGACCGGCTGCAAGGTCATCAGCGACGATTTCACGCGGTTTGATTTTGCTTCGCTGGCCGTGGACGCCCTGCTCATGGCGGGCGCCCTCGTGCATGTCCCGCACACGGATTTGGCGGCCGTGCTCGGCCGAATCCTGCCGGCCGTTACACCGCGCGCCCAGGCTCCGCTGGCGGCCCCGGGATGCGCACCGGACAATAGCGGCCATAGCGGCCAGGTGTATGTCTCCCTGAAAGAGGGCCGCGGCCGGCATGCCGACAAGCACGGCCGCGTTTTCTACCTCTGGCCGGACGCGACCCTGCGCCGTCTTTTTGAGGACCTGGGACTGGCGGTCGTCCATTTTCGCCGCGGGCCGTCGGCCGTCGGGGGGAGCAGCACCTGGCTGGGATACGTGCTGCAGATCGAGTGAATCGCCTCACGCCGGGCGAGAGGTACTGAGGCGCAGGCTTGAGGTTCAAACCCAAGTCGTCGGCAACGGTCAGGAGACGATTCCCGATGAGCAACCGCGACCATTCCCTGGACATCGTTTTGAACGCAATCGGCCGGGTCCGGCACGACGCGGCGGACATTCCCCGCCACTGGTCCGTGTCCGATCTGGAAGGCGATCTCGACATCCGGCCGGACCTTGCGGCCGGCCTGGCGGATATCGCCGCCGGCCAGAAAATCATGGTGATCTTCCTGTTCGACCGCAGTCCGCCCTTTTCAGGAGACCAACTCACCCAGGAGACCCGTCACAGCAAGGCGATCAAGGGCGTCTTCAGCATCTGCTCGCCCCGGCGCCCCAACCCCATCGGGTTGTCCGTCGTCGAAGTGCTGGCGAAGGAGGGCTGCCGGCTGCGGGTGCGGGGGCTGGACATGTTCGACGGGACCCCCATCCTGGATATCAAACCGGCCTTCAAACCGGATTAATCCGTATCCGTCTAACACTTTTTAAGCTGAGCCTGAAAAAGTTTCTAATGCCGGGGGAAAAAAGATGAATGTTCATTTTCTTCCACGTGGAAGAAAACGAACCAAAAGAAGACGCCCGTGTCCCGCTTGCTCCTGCGCGTCGACGTATCGAACGGGTCTCGCGGAAACTCGCTTCGCTCAAACAGGTCCGCGAGCCTAATCCGTTCGATACATCGATGCTCGGCGCGGGACAAAGGGTATCACAGACAGCAGCCATCGATGTATTTTCTTCCCGTTTGGGTGATGACTAGTCCCACGCCATTTAGGCTAACCTTCAATCCGCATACATGCCTTCGATCTCCGCGGCGTAGTTGCCCATGATGATCCGCCGCTTGAGCTTCATGGTCGGGGTCAGCTCGTCTTTGGCGACGGACAGTTCCTCCGGCAGAATCACGAATTTCTTGATGGTCCAGGAGCGCGGCAGGGTGGCGTTGACGGCATCCACCTGGCGCTGGAGGAGACCCCTGAAGGCCCCACATTCGGCTGCGGCGGCGGCGTCTCCGGCCCGGCTGCCGGCCTCTTCGGCGAACAACGGGATCTTGGCCGGATCGAGGGTCAGCAGGGCGGCGATGTATTTGCGCCGATCGCCGACGACGACCACCTGGTTGACCACCGGAATCGCCTTCATCTTGCCCTCCAGGACCTGGGGCGGGATGTTCTCCCCGCCGGCCGTGATGATCAGCTCCTTCATCCGGTCGGTGACCTTCAGGAGACCGGCGGCGTCGATCTCACCCACGTCGCCGGAGTGCAGCCAGCCCTCGGCGTCGATGGTCGCGCGCGTGGCCGTCTCGTTCTTGTAGTAGCCCTTGAAGACGTGCGGCCCGCGCATCAGGATCTCGTCGAACTCGCCCAGGGCCAGTTCGGTGCCGGGCATGGGAGGCCCGGCCCATCCGATGCGGAAGCGATGGGGTTCGGGCAGCGACACGGTGTGGGGGCCAGTACACTCGCTCATCCCGTAGACTTCGGTAATCGGGACGCCCAGGCTCATGAAAAACTCCAGGGTGTCCACGGCGATCGGCGCCGCCGTCGAGAAGAACAGGCGGCAGCGCTCAAACCCCAGGCGTTCGCGGACTTTGGAAAAAACGAGCTTGTCCGCCAAGGGGTAGAGTGCGGGCTTGGGCCTGCCGGCTTCGAGCGCGCGGGCGCCAGCAATTCCCTGTTTGCGCGCCCAGGCGGCAATCTTCTTCTTGAGGGGGGGATTGCGGGCCCCGGCTTCCACCATCTTGGCCTGGATCTTTTCCCAGACGCGCGGCACGCCCACGAAAATGGTGGGCTGCACCTCGCGCAGGTTGTCGCCCAGCTGGTCGAGGCTCTCCGCGAACCAGGAGGTGGCGCCGATGGCCATGGGCACCATCAGGCTCACCATCTGCTCGGCGATGTGGCTCAGGGGCAGGTAGCTGATAAGCTGGTCCTGATCATTGCCTTGGCAGATCTCGGCGATGGTACGGGCCGTCCAGACGATGTTGTGATGGGTGATCATCACCCCCTTGGGGTTGCCGGTGGTGCCGGAGGTGTAGATCAGGGTGCAGCAGTCGTCCGGTCGCTGGTTTTGAATGCGTTCTTCCAGGGCGGCGTCTGTCACTCCGGCAGCCAGGCCGGGCAGGTCCTCCCAGGCATGGACGCGCGCGTCCGCATCCGCGCCGTTCATCATGACGATGGCCTTGAGATCCGGCAGGCGGTCCCACAACGTGGCGAACTTGGCGAGTTGGCCGGCGTCTTCCACCACGACGATGTTGGCCTCGCTGTGTTCGGCGATATAGTGGCACTGCTCCGACGAACTGGTGGTGTAGATCCCGCCGGGGATGGCCCCGGCATAGATGGCGGCGAGATCGCTGATGAACCACTGGGGACAGTTGTTTCCAAGGATGCTCACGGCTTTCCCCGGTTCGAGCCCCAGGGCGATAAAGGCTTTGGCCACTAATCGGATCTGCGTTTCATAGTCCTTCCAGGTCAGGGTTTCCCAGCGACCGTCGCGTTTGTGTTTCAGGGCCGGGTGCTCTCCCCGGTCCGCCACCATCTGGCGGAGCAATTCCATGACCGTCGTTTTCACATGGTCCTCCCTTCCTGCCGCAAAGCGCAAATTGCTGGGGGTTGACGTTGGTGGAACGGGAACTGCGTACCGCCAGACCGGTGCTGATCCATGTCGACGGCCGAGTGGCCCCCGGGTAAGCCGGGTGTGATCGGGAATCAATCTTGTCGGGGATAAATGGGGAGCCGCCCAATGCCGCCGGACCGCGGCCGATTGGCTTCTTCTGATTTATTAGATAAGATGGGCGTCCTTGTCAACGACGGGTTTCGAATGCAGGCGCAATGGAGAACGGTTCATGCAGGCAAAGAGACCAAGGGGGGGATGGTCCCTCGTATGCTTACTGGCTGTGATTCTCGCCGCATGCGCCGGCGATCGGCCCCGTCCGGCGCCGTCGTCGCTGCCCGCCATCCCCTACACCATTCAGGTGGGCGCGTTTTCAACGGTCGAGCGCGCGGCCCGCTACGCCGAGCAGTTGACGGCGGACGGGCTGGACGCCTACCATTTCATCGACCGGGACGGCCTGAGCAAGGTTCGTTTCGAGCGTTTCGGTACCAAGGCGGATGCGCGACGCCGCGCCCTGAGACTTCAGGCCCGCGGGCTGATCGAGGACTTCTACATCGTTCGCCCCGGCCGCGGCGACCTTCGTCGTGAAGCGCTCGAGGATGATCTGGTCCGGACGGCCCGGCGGTTTGTCGGCAGCCCCTACCGCTGGGGAGGGACTTCGGCGCGCAGCGGTTTCGACTGCAGCGGCCTGACCATGACGGTCTACCGGCTAAACGGTCTTGAGCTGCCGCGCAGTGCCGCCGCCCAGCACCAGACGGGCACACCGGTGGCCAGGAGCGACGTCCGGCCTGGGGATCTCGTCTTCTTCGCCACCGGCCGCAGGGGACGCGTGTCGCACGTGGGCATCTACACCGGCGGGGGGAATTTCATCCACGCCCCCGGCCGCGGCAAGACGATCCGCACGGCCGCGCTGAACAACCGCTATTTTCGCACGCGGTACGAAGGCGCGCGTCGCTATTTTTAACCGCGGATAGAAGAGCGGAGCTCAAAATCGAGATGGGGGTACCCGGACGGCGTGACGACCCGAGGCGCCCATCAGTACGCCGCAGTGACGAGGGCTGAAGCATAACGCCGCCGTGGTAAGTCGGGCGCGTCTTGCGTCGATTGTGGTGAGGTGGTGGATCGACGGCTTCGTAAGGCGTTCGCTGGCAAGGCCTGCGAAGTTCGAGGAACGAGGCGTACATCAGTACGCCGCAGTGCCGAGGGCTGAAGCATAACGCCGCCAGCGGACGCCTTACGAAGCCGTCAGGTGGCCGGCTAAAAACGTCCCCCCGATAGCCGCACACTCCATGTCGAGGTAGGCCTCGGCGGAGCGGCGGAAGAGAATGCTGCACTGGGCCGGGAATTCGTCGTCCCGGTCGTTGAAACGCAAGAGCACCGGAATGCGGGGCAGGAAGTCGAAGATCATGGAAAGGTCGTGGCCCGCGCCGTCGTCGAAAGGGCGGCCGTGCAGGCCGCGCGAGGCCTTTTCGAGACCCGGCAGGTTGCCGGCAAAGGCGGTTTCGATGACCTTATTCGTGTTGGCGGTGAAATAGCCCACGAGCGGGCCGGCATCCTTGAATTCGCGATAGGTCACCCAGTCGCCGGTCCGCGGGGTCGAATCGGGGCATTGCAATACGTAGCAGCACAATACCACGCAGACCGCATAGTTGACCGGTTCGCCCGACGGCCTGAAGACACCCCGGCGGCTCAGGCGGTAGGGTGTGCCATAGAGGCGGATGATGAGATCATCCGCATCGCTGTCGGCCCCGAGCATGGCCGCCCGGGCGGTCAGGTCGAGATCCGCGATCCGGGTCAGATAGTGGCGATAGGTCTCCTCGAAAACAGCGGCTTTGTCTGGCATGGTGCAACCTCCGGTGGTGATGATCGAGCATCGGCGGAACCGTTCCCCTGCCGACCAACAGGCGATCGCAGTTTGGTTCAGGGCGCATCCGTTCGTTTCAGGTCCGCGATGGCGCTGAGAACTTCGTCGTACGCGTCCTCCAGGTCCAGGAGCAGTTTCATGACCGGCGGTTTGACGGAGTGGGCCGGCAGCCGACGCTTCGCCTCGGCGATCTCGGCTTCCAGCACACGCCGGCGGTGGTGGAGTTCTTCAATGGTCGGCATGGCACCTCCGTTGTCCGTGCGTTGTCGGGTTTGCGGCCGCCCGGCCGGTTCCAAGTCTGGGGCCGCCGCCGCGACACGCAGGCTTCCCGTCCGCCTGTTTCCGATACCCCATCCGGAATCATAAAACCTTGGGTTAAGTCAATTGAAAACCTTCGTGGGCGGACGATCGTCGATTGGCCGGTATGATTTGACGCCGGCGGAATGGGGCGCCATTTTAACATTCATGGTTTTTCAAGCACGATCCACCGGCGCCAGGCATTTGCACCACCGTCCTGTCAGACCGCATGCCGCCGGACCAACCCACGGGAGTCACCCCGATGATTTCTTTGCGCGAACAGCTTTCCGAAGAACGCCAGCGCCGGATCGATGCGATCAAACAATCGGTCGCCCGTATCGGACCGGCGCTCGGCCGCGAGACCGGCCGGGCCCTGGATGCCAGGATTCAAAGACGCGAGCGGCAGCTGGCCGCTCTCGAGGACTGGGTCCTGGACGGCGAGCAGCAGCAGGCTTTGACCCTGAACCCGCAGAACCTTTTTTATCTTTTCGCCGCCGCCTATATCTCGACCCTGGCAGCGCCCCGGAATGTCTTTGCAATTGAAGCGGAGACGTCCTCGGCACCGTACCATTCTGACGGACGGGCCTTGGAAAACGGCATCGGGACGCTTATTCGCAGTCACTGGAGGGACCTTGGGTTGTGTGATGCCGGGGAGGCCGATGAACTGGCGGCCATCTGCGGTGAGGCCGTCGGCGACGGATGGCCCGCCGATGGCCCACTGGCGGAAGAAGGTAACGCGGTCGATGCCGCGGTCAACCGGTCGCTGCTGGCGGCCGGCCTGCGCCTGGCCCGGGCCCTCGATTTATCGGGCGACAGCGCCCGGTGGGAAATCCAGCGCTGTCTGCCGGACGGCGTTGCATTGAGCCGGGAACGGATGGTCGCATGCTTCGACGCTGTCGCGATCGGCCCCCACCGCTTCGTTCCGGGAACCATCCAGCTGACGATCCGATGCAACCACGCGGAGGTCCACCGGGCCCTCAAAGCTTACGAAACCCGGGTGCAACGTCTGCTTGGCCGCCTCAACCGCCTTGCCAGCCCCCGGTTCCTGTATTCTGAATGCCGTTTTGAAATCGAGCCCATGGGCTATGCACCCGTGGATCTCAAATTTTCGGTGGATTCCTCGGCCGCTTTGCAGCTTTTCACCGGCAACCGCCTGTACGCGGACCGACGTGCGTTTCTGCGGGAACTCCTGCAGAACGCCATCGACGCCTGCCACCTGCGCCGGCTGGTGGAAAAGGATTACCGCCCGGCCATCACGATCCGCTTCCAGGACGACATCCGCATCGTTTCCGTGGCCGACAACGGCATCGGGATGGACCGGCAGTGGATCGAGAAATATTTTCTGCAGATCGGCATCTCCTTCTACCAATCGGGGCGCATCCGCCGAATCAATCGCGACCGGGGCATCGGCTTGAGTTTCATCAGCCAGTTCGGTATCGGTTTTCTCTCCAGTTTTCTCGTGGCGGAGAAAATCATCATCCGCACCCGCAGGGCCGGGGCGACCGGATTGCAGGTCACCATCAGCGACCTGAAAGACTATTTCGACATCCGACCGCTGGATGGGGACACGCCTGTGGGAACCGAGGTCCGCCTGCACCTCAAACCTTCAAGGGCCCAGTATTGCCGCAGTCTGGAGTACATCGGCTACCTCAAGACCAATATCCGTTTTCTCAAGGTGCCGGTTCAGCTGGTGGACGAAAACGGCCGGACGACCGCGATCGGCATGGAGGAACTGGCCTACCCGGAGGACGGGAAGCGCGGTACCGCCTTCGTGGCGGCCCTGGATCTGCCTGCTTCGGAAGGCTACCTCCTCCTCCAGGCCAAAAAGCAGACCAGCTACATCCAGGGCCTCGAGCCGGCCCACGGGGGCGTATCCATTTTTCAGGACGGCATCTTCGTGACCCAGGTGGAAACCCTTCTGCCCGAGGGCGCCCGGCAGCATGTGATCGGCCGCGTCAACCTGGAAGGGGCCGATAAATGCGAACTGAGCATGGACCGCAACCGTATCTTCTGGTCCGAAGCACGTCAGGCGGAAATCAGGCGGGCCGTGCGTCTGGCGCTGGTGGATGTCGTCAGACGCTGTGTGGCGGCGGTACAGGCGCAGGAGGCGCCCGAGACCACGCGCACCAGCATCATCAACCAGCTCGCGATTTTTTTCGACTTTAACGAAGTCGACGACGGAATCTACACCCGCCTGCCCTCGGCCATCCGGGCGAGGGTCGAGAAGCGGTTCCGGGATTTCGTGCGGATTCATTTTGCCCACGCCATCAAGGCGGCCGGGCGCCCGGCGGCCGACGGCTACAACGCGGCCTGGCAACAGGTCGTCCTGGAAGGTTTTCAGAAGCGGGGGCGGGGATGAAACTAACTATCAGGTTGAATCCTTATCAACCTTGAACCTCGAACCCGGAACGGGGAACCCACCACCTAACGCCGGAGCACGCGGATCCACCGCCAGACATTCAGAAGCCCCACCATGGCATTGGCCACGTAGGTCAGGGCACAGGCCAACAGGATGCGGCGGGCGGCGGGGATGTCTTCGGGCGGGATGTAGGCGCCTTCAACCAAAAGGGGCAGGGCCCGCTTGAAGCTGGCGTTGAACTCGGTCGGCAGCGTCAGCATATGGACCACGATGGGCATGCCGAGTGTCGTGAGGCCCCCCAGAAACATGAGCGCGCTGGCGGCCGGCAGGCGAGTCACCACCGCCAGCACCGGAACCACCATCATGATGCCGGCGCCGATGCGCTCCAGGCGGGATGCGGTGCGGATGAGCCGGGTGCGAACCGCCAGCGGAGGGTATTTTTCATGGTCCTGGAGGGCATGTCCGACCTCGTGGGCCGCCACCACCACGGCTGTCAGCGTCTTGCGGCCGCAGGTGGCCGTGGTGAGCCCCACCGTTTTCTTCTCCGGGTCGTAATGATCCCCCAGGGGGGTGGTTTCGACCCCTACCGCGTCCAGGTTTTCCCTTTGTAGAAGAAGACGGGCCAGGTCGAAACCGTTGCCGGAAAAATATTCATCCCGGTTGTAGCGCTGAATCACATAGCGGGCCCAGAGATGCGGTCCGTAGAGGATGACGATGGCGATGATGATCAGAGCGACAAGCATGAAGCAATGGTCAGGCGGCCTTTCAGCAGCCGGTTAACGGGGAAAGATGCGGATGATGCCCAGCAGGGTGACCAGGGCCCCGGCCAGCAGACAGAGCGAAAGAAAGACCGCGCCGACCTCGCTGGCCAGGCCTCTTTCGATCCCCACGCCGACGGCAACGATCGCGCCGCCGGCGGCGATAAAACCCAGGGCCTTCATGTTCCTTTTGAACAGGGCCGCCATTGCGGCCGCAGCCATGACCACCGCCCAGCTGATCAGCACGACCTTCGAACTGTACATCGATTTGCCTTTCCATAATTGTCTCCGCCGCCGGTCCATCGCGGCAGCGAGGGGTGCACCGGATTGCCGGCCATGATTAGCAAACCGGCCGGCGAGGCCGGACCTCGCATTTCCGTGTTTCTACGGCAGGCCGCAATCGGTTTGCACAACAAAGGACGGACGCGGCCGGCCCAAACATTATTGCAGCGCTTGGACGACCGCCAGCGTTTCCCCAGGTTCCGGGCGTACCGTGTAGTCGGCATTGATGGCCGTGTGTCTGACGGTGCCTTCGGCGTCGATCACCAGCCGGGCGGGCATGGGCAGACTCCAGCTGTCGTCGCCGTTGTGTTTGGGAACGTCGATGCCGAATTGACTGTAGACGGCCCTCAGGTCGTCGGGCATCACGAAACGCAGGCCGTAACGGGCGGCCACGGTGTTGCCGGGGTCGCTTAGAATGTCGCAGGGCAGTTTGAAATGCTCCTTGGCAAAACGATTGTGCTCCACCAGTTGCGGTGAAATCAGCACCAGACGGGCACCGGCCGCTTCGAACCGGGAATTGGCTTCTCCCAGAGCTTCCAGCTCCAGATTGCAGTACGGTCACCAGCGGCCACGATAAAATGACAGCACGAGCGGCCCCTGGTCAAGGAAATCGCTCAGGGCGACGTTGGCGCCTTCGGTGTTGGCGAGTTCAAAGTCGGGGGCCAGCGCGCCGACTTGCACGGCCCGCGCAAGGATGCCTGACGCCTGCAGATCATCGGTGGCCCGCTGCATCAGGGCCACGGCCTCGGGTGGCGCTTTGGCGAGGAAGGCTTTCTTGTGGGCGTCGATCTTGGCTTTCAGTGTCATGGGATCTCCTCCTTTTCACATGGTCGTCGTCGCCGCAGAATAACAGCTTGGCTGCGGTGAACCGGGCGGCGTAGGTCAAGTTATAAAATAGCGGCTCTGTCGCGTTTGGCAATACGGTTTCCCGCAATACGACCAAGCCGGATGTTCGCGCCGCACCGCTTTCCGCCGGTATGACCGACACGTCGGTTTCCTGAAACGCACCGGCGCGGGCCGGTTGACTTTCCGGAATTCTAATTCTATCGTCGCCGGTACCCGGTTCGGCATCCGGGCGGCAGCGTCAACCCCCATCGTCTCAATCGCGTTTCAACCTATTGATCCATCACCCGCGACGGTTTCCTGCGGCCGTCGGCAATGAAGGACCAAGGCCAATGCTTCCTGTCACAAAGGATTTGCGATCGACGGTATCGAGCCGCCGGCGAAAAGTCACGCGGCGGGTCGCGAGGCGCAATGCGCCGAGCGGAATCGCGGCATTCAGAACGCTGCTGATGACCGCCCTGCTGCCGGCATGGCTATCATCCGGCTGCGCCGCCCTCAATGACTACCAGACCGCAGGCACTCTGACGCTTTCCGGTCTGGAGGCGCCTGCCCGCGTCCTGCGCGATGAAAAGGGGATGGCCTACATCTATGCCGACAATCTCAGGGATGCCTTTCTGGCCCTGGGGTTTGTCACGGCCCAGGACCGGCTCTTTCAGATGGAGCTCACCCGTCTGGTGGCTGCCGGGCGCATCAGCGAGCTGGCCGGCGCCAAAGCCCTTCCGCTGGACCGGCGCATGCGTACCATCGGCATCTATCGGCAGGCGGGCAGGCACGCCGCCATGCTGGAAGATGAATCACGCTGGCCCGTCGCGGCCTACGTCGAGGGGGTCAACGCCTACATTCGCGAGTATGCGGACAGCCATCACCTCGAGTTCAAACTTTCCGGGCTGCAACCGGAACCCTGGACGGTCAGCGACGCCTTTTCCGTGCTCTACTATATGAGCTGGAACACCTCCGCTAATATCAAGACCGAAATCATCGCCCAGATGCTGACCGAAAAACTGGGTCGTCCCCGCGCGCAGACCCTTTTCCCGCTGAACATCAATCCGGACGAAACGCTGCCGCCCGCCGACAAGCCATCCGCCGGGGTGGATGCCGCCGGCATCGACCCATCGAGCGACCGGCTTCTCCAAGGCTATCTGGCGGAAACGGCCCTTGCCATCGGCAGCAACAACTGGGTTGCGGGACCACGATTCGCCGCCAGCGGCAAACCGGTGGTGGCCAACGACCCGCATCTGGACGGCCGAATCCTGCCCGGCCCCTGGTATCCCTGCGGGTTGATCACACCGACGCTAAGGCTCGTGGGCGTGCACATTCCAGGCATCCCGGTCATGCCCATATTCCGAAGCGATCACCTGGCCGCCGGCGTGTCCAACGCCTATGGCGATGTGCAGGATCTGTACATCGAAACCCTCGACCCCTCGGACGAGGGCCGTTATTTGGAAGGGGCGCACGCGCTGCCCTTCACTATCATCGAAGAAACGCTCCGCTATCGCGACGAGGGAAGCCCCGGTGGGATGGCCGAAGAGAAACTCACGATCCGCACCACACGCCGCGGGCCCGTCGTATCCGGCGTATTCAAGGGCCTTGACGGCGCGCAGGTGGTCTCGATGCGATGGGCGGCGGCCGAAGCGATGCAGCCCGAGTTCCGCATTTTCGACGCCATACGGGCCCGCTCGGTGCAGGCTTTCCAGGAAGCGATCCGCCACTGGTATGCGATTGTTCTCAATTTCGTGTGCGCCGACAGCGACGGCAATATCGGCTGGATCGTATCGGGCCGACTTCCGGTCCGGTCCCAAGGAGACGGCACGGTGCCGCTGGTCGTCACGGACGGCACCGACAACTGGGCGGCGTGGATTCCCTTTACGCAAATGCCGCAAGCGGTCAATCCCCAAAAAGGCTGGCTGGGCACCTGCAACCAAAAGACGGTTGCGGCCGACTACCCTTACTACTACTCTTCCTATCTTTCATCCTCCTACCGCTATCGGCGCTTGAAAGCCCTGATGCAGCCGGAACGGTTTCTCGGTATGGAGGACCATTACGGCTTTCAACGCGACACGCTGAACCTCATGGCGCAGCAGCTGGCACCCATTTTCGCATCCGTTCTGACGACCTGCGACGATACCCGGGAATTGGGAGACATTTTGGAGCGCTGGAACTTCCGGGACGATCCCGACCTCGTGGGGCCGACCGTTTTCCATGCCATCTACAACCGGCTGGCCCTGAGGGTGTTCGAGGACGATCTGGGGCCCGAGGGTGCGCGTACCATGCTCAACGTATGGTATTTCTGGCAGGAGCGCTTTCAGCGGATGATCGAAAGCAAGCATTCTCCCTGGTTCGACGACATCCGCACCGCCGATGTCGAAGAGCAACTGGCGCATATGATCTGTCTTGCCGGCCGGGATGCCTACGCCATGCTGGTCGATCGGTTTGGCAACGATTCCCGCAGCTGGCGCTGGGGGCGGGCCCACGCGATCGAGTTCGTCAACCCGGTGAGGCGTGAGGGTTTCGGCAAGGGATTGCTGGGCGGCGGGCGCCATCCGGCCGCCGGGTCGGTGGAAACCCTGCATCGCGGCATCTACCATTTCGAAACGCCTTTCGATGTCCACATTTCCGCCACCTTGCGCATGGTGGCCGATCTCGGCGATGCGGATAAAGTACTGGCCGTGTTGGGCGGGGGGGTGACCGGGCGGGCTTTTCATCCTCACACCGACGACCAGATCGAGGCTTTCATGAAGGGTGAAAAACGCTTCTGGTGGTTCAGCGATCAGCAGATCCAGGCGCATGCCCGCTCCGAATTGCGACTGCTGCCCTGACACCGGCATCACGTCGGTCACGGGCCATCGATCCACTAAAAAGGGAGAGTGCGCATCATGTGCTCCGCCGGCCCTGGCAGAGGAAGGGTCTGCCCGCATCAGGGCGCTTTTCTACTGGACAACGTGCTGCGCCGCTGGCTTCAGCCGCCGCAGAAAATACTGCAGGGGTTTGTTGAATTCGGCGATACGGTGATCGACCTGGGGTGTGGGCCGGGATTTTTCACCATTCCGCTGGCCCGGCTGGTGGGCCCCCGAGGCACCGTGGTGGCCGTCGACCTTCAGGCCCCGATGCTGGACCGCGTGCGCCGCAAAGCGGGGCGGCACGATTTGGCCGACCGCATCCGCTGCCACCGCTGTTCATCGGATCGCATCGGCCTGAACGTCGCCGCCGATTTTATCCTTGCCTGGTACATGGTGCATGAAACACCGAGGCCTGCCGCGTTCTTCCGGGAAGTGCGCACGCTGATGAAAAGCGATGGCCGCCTGATGGTGGTGGAGCCGAAAATGCATGTCACCCGCGCAGCCTTTGCTGCCCTGGAGGATGCGGCGGATACGGCCGGTCTGATAAGGTTGGCGCCCTTCGGCGGCCCGGCGAGCCGGGGGATGATTCTGGGCCGGGATTGATGGTTGAGAGGGGTCGGGGTGATAGGTTCCAGGTTCTAGGTTCCAGGTTCGGGGTTATATGAACTGGATTGGGGTTTCAGGTGTCGGGTTTCGGGTGTCAGGAAAAGCCCGGGGGGTGACCCTGACACCTCAACACTGAAACCTGAACACTGACACCTGAACACCTCTTTTGCCGAACCCAAAACCCCGAACCTATAACCCCGAACCGTAAATCCCTAAACCCTGCCATATCGACCGACAAGGAGTTCACATGGATCGGGACACATTTAATCGGAGCGTGGCGGCGGACGACCATCCGCCCGCCGGTCTTCCGGAAACGCTGGAATCCCTGTGGTGGGATAAAAAAGGAGACTGGGACCGGGCCCATGCCATCGCCCAGAATATACCCACCGTGCAGGGCAGTGCGGTGCATGCCTACCTTCACCGCGAGGAGGGTGTCCTCTGGAATGCGGACTACTGGTACCGCCGTGCCGGCAGGCAACGGCCGGATATATCTCTCGAAGACGAGTGGCGGGCACTGGTCGATGAAATCCTGGCCGGTTGAAGGCTGGTGAAGCAAACATTTCATTCCTTGTCGCGGATGCTACCGGAAATTGCGGAGAACGCGCTTTGACCCACGATCCTTATCGCCGACTGGCCAAAGTCTACGACATCTGCACCGAGCCCTTCAATGCCGGGCTGCGCCACATGGGCCTCAAGCTGGCGACACCGCGACAGGGCCAGCGCGTGCTGGAGGTGGGCTGCGGCACCGGCACCAACCTGCTGCACTACCAGCAGGCCGGCAGCGAAGTCTTTGGCATCGACCTGTCGCCGCGGATGCTGGCCCAGGCGCACCGCAAGTTGGGATCGCGGGCCCGGTTGCACCAGGGCGATGCCGCCCGGCTGCCCTATCCCGACGCGGTCTTCGATCTGGCGGTGGCCATGCTGACCCTTCACGAGATGCCCCGGTCTAAGCGGTCCGTCGTCATGGAAGAAATGGCGCGCGTCGTCAAAGCCGAGGGGCAATTGCTGCTGGTCGACTTTCACCCCGGACCGTTGCAGTTTCCCAGGGGCTACGGCATCAAACCCTTCATTCTGATGATCGAGCGCCTTGCCGGGCGTGAACATTTCAGGAACTATTGTGACTT
>JASJBQ010000303.1 GCA_030066455.1 Desulfobacterales bacterium
GTCTGCGGCTATATCGCCGCCGGCAGCATTCCGGACAAATGCCCGGTATGCGGCGCCGTCCCCGAGCGTTTCAAGGAAGAAATCATTTGAGCACACCCCCGCGCGCAACGAGGATCTAGCCCATGGACGCCATCACCCACCTGGCCATCGACACCGAGCTCTGCGGACAGCCGGAAGCGCTGACCCCGCACTACTGCCGTATTTCCCTGCCGACCACCGCCCGGATGGCGGCGGACGACAGGGGCCTCGTCCACGGCGGCTTTATCTTCGGCATGGCCGATTACGCCGCCATGCTGGCGGTCAACCACCCCAACGTCGTCCTGGGGGCGGCCGAATCGCGGTTTCTCAAACCGGTCCGCGTCGGTGAAACCGTGGTGGCCGAAGCCCGCGTCGAATCCGTGAGCGGTAAAAAACACACGGTACCGGTCACCGTTTCCCGCGACGGCGAAGCCGTATTTCAAGGCACCTTCACCTGCTTTGCTTTAGATGCGCACGTCCTGGACTGAAAACCCCGCGCTTACCAGGCGATGCCCTGGCCTTCGACAACTGGCGGCATGACGTTCCGACCGCCGGGGACACCGAGCGCCTGGCAAACTTCCGCACCTGTGCCCCCGCGGCCGAACGCCCCCCCTATCCGGCCGAGCACTGCCTGTCGCCGCGGATAGTGGCCGGCGCCGGTGTTCCGGCCACACACGCCATCTGACCATGTTCAACATCCGTCTTTTCTTTAGGATCGAACGGGTGACGCGCCGCGGCTGCGATGGCACCTGCTTTCCCCTGGCGGCCCTGCTCGTGGTAGCGTTCGGTCTGCGGGTTCCGGTTGGCCTGGCCCCCAAACTCTGGTACGATGTCTCCTAATCTTGTATGGAACGCCGTGGCCCTGTATCTCCTGGTCAAAAGCATCGGGGACCGGGTTCGGGTGCACGGCACCTGAGCGGTGGTGCGGCCCCGGAGGCCGGCGTCAGCACACCGATACAGGAAGGGAAGAAAAGAGGAAACCATGAAAGTCTATACCGGCACCGGGGATCGTGGCAAAACCAGTCTGTTCAGCGGGGAGCGCGTCGAAAAATCCAATCGGCGCGTGGAGGCCTACGGCGATGTGGACGAACTCAATGCCGTGCTGGGCTCGATTCCCACCACCCTGCCGCCTGACTGCCTCCCGGAGGCATCCGATCTCGAAACGATTATGGTCGACCTTTTCCACGCCGGCGCCTGCCTGGCGACGACCGACAGCGGCCTGGATGCAGCCGCCTTCGAAGATCTCCCCGCCGCCCGGGTTGCCTGGCTGGAACAGGCCATCGACCGACTGGATGCCGCCTTGCCGCGCCTGACCCATTTCATCCTTCCGATGGGGCACCCGGCCGCCTGTGCCTGCCACGTGGCCCGCTGTGTGTGCCGGCGGGCCGAGCGGCATGTCGTGCGCCTTTGCCGGGGAAACGACGACCGCAAGGAAAAACAGGCGTACCCCGGCCTGCAAGTTTATCTGAACCGGCTTTCGGACTACCTCTTCGTGCTGGCCCGCTACTGCAACCATGTCTCCGGCACGGCCGAGAAAATCTGGAAGGCCTGATGGGAGATATCGGTCAAGCGACCGCGAAACCGACGTGGTCGAGCCGCCTGCTGGAGCGACGGCGTCTGGCGGCCGGCACGTTCGAGCTCCGCTTGACCCGTCCGGCAGGGTTCGCGTTCAGGGCCGGGCAGTACATCATGCTGCGGATCGGAGACGCCGCGCGGGCCTATTCCCTGGTGAATGCACCGCAAGCGCGTTCACTGGCGATTCTCGTGCGTTGCATTCCCGGCGGGCGGGTGACGACCTATCTCGACCGGGCCACCGCCGGCACCGTGCTGCGCTTTGACGGGCCCGACGGTCATTTCACCCACCGCGGCGGACGGCGAACGGTCGTGATGGTGGCGACCGGCACCGGCATTGCGCCGTTCGCCGCCATGATCCGGGCGGGTGCCCGGCCCGATATGCTTCTGCATGGCGTTCGCACGCCCGACGAACTCTATTACAGGGAAGAATGCCGGACGGCGGCCCGAAGCTACGTGCCCTGTCTCAGCGGCGAAACCGCTCCGGGTGGTGATATTTTCCACGGCCATGTGACCCGCTTCATCGAAACGCGTCTTGCCCCGACGACGGCCGATTTCTACCTGGCCGGCCGAATGGCGATGATCCACGCCGTCATGGGCATTATCGACAGGCGCTTTCCCTCCGCACGGGTCTACACCGAGGCGTTTTTCTAGAAGACTTCACTGAAGGCGGGCGGCTTGGCGGCATCAATCCCGTGCTTCCAACTCTTCCGCCAGCCGGATCGCCCCGTCCAGATCGAAGTCGTCGGCCAGAGCGCTCAGCCGTCGGCTCAGCGGCCGGTAATCCTCCGAGCGGTTCTCGAGATCGGCGGCAATGCTGCCCAACGCCCCGATATCACCGATATCCGCGGCTTCGCGAATGCGGCCGGCCATGGCGTGACGCACGTCCGCAGGCAGGTTGGCGCTGTCGCCGCCCGAACCCTCCCCGGCCGCCTCGGCGGCCGCCGGCCCCAACCTACCGGCGGCGGCAGCGACTTCATCGAGGCTTTCTTCCAGGCGTTCGAGCGCCCGGCCGAGTCGCTCGGCTTCGGGCGGGACATCCGCGCCCTTGACCAGGGCTTCCAAATCCTGCGCCGCCGCCTGCAGGCGCTCGGCCGCGAGATTGCCGGCCGCGCCTTTGAGGCCGTGAACAAGTTGGTGGCACGCCTCCAGATCCCCGTCGACCAGGGCCTGTCGGATATCCGCGGCGGCACCCTGGCATTTAAGGGCAAAATCGACAATCAGTTTGCGGTACAAGCGCCGGTTGCCCCGAAGGCGTCGCAGGCCGGTGTCGAGTGCAAACCCCGGCAGGTGTGCGGGCAGGTCATCCTCCGGGGTCACGGCGACTTCGCGGCCCGAACCGGGTGCGGCCGTACGCTCGCCCGCAAGCCTTTGGGGATCGATCCATTGCAGCAGGGCATCGAACAGGTGATCCGGATCAATGGGTTTGGTGACATGCCCGTTCATCCCCGCGGCCAGGCTTTTCTCGGCATCGCCGGTCATGGCATGGGCGGTCATGGCAATGATCGGCAGATCGCTGAAGCGGGGGTTTTCACGGATTGCGCGTGCGGCGGCATGGCCGTCCATCACGGGCATCTGGATGTCCATCAGCACCGCGTCGAAATCCCCCCGCGCGACCGCCTCCACACCGGCCCGGCCGTCGTCGGCCAGGCTGACCGCGATCCCGGCGCCCTCGAGGATCTCTTTGGCCACCTGCTGGTTGATGGCGTTGTCCTCCACCACGAGCACCCGGGCCCCGGCCAGACGCGCCACGCCCTGCGCCTCCTCGGCCGGGCGGACGTCAGGTTCACCGGCATCCCCGATCTCGGGGCTCCTGGCCTGCAAGATGGTATCGAACAGCACCGAGGCATTGACCGGTTTGATCAGAAAACCCTCCAGACCCGCTTCCTCGGCCTGGCGCATGACCTCCTCCCGGCCGTAGGCCGTCGCCATGACCACCGCCGGGATGGTGGCCAGCGCACGGTGGGTCTTGATCCGACGGGCGGTTTCGATCCCGTCCATCTGGGGCATCTTCCAGTCCATGATCACCAGCTCATAGGGCGCATCGGGCGGGGCGCCTTCAAGCTCGCTCAGCCCCTCGGCCCCTGAAGCCGCCTGGCCCACCTTGAAGGAAAACGATTCGAGCATCTCCCGGAAGATGTTCCGGCTCGTGGCGTTGTCGTCCACCACCAGCACCTTCATCCCCCGCAGATCGGCGTGGGGTACGAACTGCTTCTTGGCCTTCTCCGCGCCCAGCTCGAAGCGCGCCGTGAAAATGAAACGGCTGCCCGCTCCCGCTTCGCTCTCCACACGGATCGCGCCGCCCATCATCTGCACCAGACGCTGGCTGATCGCCAGACCCAGCCCGGTCCCCCCATACTTGCGCGTGGTGGAAGTGTCCGCCTGGGAGAAGGACTGAAACAGCTTGGCCTGCTGCTCCGGACTGATTCCAATGCCCGTATCGCTCACCGTGAAACGCAGCAGCACATGATCCGCCTGGCGCGACTCCAGAATCGTCGATACCACGATCTCACCCGTCTCGGTGAATTTGACCGCGTTGTTCACCAGGTTGAGCAACACCTGACCCAGCCGCAGCGGATCACCCACCAGAAACCGCGGCACATCCACGCCCGTGGAAAACAAGACCTCCAAATCGGCCTTCTCCGCCGCTTTGACCGTCACCAGATTGCCCAGGTTCGCAAGCACGTCCTCCAGGTTGAAATCCACCGCCTCCATGTCCAGCTTGCCCGCCTCGATCTTGGAGAAATCAAGAATGTCGTTGATGATCCCCAAGAGCGAATTGGCCGAGGACTGGATCTTGCTCACGTAGTCGCGCTGCTTGGCCGTAAGATCCGTCTTCAGCGCCAGGTGCGCCATCCCGATGACCGCATTCATCGGCGTGCGGATCTCGTGGCTCATGTTCGCCAGGAAATCGCTCTTGGCCTTGTTGGCCTCGTCCGCCGCCTGCTTGGCCTGCAGGATTTCCTCCTGCAGGCGTTTGCTCGCGGTGATGTCCCGCAGTGATTCGATAGCCCCGGTGACATTGCCGGCCGTATCGTAGAGCAGGCTGGCCGTGGCGTTGATATAAATCCCGCCATCCCCCAGATGGGGATGGTAGGATTCGGCTTTGAGGTTCTCGCCGTCTTTTTTGACGGTCAGGTATTTTTCCTTGTAGGCTTCATTCCATTCCCGCACCAGATCAATCAGCACGGGCCGCCGCTCGTCATAGAACGGGAGCGCATACTCATAGTCACCTTTGCCGACGATATCGTCCGGGGCCACCCCGGTGAGTTTTTCGATGGCCCGGTTCCAGGTGACCACCTTGCCGTCGCAGTCCACCACCCAGGTCGGGTCGGGCAGAAAATCGACGATCTGGGAAAGCCGCCGTTGGGAATCCCGGATTTTTTCTTCCGCCTGCTTGCGTTCGGTAATATCCCGGGCCACGTGGACCACCTGGTGCACGGCGCCGTCGTCGGCCAGGATGGGAAAGGTGGAGACTTCCATGATCAACGTCTGGCCCTGGGGGCCCGTATGGATATGCTCGGTCATGCACTTGCGACCGGTCTGCATGGTTTCGAGCATGGGGCATTCATGGTGCGGCGGGGCGCACATCTGCTTGAGACCGTGGGTCAGCTCCCAGCAGGGTTGACCCACGACCGCCTCCCAGGGTTTGCCCAGCTCCGCCAGAAAGGCCTCGTTGGCATCGACGATGGCACCGGTTTCGACATCGAGAATGGAAATGGCGTCCGGGATGCTGTTGATCACCGTTTCCACGAAGTCCTTCTGTGCCCGGATCGCCTCCTCTGCCTTTTTACGCTCGGTGATGTCGCGCACGGAGGCCACCACCAGCGCCCCTTCCCGCGTTTCGATGGGGCTCAGGCTGATGTCGACCGGTATCCGGGTTCCGTCTTTGGCCTGGGCCGAGAGTTCGAGGGCCTCGCCGATGGAGCGCACCCTGGGCTGGGCAAGATACTGGTCGCGCTGTGCCGGGTGTCCCGCACGCTTTTCTTCGGGGACCAGCAGCTCGATGGTCTGCCCCAGAAGTTCTTGGCGCGGATACCCGAAGAGTTTCTCGGTCTGGGAGTTGACGAGCACGATGACGCCGGCCGGGTCCACGATCACCATGGCATCCGGCGCCGCCTCGAGCAGGGCCCGGAAGCGCTCC
>JASJBQ010000304.1 GCA_030066455.1 Desulfobacterales bacterium
GTCATTATCGTGGCGGAGAGAATGGGATTCGAACCCATGGTGGAGTGTTACCCCCACACTCGCTTAGCAGGCGAGCACCTTCAGCCAGCTCGGTCATCTCTCCGTATGGTCGGGGTGGCGGAGGGAGTAGGATTCGAACCCACGGAGGTGTTACCCTCAACGGTTTTCAAGACCGCCGCTTTCGACCACTCAGCCATCCCTCCAAATTTGTAAACTGATCTCCTACCAACTATGGATCTTACGGTCAATCATTTTTCTTTAAACCGAGGCATTGTATGGTTGACATGGGATTTCGAATATGTTTTTCAACACTGCATTTAAAATTGACCCGCGACCAACTCGGGCACGAGGAGCAACCTATGAAACAGAAATTTCTAGTCCAGAAAAGTGCGGCGGATGCCCAAATCATTATCCGCGAAAATGCTGAACTCGATAAGGAATTGATGTCACTCTTGTGCGAAGAGCGATTTGATCTCGACACCTTGGAGTCCGCCCTCGCCAGCGGGCGGGAAAACCTGATCGCCGCCTTGCGCACGCGCAATCTTTATCCGCCCAAGGCCTATGCGGAAAAGATCGCCGATGCCGTTCAAGAACTGCTGCGCAATGCCGACGAAGACGCGATCGAACTCTATTTCGACGATCTGGATCTCCTGAACAAAGAACGCCAGGCCGCCGCCCAGGCCGATGAGGCCAAAGACGAAACCAAGGATATCGATGATCTGATCGAAGATGAATTCGAAGGCGAATTCGAAGAGGGCCAGGAAATCGGTAAAATCAACTCCTCGATCAAAATTGCCGATGACGACTCGGTCGACGTGGATGAGGAAATCTAAACCCCGTCGGTCAACTCCCCCCTTTCTTGGTATCCACCACTCGGACGACCGCCTGTGAAGGGTGACGGTTCTCCCCGGGGGCCAAAGCGGGCTTCGGGGAGACCGGCTTCCAGTCGTCAATGCTTTTCTCCAGCGCCGGCACGACCGCAAGCATCCCTCGCCTAGGGT
This sequence comes from Desulfobacterales bacterium, assembly GCA_030066455.1. Next base: position 1,002 of record JASJBQ010000304.1, read on the forward strand.
AAATTATTAAAAAGCTATTGTGATTCTAACGTAAATAATGTATTGGTGTAATTCGTCCGGCCTTTTCGGCCAAGAATCGCAAGGGTGGCCAAAGGCCATGGATGGACGCAACTGATTGATTTTTTTATTTTTTGTGTTGTAGCGCCTTTTAGGCGCAGCGATGAATGGGATTTATTTTCGGTGTTGTTTTACAGGTCGCATTGGTTTTAAAACTGAAATCCGGTGTCGTGGCGGGCTGACCACATTCTGGCCCTCCGCACCGGATTTTTTATTGGGTTAAGTACGGGAGAGGTTTAAAGGCGTTACATCAACCGCATCAAGGAGGTGCCGATGGAAAAGGAAAAGGAGTTTTATGAACGCTTAAACGCCAAAGGAGTCTCACGACGGGACTTCATGAAGTTCTGTACCTTCCTCACGGCGACCATGGGCCTGTCGTCTTCCTTCGTTCCCAAGGTGGCGGAGGTATTCGCCGCGCCCAAGCAGCGCCCGCCGGTGGTCTGGCTTCACCTGGGTGAATGCACGGGATGTTCGGAATCCACTTTGCGGTCCATGTACCCGTGGATCGATGAACTGGTGCTGGAAATCCTGAGTATCGAGTACCACGAAACCATCATGACCGCGTCCGGTCACCAAGCCGAGGAAAACTTGCACAACGCCGTCAAGAAACACAAGGGCAAGTTTATCTGTGTCGTCGAAGGCGCAATCCCGACCAAGTTCCCGGGTTACGGCCGCGTGGGCGGCAAAGACTTCATCGACATCGCCAAAGAGGTGGTGCCGAATGCGCTCGCCACCATTGCCATCGGTTCCTGTGCGAACTTTGGTGGAATCCCGGCCGCCGCGCCCAACCCCGGGGGCTACACGGGTCTCGGCAAAGCGTTGGGAATGGAGGGGAAAATCGTCAATATCGCCGGGTGCCCCCCCAATCCGATCAACCTGGTGGGCACCATTGTCAACTACCTGCTGCTGGGGAAACTCCCCGCCATCGATGAATTGGGCCGTCCCGTATTTGCTTACGGCAAAACGATCCACGACACCTGCCCGCGTCGCTCCCATTTCGAGAACGATGAAATGGTTGAAGAATTTGGCTCCGAAGAGGCGGCTCTGGGCTACTGCCTCTATAAGGTGGGCTGCCGTGGTCCGGAAACGTACAACAACTGTGCCATAGCCAAGTTCAACGACGGCACCAGCTGGCCGGTGGAGGCGGGGCACCCCTGCATCGGGTGCAGCGAACCGCAGTTCTGGGACACCATGACGCCGTTCTATGAAGAACTGTAGTCGCCGGATTTCGTCTTACGCTTAAAGCATACCAGCCTTTTCAGGAAGGAAAGGAGAAAATATGGGCAAGAGAGTCGTTGTTGATCCTATTTCCCGAATTGAAGGCCACCTCCGGGTCGAGGTGGAAATATCAGGTGGCAAAGTCGTGAATGCCTGGAGCTCCGGGCAGATGTTCCGCGGTATCGAAATGATTCTCCAGGGGCGCGATCCCCGCGATGCGCACCTCTTCGTGGGCCGCTCCTGCGGGGTCTGAACGTACATCCACTCCCTGTCCTCGGTGAGGGCAGTCGAAATGGCGGTTGGGGTTCAGATTCCGGAAAACGCGCGCATCATCCGCAACCTGCTGCATGGTGCCCAGGTTCAGCACGATCACATCGTGCACTTCTATCACCTGCATGCCCTGGACTGGGTCGATATCGTCAGCGCCTTGAGCGCCGATCCCAAGAAGACGGCCGCCCTGGCCGACCAGGTCAGCGAAGCTCCCTGGGGGGGCACGGCCTACTACAAGAGCGTTCAGACGCGCATCAAATCGTTCGTCGACAGCGGGCAGCTCGGTCCGTTTGCCAACGCCTACTGGGGGCATTCGGCCTACAAACTGCCGCCGGAAGCCAACCTGATGGCCACGGCGCACTACATCGAAGCCCTGCGTCTGCAGGCTAAGGCCGCCCGCATGCACGCCATTTTCGGCGGCAAGAACCCCCACCCGCAGTCGCTGGTGGTGGGCGGCATCACCTCGGTTCGGGATCTCAGCCCGGACCGGATCGCCGAGTTTCTCTACATCACGCGTGAAACCCAGGATTTCATCAAAAAGGTCTACATCCCCGATCTGCTGGCCGTGGCCTCCTTCTACAAGGACTGGGGCGGCATCGGCGGCACCACCAACTTCCTGGCCTACGGGGAATTCCCCGAGACCAGCGCCGAGCCCGAAAGCCTCTACATGCCGCGCGGTTTGATCGTCAACCGCAACGTGGGCGGGGTGAAACCGGTGGATCAAAAGCAAGTGACCGAGGATGTTACCCACGCCTGGTACGAGCGGGGCGACGCCAAACACCCCTACCGCGGTGAGACCAAACCGATTCAGGAAAACCCCGATTACCGTCCGGGCAGCGGCCAGTACACCTGGCTCAAGGCCCCGCGCTACGAGGATCTTTCCTGTGAAGTCGGTCCGCTGGCCCGCGTCCTGGTGGCCTACGGCAAGGGACACAAGGACGTCAAGCCGCTGGTGGACAGCACCCTGCAGAAGCTGGATGTCCCGGTTCAGGCCCTGTTCTCCACCCTGGGACGCACCGCGGCCCGCGGTCTGGAGACCATTGCCGTGGGCGATCGGATCGAGACCTGGATGGGTGAGCTCCTGGCCAACATCAAGAACGGCGACACCAAGACCTACGAGGCGTGGGAAATGCCCGACAGCGGCGAGGGCTACGGCCTGAACGACGTGCCGCGCGGCTCCCTGGGCCACTGGATTCGCATCGAAGACGGCAAGATCGGCAACTACCAGTACGTGGTGCCGTCCACCTGGAACCTCGGCCCGCGCGACGCCAAGGGCGTTCTCGGCCCGATGGAAGAAGCCCTGATCGGAACCCCTGTCGCGGATCCGAAACAGCCGCTGGAAATTTTGCGGACCGTCCATTCCTTCGACCCCTGCATCGCCTGTGCGGTGCACGTGATCGATCCGGACTCCAACGCGGTCTACAAAATCAAAGCGCTGTAATTCCATACTGCCGGACCAACCGCCCCGCATATTGCGGGGCGGTTTTTTTATCCCCGCCCGCGGAGCGCGAAGGGTCACGGGTTCGCGGGGCGGGTTGCAAGCGACGACCATCCGTACTATAAGGTCGTCCGCCAACCAGGACGGTCTCGTAAAAAGCCCGATATCGGCGTTACGCGTATCCCTCGTCATTGCGGCGTACCTTAGGTACGGCTCATTCCTCGGGATTCGCAAGCCTTGATCTCGAACTTTTTACGAAACCGTCCGGAAAATGGCTTTTTGCGCGTCCATCTACCACGACGGGAACGACTGCCATGACGGAAGCACCATCTGATCATCCCCAAATCACGATTCTGGGGATCGGCAACATCCTCCTGACGGACGAAGGTTTCGGTGTCCGTGTGATCGAAAAGCTGTTTGACGAATACGAATTTCCGGACCATGTTGCGGTGGTCGAAGGGGGCGTGCTGGGCATCCACCTGCTGGGAACGCTTTCCAAGACCGATCATCTGATCGTGGTCGATGCGGTGAAGAACAAGCAGCCGCCGGGCACGCTCTACCGGATGGAAAAAGAGGAACTGCCCGAGCGCATCGTGATGAAGAATTCACTCCACCAGACCGATTTTCTGGAGACCCTCACCCTTTGCGAGATGATCGACAAGGCGCCGCAGACCATCGTGGTCCTGGGGGCGGAGCCGGAAGACATCGTGACCCACAGTGTGGAGCTCACCCCCGTGGTGGCCGGCCAGGTGGACGAAACGGTTGCACGGGTTCTCGGGGAACTCGATCGTCTGGGGGTTTCCTATGCGAAAAGGAGGGCGTGAATGTGCCTCGCCATACCATCAAAAATAATTGAAATAAATGATAATATGGGGACGATCGATGTGGCCGGCGTCCAGCGGGAGGCCAGCCTGCTGCTGCTGGAGGATCCCCGGGTGGGTGACTGGGTGATCGTGCACGCCGGTTTTGCCATTCAGAAGATCGATGAAGCCGTCGCCCAGGAATCCCTGCGTTATCTCCGGGAAGCCGCCCAATTGCTGGTGGAAGACGATGACCCCGATGCGGCTGCAACCGGATAATCGATACCGTTCACGCCGTCCGGATTCGTCCACCCATGACTGAGGATCGGACGGCCCGTCGGGTGCAAGTCCGGGGGATCGTCCAGGGGGTCGGCTTCCGGCCTTTCATCTTTAAGCTGGCCGAAAATGGCGGACTGACCGGCCAGGTGGCCAATACCTCCTCGGGCGTCGACATCCATGTCGAGGGGGCCCCGGCCCGTATCGATGCCTTCATTGCGGCCATCCGCACCCAGGCGCCGCCGCTGGCCCAGATCACCTCCGTCGCGTCCCGCCGGGCCGCTCCCGGAGATTTCAGCGCGTTTGAGATCATCGCCAGCCGCGGGGAAGAAAGCCGCGCCACCCTCATCAGCCCGGATGTCTCCATCTGCGCCGACTGCCTGCGAGAACTCCGGGATCCCCAGGACCGCCGTTTCGGCTACCCGTTCATCAACTGCACCAACTGCGGCCCGCGCTACACGATTATCGACGACGTTCCCTACGACCGTCCCAAGACCGCCATGCGGAACTTCCGGATGTGCCCGGCCTGCCAGGCAGAGTACGACAATCCGCGGGACCGCCGCTTTCACGCCCAGCCCAATGCCTGCCGCGACTGCGGCCCGCAGGTCGCCCTGGAGGACGGTGAAGGCACGGTATTGGAAGGCGAAGCGGCCATCCGCAGGACGGC
>JASJBQ010000305.1 GCA_030066455.1 Desulfobacterales bacterium
AACGAACCCGATGAACGCAAGCATACCGCACAGCTATTACCGCCAAAACGTTTTCGGGATTTCAGCGGTCGAATTTATCTGGGGCCTGGGGCTTCCCGTGGTGGTCGAGTCGACCTTCCTGCAATTGTTCGTCAGGAGCCTGGGCGGCGGTGGGCTTGCGCTGGGGATGATCCCCGTCTTCTTTTTCATCGGGATTTCGATCTTCGCCCTGCTGGCGAGCTATCTGACCGAGGGCGTGGCCTTCAAGCGCCGGGCCGTCATCCTGCTGCACCTGATCTCCGGTTTTGCTTTGCTGATCTTCGGCGGCCTGCTGATGGGAATGGGGCCCGGTCCGCATGTGCTCCCGGTTTTTTTTGTTTGCTATGCGGTGTTTTCGGGCTGCATCGGCATGAGTCTGCCGGTTTGGTTGAACTATCTGGTCAAGATTTTTACCGAGGAGCAATCGGTGCCCGGTCTGGCCACCATGATGATCGCCCAGAATTCCGCCAAGCTTGTCAGCAGCCTGGTAATCCTGAAGGTGGTGGAGCGCCATGCCTTCGAGATCGAGGCGGCAGCCGTCGTCTTTCTGGCCGTCGGCGGGCTTTTTTCGCTGGGTTCGCTTTTTTTCCTCTTCACCCGCGAGGCGGCCGATACGACCAGCCACCCGGACGGACGCCCGCCCTTCGGGCTTTTCATGCACACCACGATCACCCACATGCGGCGCAACCGCAATTTCCTGATCTTTCTGGGCAGCGACCTCGAGTTGCCCATCGTGGTGACGGTGATTTCCTTTTACGCCGCCTACGCCACCGAGTTCGGCGGCATTGCCCCGGCCCTGGCCGCCGGCCTTTTCGTGGGGTTGATCTATGCCGGCGCCATCGCCGCCAACCTCGTTCTGGGATCCCTGGGCTGGCTGAGCCTCAGGCACAAGACCATGGTTTCCAAGACCGGGGCCATCGCGGCCGTGCTGCTCTTGGGCCTGTGGAACGCCCCGATCAGTTTCTATCTGGCCAGCTTTCTGCTGGGGGCTTCCCGGGGCACGCGCATGATTGTCTTCGCACCGGCCGTTAAGAAAATCTCGGGCCTCGCGGACGCGACGCCCTATTTCGCGGTGGCCCCCGTACTGACCTTGCCGCTGGTGGCCGGCCTGCCGCTGGCCAGCGGGCTTTTCCTGGACCGCATGGCCGGGCTGGGGGCGGATGCCTATCGCCTCATCTTCCTGGCAACCGCCTTGATGCTGGGGTTGACCCTTTATTGTGCCTGGCGCACCGATTTCGCCCCCCGGACCGAATCGGCGCGGGCATTGATGTTTGATAAAGCAGGCGGGAAGGAAGACCCGTCGAGATGATTTCAGGGGACAACGAACCGTCGAGGGCCGCCCCGCACCGGTCCGGGCCGTCATGCGGGCCCAACGCTATTAAGCGCAAAGGACGCGCCGTCAATGCGGTTTCAGGCCTTCGCGCGAGCGGGGCGCAGTTTCCAGCAGCGCCAGCAGGCGTTCCGCCTCCAGGATGCCGGCACCGGGCGGCAATTGGGCCACTCCCCCCAAGCCGGCAGCAATATCGCGGAATGTTTCGCGCGGCAGACGACTGACAGCCGCCGTGCAAACCCGGGCATCGATCGCAGCGATTTGCCGGATGAATTCGAAGTTGGTCAGGTAGCCCACATACTCATCCACCACCACCAGATCGGGGCACCAGTCGCTGATCTGTTTCAGCGCGCCAGCGCGTTCATGGGCCCATTCCAGCGCGACGCTGGCTTCGGCTTTCAACGCGCGCGCCAGTGTTTCCAGCGTCTTGCGTTTGTTGGTGACCAAGAGGATGCGAGGCATCGAATTCTCCCTCTGAGTGCCTCGGTGTTGCCGCCGGTTTTTGGCGCTAGGCGGGGCACGGGATTTTACTCGGCGGTGACGTCGTCTCCGGGTGGCCGGCGGTCCGTGCGTGTCCTGTGGCCGGTTTCCCCAGGGGTAGCGCCTAGCGTCATCCTGCATCGCCCCTCGTAAGTGAGTATATGCCCAAAATAGATGAGGTCTCGTCGATTTGTCAAGTCAATTCTGGGTGTCGCCCGACCCGACGGATGGGGTCGCAGCGCAGCTCCGGTCTGCTTGGCGGCAGTCTTCAACCCGTGCCGGAGCAACGGCCCGCAAGGAGACGGCAACGCCGGCGAAACCATGTGGCAGGCCACCGGTGCAGGTTCGGCAGGGGTGGTTCATCCCGCCAGTGTGGCGCGCATGCTTTTCAAATGGTCACCGCCGGAATGCAGAATAAGCATTTCCAGGATCTGCTGGGCGGAAACCTCCCCCCCGATCAGGTTCATCTGTCCTTTGCGATCGAGATCATCCTCGGTGAGCGAGGAGACGTATTTGATCAGGGATCGGCAATTGGTCTCGAGGATGGACAGCACTTCTTCCTTCGTGCACGCGGCATGCTCGCGGGCATGGTCGTTGCCCATTTGAATAACATCCTCCATCGACCATTCCGGCAGGGGATCACCACCGATGATCATTTTGGCCAGTTCGACGACCCGGTAGTGGCCATCGCCCACGTGGCGGGCCACGACGCCTACGGACCAGTCCTCGGCTTCGCATTTTCGAACCCAGTCGGCATCCTGGCAGTCGCGAACACAAGCCATCACCTCGCGGTTGAAGTCTTCGATTTGTTGAGCCAAGGCTTGGGCACGTGAAGTCATGGGCATCACCTTTCGACACTAGGGACGTTTTGGGTTGGGAAAGCACCAATCACCGGTGCCTGGATGGCAACGGTTTTCATGAAATCTAATATGGATTGATAAACATGATCTCAGAGACGGCAAGCATTTGGCGCGCGCCCGAAGAAAACATTTCTACAGCGGATCGAGGTTGGAGGGACGCCAGAACATCGGCATGGCTTCGCTGAAAGCGGCGGGCAGTCCATCGTCAATGCGAGGAAAGGTTAGATCCAACCCCAGAACGGATTTTGCCGTACCGGGCACGACCGGCAGGTTGAGATTCCAGATGGTTACGGCCCGATAGGGCCACGGGGTCGGGCGACCGATGGTTTTGAGCCCGCTCTCCACCAGACAGGCGCCCAACATCGCCAGCGACCGCGGCAGGTGGGTGACGCGCAGGCGCGGATAGCAGCGCTGTGCGGTCTGGAAAAAGGTTTTCCATGTGCAGGGTTGCTCATCGCCAAGGACGTAGGCACCGCAGAGGTCCGAATGCGCGGCTTCGATCAGTGCCCGTGCGGCATCGCGAATATGCAGGTGGGCAAAATGATTCGTGCCGGGGCCCGGGAAAATGATGCGACCCCGTCGGATCTGGTCAAAAATGAGGCTGTAGGCCCCGTATATATGTGGCAGGCGCAGGGAAACGAAGCGTACGCCGGCGCGCCGGGCCATGTGGGCGAGCTTGGCTTCGGCCAGGTGTTTGGCTTTTCCATACGCGGATTGAGGAGCAGCCGCCGTCCGCTGGTCCACTGCCGATCGGCCACCGGGATACACCAGGAGGGTGCCGGCGTAGACAAAATGACGAACGCCCGCATCGATAGCGGCCTGCATAACATGGATGGAACCTTTGACGATAGATGGGTAGAGCGCACGATAGCCATCGAATGATGCCTTGGCACCCAGGTGAATGACCGTGTCGACATCATGCAGCGCAGGCGCCAGGGTGCGGGGGATTTCGAGGTCCGCCACAGCGAATTCCACCTGCCGGCTTTTTAGAAATGCGCGCCGCATGGGGCGACGTACCATCAGGCGGGGAAGATGGCCGGCCGAGGCCAGCTGATGGGCGACTTCAATGCCGATAAAACCGGTTGCTCCGGAAATCAGAACCTTACACATAGGTGGCATGATAAGGCTGGAACAATCCGTTGACAATCATTGGCGGGGCCGCGGTTAAAGGAATCGCTCGACCAGTTCATCGGACGAGACACAGAACGCGCCGCCAGCTTCCACGATGCTTTGCCGGTAGGCGCCGCTGGACGCACCTCCAACGACAAACGGACACCTGTTGGCGACCAGTTCGCCAAATCGCTTTAGATCACTATCGACCGTCGGGTCGTCGAGGTGGCAGGTCAGACTCAAAGCAATCAATTGAACATCCATCGTTACGCCGGCCAGCGCGATTTCCTCCATCGGCAAATCGGATCCCAGCGGTATGGGGTTCCAGCCGCAGTCCTGAGCGATAACGGCGACGGCCATAGCCCCCAAGGGGCAGTGCTGTCCAGCAGGAGCCGCTATCAGAATGCGGGGGGTAGGGGACCGTTGCTTCTGATTTCGCATCAAAACGCCGGATAGCCAGGCGGTGACGACCCCTGAGGCAAGGCGCTCATGGGCAATTCGCATTTCGCCTCGTTTCCACCGGCTACCGACACCGGCCATGAAGGGCACGATGACATCTTCAATCACACGTTTGCGCTCGTAGTGACGCTCCGCACGGCAGAGCATGTGGTGAAGCGATGAATCGTTGAGATCGGTCACAGCCCGAAGGCAGTGACCAACCATATCGTCAATGGGCGGAGGCGGATCGATGATAATCGAATCCTCCCCTTCACTGTGGGCTGGGCCGGACAGGCCAGCGAGCGTCGCATCGTCAAGGCCAGCAATCTGCGAGATGCTGTGCCCGCTGGTGACTGCTTTCTTGAGCAGCACGAGACGATCTATATCCTCCTGAGAATACAGGCGCCGCCCACTGGCCGACCGGCTTGGTTTAACAGCCGTGTAGCGTTTTTCCCATGCCCGCAATACATGAGCTGACAACCCGGTTGTCATACTTACGTATCCGATGGGAAATACAGTTACTGCAGGCATCAATTCTCCCCAATTTTATCTTTCGTTGGTTCAGATTGAGACTAGCCCATACTGTCGACAAGGTTGGCAATAGCCCGCGCACAGGCATCGACGGAATCCTCGGGCCCGTCCAGATTGAGCACATGATTCTCCAAGTCCACATCTACGATGGTACAACCATGTTTTTCAACTGTTGTTTTGACCATGTTCAGAAAAATCGTATCGTCCATAACGGCAATTGTATCCTTTTGCTGGAGAAATCTCAGCGTTTCAGTTCGCTTTCCATGATGGATTCGAGATGCATGTGCTGAGAGCGCCAGACATTGTTTTCATTGGCGAAAGTTTCAATGTTCTGCTGGGTCAGATGCGTGACCATGCGGATATCTTCGGCGGCGTGGTCGGTCTGCCCCATCTTGGTGTGCAGTGTGGCTCGGCTGTGGTAGGCCGCCCCGTAATCGGGCTTCAATTCGATGGCCCGATCGAAATCCTCCAAAGCCCCGTTGTCATCACCCTCGACCTCACGGGCCAAACCGCGAAGGTGGTAAGCACGGGCGTATTCCGGATCTAGCTCCACAACCCGGTCGAAATCGGCAATCGCCGTTTTATGGTTGCCGGTCCGCATAAATGCGGCGCCCCGCGATACCAGCGCCAGCTTGTGCGACTGATCGAGACGAATCACTTCCGTAAGGTGGTCGATGCAGGTGCCATAGTCCTGCCCTACAAAAGCAGCCATTCCGTCGTTGAAATTGGTTTCGATATCGTTATTCATGTCAGCCTCCATACAGGTTGTTTGTCTAAAAAAACTTAGACAACAATACGGCCATTCAAAAATTTGTCAATAGGGTATCGCCGTTATTCCCTACGGATGAACGCAAAGGGTCGCTGCAGGCTGCGTTTGGCGCGCTCCAGCGGTGGTGAAACGGAAGGGGAAAAAGAAGTCGATAGGGCCAAGGTTGGGGACGGGGAGGGG
>JASJBQ010000306.1 GCA_030066455.1 Desulfobacterales bacterium
CTCCAACGCGCCGTCCATCGGCGGGCGGCAGGATCGAGGAATCCGCAGCGAGCCGCGCAACGCATGCTGATCACCCAGAAGCACAAATACGCCCTCAGGGCCGTATTCGAACTGGCCAAGCGTCAAGCGCAGGGGCCGATCAAACTTGCGGATATCGCCCAGGCCCAGGCCATTCCCTTGCGTTTTCTGGAAGTGATCATGTCCCAGCTCAAGGGCTCGGGCCTGGTGGCCGCCAAACGCGGCTACCACGGCGGCTATTCGCTCCTCAAACCCCCGGAGCAGGTCACCGTGGGGGCCATCTTCCGATTTATCGACGATCGCATCTATCGGGAGCACTGCGATGCCTGCATCGCGCGTGAAGGCTGCCCGCTGTACGAAAACTGCGCATTCAAACCCATGTGGGACCGTGTTTGCGGCGCCATCTACGAGGTCTACGACCGGACTACCATACAGGATCTTCTAAACAATGAAAAGATGGCGCTGGCCTAAATCCCTCAGCTTTTCGCGGGCCGCCGTTTCATCCAGTGAACTAACGTTCCATTCAATCGATTCGATGCCAGGATGCACTCCGTCGCGGCTCGAAGCGCTTGCGGACCCACCGGAGCACCCCTCCGGACGGGGCCCGTGGCGACCGGTCGTCTGAATCACGAACCGACTTGCAGAAAGGATCTTCGCATGCAACGCAACATCGTCAACACAACCCAAGCGCCGGCGGCGATCGGCCCTTATTCCCAGGCGGTTCAGGCGGGCGGGTTCCTGTTCGTTTCGGGCCAGATCCCGATCGATCCGTCCAGCGGGGAATTGGTCCCGGGCGGGATTCAGGCGGAAACCCGGCAGGTCCTGGACAATCTCCGGGCGATTCTGGAAGCGGCGGGCAGTTCGCTCGAACAAGTGGTCAAGACCACGCTTTTCATTGCCGATATGGATGCCTTCGGGACGATCAACGCCATCTATGCCGAGTATTTTGGCGCGCAACCGCCCGCGCGCGCCTGTGTGCAAGTGGCGCGCCTGCCCAAGGACGTCCAAATCGAAATCGAAGCGGTGGCGCTGGCGAGTTGACATCCGGGTGTTTTCGGTTTTTCATAAGAGCGACTGGATACACTACCTCGAGCCGACAGGCGCTCTAACCTGCGCCCATTCAACACCGCTATGAAACACGCCGCCGACACGCATAGAAACATCCTCAATGGCCGTCCGATAGCACCGCTGCACGAACAGAAACTCGACGATGACTATCTCTGCCAAGTCGGCGCATCGGTTTCCTGCGGCGCCTGCTGCGGTCTCTACAACGTGACGGATGCTTCGCGCCTCGCACTTGAAGGTCTGCTCGCCGAACGCACCCGGCGCTTTGCCACGGTGGACCGCACCATCGACGGGATCATGCGGTTTCGGGCGATGATCGAAGCGAGCGAAAACCAGGAACGCCCCCTGCCGGATTTCCATCACTGCCCCTTTCTGGGTCTTGTCGGCCCCCGCGAGGAAACCGTGGGCTGCATGCTGCATCCCCTGGAGCCCCGCAACCGGGGCATGGATTTCCGCAGCCTGAGCCATTACGGCGGCATGGCCTGTCACATTTATTTTTGCCCGGCCACACGCCTTTTGCCCACGCGCTGCAAACAAATCGTCCGGGCCGTGGTCAGCGACTGGTATCTCTACGGTCTTCTGGTGACCGAACACCGCCTGCTGAAAGCCATCTTCGATGAAATCGAACACCGCCTGAACCGGCGGGTCTTCATGGACGATTTCACCCACAATGACGAAGCTCGAGAAGCGCTCTACAAGCTGTTGCTTCTGCGGGTTTCCTGGCCCTTTCGTCGGTCGGGGCCGCTGCGCCTGGTCAATTACTTCTTCAACGACCACCGCCACCCCCGCACGCCCATCAAACCGGATGTCGGGCAGCAGACCATCGAACGCTACCGCACGATTCTGCAGGAACTGGAAACGCGCACCGACAGCGCCGAAACCGTCCGCCAGGCCGGGCTCTACCTCGACGACAAACTGCGGGCCCTCCAAGCGAGTTTCCCGTCTTGAAGACCCGGCATCTCCGGCCACCGGTGTGCGACGCACTATTCTGTTACGGCACCCTGCAAATCCCGGAGGTCATTCAGGCCGTGATCGGCCGGCATCCTCGAGGCTGCCTGGCGGAGATTCACGGCTACGGTGCATTCGAGGTCCGTCAAGCCGAATATCCCGGCCTGCGGCCCGCGCGCGGTCAGATCACCGGCGGCCGGGTATACTTTGGCCTATCGGCATCCGAACTGACGATCCTCGATCGATTCGAGGGTCGCCTCTACCGCCGCCGTCGTCTTGCCGTTCGCACCTGCGACGGCCGCCGCCGCTGCGTCTGGGTCTATGTCGTCAAACCGGCCCGCCGCCGCTGCCTGGCCCCCCGCTACTGGAACCGGCGCGAATTCAGGCGACGCCGCTATCGTCGTTTCATGCAGCGATTCGTTTACGACCGCCGGTCGCTATTCGCCCCCGCCGACTAGACCGCGACCGCGACAACGCCGCGCCGGCGGTGCCGCTTGGGTCTGGAACACGCCCCCCGTGGGCAGGTCGGCATTCTTGCATTTTGGGCAAACGCGCCTTAAAGTTCGGCATTCTGGCAAAAAAGAAGCGCAACCAGCCACCAACCTTCAACAAGGGGGCCTTGATCATGAAAGACGAACGCAATCTTCATCTCAAAGTGCAGGAGTTGTGTGATTGTTTTGCCACGACCGACCCACTTCGGGAGATGTCCCAAATCCCCTCCGCCGCCGGAGAAGAAGACATCGCTCTCAAGTGGCTTGCCCTGGCGGCGCTCCACGGCGTCAACAGCAATGCCAGCAAAATCACGCTGAGCAAGGGCGATGATGGCAACGTCCGGGTCACCGCCGAGTACCGCCCGTCCGACCTGCCTTCGCCGGGGACGGCCGTTGGTGACAAGATCGTGGCGGCCATCCGGGAGATTACCCACATCGATGCGGACAAGGGCCAAACACGGCTCGCGCTCGGCATGCGGGACAGCAGCATCGACCTGGAGGTCAAAATCAAAGCCAAGAAAGGACGCGACAAAGTTTCCCTCAAATTCGAATGATGACCGGCTCGGGCCCTCCAAACGGCCGGTGGTGCGATGCGGCGCAGATGGCCGCGACCGTCAAATCCCTTCCCAACCTCACGGCAAAGGACAACCCCATGCGTATCGACTGGCGGTATACAATGGTCACGGTTCTTCTCCTGGCAGGGTTTTTCTTGGCGGGATGCGCCAGCGTGGAAGACGGCGGTTTTGCCCGCCAGACGGCGGCGCCGATTCCCGAAATGGACGCCGGCCTCAAGCCCGGCCTGGCGGTGCTCTATTTCCCCCGACGATTTGTGCGACACGTCGATGCGCTGCCCCGGGGGGAAGAGGCCATTGGAAAGGGCGTCTCCGGATCACCCGTGACCAACCTGAACCGGCGCTTCGGTCGTGGGCAGGTGTTCGGCAGCGGCACCAACCGCGGAATCGGACTGGAAATGAGTGGGTTTATCCTCCTGGAAAAACCCGGCCGTTACCAGTTCCAGGTCAACAGCAATGACGGCTTCAGGCTTTTCATGGACGGCCGCATGCTTGTCGAGGACCCGGCCTGGCACGCATCCGGCGACCGGATGACACCACCGGCCGAATTCAACGTATCCGAGCCGGCCTGGTATTCACTGCGTATCCGCTATTTCCAGCGCAAAGGGACAGCCGCCTTTCAGGTTTTTTGGCAGCCTCCGGGCGCAACCGAATTCACCCCCGTGCCCGGCCGGGTGCTTGCCCACCGCGAATCTTACTGAAAGAATCCCGGCTCGACTTCAGGACCGCTCGGGCACGCATGGGAGTCCGGGTGGGGCCGGCCGGTTGCTGAACCATACGCCCCCGAGCCCGAAACGTGTTATCAGCATGACCGCATACCAGCTCATATTCGAGGGACAAATCCAGGAAGGGCGCGATCCGGAGGTGGTGCGACGCAACCTGGCATCGCTATTCGACGTCCCGGTTGACGAGGTCGAATCCCTTTTCAGCAGCGCACCGGTGGTCCTCAAGGAAGGGCTCGACCTCGCCACGGCCCGCAGCGACAAGGCCGCCTTCGAGGCGACCGGTGCGGTCTGCCGGCTGGCCGCGCAATCCGGGCCCGGCGCAACGCATGGCGAAAACGCCGATGCCGCAGCGGACGACGCCGATCCCACCGCCGGTGACGTCGAGGCCGAAAGCGGGGCTCGGGTCAGACGCTACGATCTGCGCCATCCCTATTGGCTGTCGTTTTTCCACAAACCGTTCTACCGGGACGTGGCCAGTCACTGGCGCGGTCTGGCCTTTGTCCACCTGCTGATCCTGCTGGCCCTGACGGGTACGGTTTTCATGCTGCACTTCAAGACCCTGGCCACGGTCTTCGTCGATGAGCAGGCGCCGGCCATCCTGGCGCAGATACCGCCCATCACCATCGAAAGAGGCACCGTCCGCACGCGCGTCGATCAACCGTATCGCATCTATCGGGCCGACGGCACCCGGCTGTTTGCCGTGATCGACACCACCGGTGAAATCACTTCGCTGGGCCAGACCGAAGCCATGCTGCTTCTGACCCGGTCGCAGCTCATGGCGCGAATCGGTTCCGGTGGCAGCCGGATCATCGACTTGCGGCCGATTGAAAAACTGGAGCTGACCCGGAACGACGTCGCCCAGTGGCTGCAGACATCGTTGCGATGGGCCCCGGTGGTTCTCTTTCCGCTGATGCTCTTCTTCAGTTTCTGCCTGCGCACCGTGCAGGTCGTGATCTACGGCGGCATCGGCATGGTCGCTGCCATGCTGTGGAAACGACCGTTGCCGTTCGGCGCCACCGTGGCCGTGGGCATTATGGCCATGACACCGGTCATCCTGATCGATACCCTGATCATGGTTCTCGCGCTCGATGTCCCCTTCTGGGGTACCGGAGGCTTTGTCGTCGCCCTGGCCTATCTTCTCTTCGGTATTCGGGCCGCCACCGAACCGCCCTGATTCCAGGGGTGGGTAGGGCTGGGTCGCGACGACCTCCGCAGGGGGGGGCGATAAGACGTTGTCACAGGAGGCGCTCGGATGGGCTTGCGTCTGCATTATCTGCAACACGTGCCGTTCGAGGGGCCGGGCCGGATTCTTTCGTGGGCCGAAACCGCCGGCGCCGCGATCACGGCCACACGGCTCTATCGGGACGAACCGCTGCCGGACAAGGACGCCTTTGACCTCCTGGTGATCATGGGCGGCCCCATGAGCACCCACGACACCGACCGCCACCCCTGGCTGGTGCCCGAAAAGGCGTTCATCCGCCATGCCATCGATGCCGGCAAAGCCGTTTTGGGTATTTGCCTCGGCGCCCAGCTCGTGGCCGAGGCGCTGGGGGCACGCGTCTATCCCAACGAGCGGCGCGAAATCGGCTGGTTCGCGATCCAGCGCACCGCGCCCGCCGCGGGACATCCCATCGGTGCGTGTCTGCCGCCCCGCCTCACGGTCTTTCACTGGCACGGGGACACTTTCGATCTGCCGGCGGGGTCGCTGGCGCTGGCTCGCAGCGCAGCCTGCCGGCACCAGGGTTTTGTTTTCGGACGCCGGGTGGTGGGCTTGCAGTTTCATCTGGAAACGACCCCTGAGACCATGCAGGCGCTGATCGCCAACGGCAGTGACGACCTCAGGCCCGGACCCTATGTCCAGACGGCCGAGGACATGCAAAAGGGCG
>JASJBQ010000307.1 GCA_030066455.1 Desulfobacterales bacterium
ATGTCCTCCGGTGTTTTCATTCCTTCCTGGATCTTCCTTAGAGGACGACTTTAAAATTTTATCGCCAGGTTGGCTTGGCCATTCAAGTCTCAATGCAATGAGACAGGGGATAATTCGTTTTATTTAACCGAAACGATCCCTTTGGTTTTTCGGATTCCAAGTTCTTTTATCCGCATACGCGATCTGCTCTCGTATCGTTAGCTGAACTCAGATGCATCTTCATTCTTCAGGTCTGGAAAGCCAACTTATCGGCGCAATAACGCGCACGCGGCCATTTTGACAAGACGGGCCATCATGAACGCCGGGCATTTCCGCGATGCATCGCTTCTGGAAGACCGGCTATTGATATCCCGGCTTTCGATCACGCCACATGATACCGTCAAGTAACGTTGGATTTGGCGGGCACCTGCATGGGCAGCGACGCGACAAACACTGAGGGACACCAACCAAGGAGGCAATATGATTTCCATCAATGTGAACGGTCAAAAGAGGCCGGTCGATGTGGAACCGGATACCCCTTTGTTGTGGGTACTGAGGGACAACCTGGGGATTACGAGCGTGAAATACACCTGCGGTATCGCCGAATGCGGTATCTGCACGGTTCTGATTGACGGCGAGGCCCAGCGTTCCTGTGTTGTCAATCTGGAAGACGTCGAGGGAAGCGACATCACGACCGTCGAGGGTTTACCCGACAATCATCCCGTAAAGGTGGCCTGGATCGAAAAACAGGTGCCCCAGTGCGGATACTGCCAGCCGGGCATCATGCTCCAGACGGTCGATTTGCTTTCACGGATGCCGAATCCAACCGAAGAACAAATCAACGATGAGATGGACAATGTGATTTGCCGTTGCGGTTCGCATCCGAAAATTAAAGCGGCGATCCGGTTCGCTGCCGAAATGACGGCCAAACAGGGAGGATAAACCATGAAGACCGAAATGACGCGAAGATCCTTCTTAAAGCGAAGCAGCCTGGTCCTTGCCGCAACCGCCTTTTCGAATCCCTTGAGACTGTTCAATGCCTCTCCGGTAAAGGCCGCCGCAGAACTCCCGTTCAAACCTCACGCGTTTCTGGAGATCGGGGCGGATGATACGATCACCGTCTGGGTGGGCCAGACCAATCTCGGCCAGGGCACCCACACGGGTATTCCCATGGTGATTGCCGATGAACTGGATGCGGCCTGGGAAATGATTCGGGTAAAGCCCGCGCCCGCGGGAGAGCCGTTTAAAGACCCTGTATGGCATGCTCAGCTTACAGGCGGAAGCACGAGTATCCGGCACCGTTGGGATCTGCTGCGGACGGTGGGAGCGGCCGCACGGCAGATGCTGGTCGAAGCGGCCGCCCAGCAGTGGGGGGTCAGGGCCGGCAGGTTTACCACGGAAAACGGCCACGTGGTTCATTCGGATGGCCGTCGCCTGAGCTACGGCAAGTTGGTCGCGACGGCCCAGCAATTACCGGTCCCTGAAAATCCGCCGCTCAAACAAGCCCGATACTACCGCATCATCGGCACCCCGAGGAGACGCGTGGATATCCCGGACAAGGTGATGGGCAAAACCGTCTTCGGCATCGATTTCACCCTGCCCGGCATGTGCATCGCCGTTGTGGCCCGTCCGCCCTATTACGGCGCGTCTTATCAATCCTATGATGAAAAGGCGGCCATGGCCGTCAAAGGGGTCGTCAAAGTGGTGCCGCTTGAAAACCGGATCGCGGTATGCGCTGAAACGACTTACGCAGCCTTAAAGGGCCGGGAGGCCCTCGACATCAAGTGGTCCCAGGGCACACTGCCCGATATGGATGACGCCTATCTGGACAGGCTTTTCAGCGAGCATCTGGAAAAGACGGGTGCGGCCGCCAAGAACGAAGGCGATGTGATAACGGCTCTAGGAGAAGCGGCAACCACCCTCGAGCAGTCCTATCGGATCAATTACATTTCCCACGCCCAGGTGGAGCCCATCAACTGCACCGCATCCGTGGAAAAGGGGCGGTGCAGAATCTGGGCGCCCACCCAGGGCCCCACCACCTTCCAGATGGTTGCGGCCAAGCTGACCGGCCTTCCCGCTGAAAAGGTGGAAGTGAACATCCTGCCGGCCGGCGGGGGATTCGGCCTGCGGGGGGAGGCCGTTCATGTGACGGATGCGGTATTGCTGTCCAAGGCGCTGCGACGTCCGGTCAAGGTCATGTATACCCGTGAAGATGACTTTACCAACGACTATTTTCGTCCGGCCAATCAGTGCCGCATTAAGGCCGGATTGGATAAGGACGGAAGACTGGTCGGCTGGTCCCATAAAATTGCGGCGCCATCCGTTTGGGCCAGGATCGGGCCCCAAATGATGAAGAACGGTGTTTGTCCGGATGCCGTTGCGGGCGTCTGGGATATGCCCTATTCCATCCCGAACCATCGGGTGGACTATGTCATGGTGGACCTTCCCATACCGGTGGGGTTCTGGCGGTCGGTGGGGTTCTCCGTCAATGCGCTCGCCGTCGAATCCTTCATGGATGAACTGGCCCATGCCGCCGGAAAAGACCCGGTTCAATTCCGTTTGGCGAACATGGAAAAGGGGTCCCGACCCTACAATATTCTCTCACTGCTGGCTGAAAAAGGCGGCTGGAACCGTCCGGTGCCCACTGGCCGCGCCCGAGGGGTTGCCGTAAATGCTTGTTTTGGTTCCTTTGCGGCCCACATGGCGGAGGTGTCGGTGGAAAAAAATGGGGCGGTCACCGTGCACAAGATCGTCTGCGCCATCGATTGCGGCACGGCCGTTTACCCGGAGGCGATCCGGGCCCAGGCCGAAGGCGGTGCCATCATGGGAATGAGCACAGCATTTCATGAAAAGGTTCGATTTGAAAACGGCGGCGTGAAGACAGTCAATTATGACGAATACCCCGTCTTGACCATGTCTGAAGTACCGGAAATCGAAGTGCACATCGCCCCAAACAACCTCGAACCCGGGGGTGTGGGAGAGCCTGTTTTGCCGTCAGTCCCGCCGGCGATTGCCAATGCCATATTCAAAGCCACGGGTGTGAGGCTGAGAGAGCTTCCCTTCCGAAGAGAATTGTTGAATAAGGGATAGGGGCTTGCGCAAAAATGAAGCTGATACCCGTCGCCAAAGCCGTTGGCATGGTCTTGAGCCACGACGTCACGGAAATCGTGCCGGGCCGG
Organism: Desulfobacterales bacterium; assembly: GCA_030066455.1. The sequence goes on from JASJBQ010000307.1 coordinate 3,159, forward strand.
TTCAAGGGCCCGGCCTTTAAGCGCGGCCATGTCATTCAGCCGGAAGATGTGGACCGGCTTCGTGACCTGGGCAAGGAGAACATCGCGGCCCTGGATCTCGGGCCGGGTTGGGTGCATGAAGACGATGCGGCGCACCGGCTCGCAACCGCGGCCGCCGGCGAGGGGGTTGCACTGAGCCCCCCATCCGAAGGCAAAGTGAGTCTGACGGCATCCCGGGACGGATTGCTGAAGATCGACGTCGGCCGGCTCAACAGCATCAACGCCATACCCGACATCATGATGGCCACGCTGCATACCCACCAGCTGGTAGCGACGGGCCGGGAGGTGGCCGGCACACGCATCATTCCGCTGACCATCGAGGAAGAAAAACTTCAGGCGGCCGAGGCCCATTGCGGGCCGGTAGAACCGGTTGTCGCCGTAAAGCCGCTGAGGCCGCACCGGGTGGGGCTGATCACGACGGGCAGCGAGGTCTATCACCACCGAATCGAAGATCGCTTCGGCCCCGTGGTCAAGGCGAAGATCGCCACTCTCGGCAGCCGTATCCTGCGGCAAATTTATGTGCCCGATGACATCCCCATGACCGTTGCCGCCATCGAGGCCCTAATCGCGGAGGACGCCCAGATCGTTCTGATCACGGGCGGCATGTCGGTCGATCCGGATGACCTCACGCCCGGCAGCATCCGCGCGACCGGGGCCGAGGTGATTACCTATGGCGCCCCGGTTCTGCCGGGCGCCATGTTCATGCTGGCCTACCTGAAAGGTCTGCCCATCATCGGACTGCCCGGGTGCGTCATGTACCACGCAACGAGCATATTCGACCTGCTTTTGCCGCGCATTCTGGCGGGTGAACGATTGACACGCGAGGATATTGTCGCCCTGGGCCACGGCGGTCTGTGCCTGGGTTGTGACGAATGCCGCTTTCCCGCATGTGGATTTGGAAAGTGACGGTCTCGTAAAAAGTCCGATATCGGCATTACGCGTATCCCTCGTCATTGCGGCGTACCGTAAGTACGCCTCGCTCCTCGGGATGCGCAAGCCTTGATCTCGAACTTATTACGAAACCGTCTGAAATACGACTTTTTAGGAGTTAATCGGAAAGTATAATATGACGGCGTTATTTCAAGAAATCTGTCAGGCCCTCCGCAGGGGCCAGGCGCTGGCCGTAGCAACGATCATCACCGACAGCGGTTCCACTCCCCGCCATTCCGGCTCGAGGATGGTTGTCTTCGCCGATGGTCGCACCGCCGGGACGATCGGCGGCGGGGCGGTTGAAGGCGATGTCATTCAACGCGCCTTGCGAGGCTTTGAAGCACGCGGGGCTGAAATCGTTTCCTATGATTTGACGCGGGGGGCCAATATCGACCGGATGGATTTGATCTGCGGGGGACGGGTTCAGATTTTGGTCGAGCATGTAACTGCGACCGAACGCAACATCGATCTTTACCATTCCGCAATCGAAGCATTGGCGAAGTCCCGGTCCGTTAAGTGGATTGCGCAAATCACCGACGATAACGGCCAATTGAAGGTGGAACGTGCCTTGCACACCCATCCCGATCGATTTACGGGATCGGTTCACCTCCGACAGGCATTCCGAAACCTGCTGGCGTCGGATAAACGCATTCCCGATGGATCGTGTTGCATCGAATTCGAGGGCAACACCTATATTATCGAGTCCATCCAACCGCCGCCAAGGCTCTTTCTGTTCGGCGCCGGCCATGTATCCAAAGAAATCGGCACCTTGAGCCAAAGGGTCGGTTTTCGCACCATCGTCTTTGACGACCGTGTCGAATTTGCCAACGCCGAGCGTTTCCCGGATGCGGCAGCGATAAAGGTTTGCCCGGGATTTACCGAAGTATTTAACGGATTCGATCCCCTGCCGGACGATTTGATCGTCATCGTGACCCGGGGACACCGTTTCGACAAGGAGGTTCTGGCACAGGCCTTACAAACCGAGGCGGGCTACATCGGCATGATCGGCAGTCGCCGCAAGAAAGCGACGATCTACACGGAACTGATCGATCGGGGGATTGAGCCCGACGCCCTCGAAAAGGTCCACTGTCCGATCGGCCTGGCGATTGACGCTGAAACACCGGCGGAAATAGCGGTCAGCGTCATGGCGCAGTTGATCCAGCACCGCGCCCGCCGCCGCAACCATGAAGAATAGTAAATCTCCTCCCGCAGAGCCGGAGACATCAGGTAGCCCCCGAAGCTAGGCGTATTAATCTGTTGGGCTTGGGTTTTTCCTTTTTGTAGGCATCGACACGGCGGGCGGGGTAAGCGCGCGGGCCTGTCTGAGCGCAGCGAGTTTCCGCGAGACCCGTTCGACACGGCGACGTGCAGGAGGAAGCGGGACACGGGCGGTTTCTTCTGCTTCGTTTGCTTGACGGTCTCGTAAAAAGTCCGATATCGGCGTTACGCTTCAGCCTTCGTCATTGCGGCGTACCGTAAGTACGCCTCATTCCTCAGGATTCGCAAGCCTTGATCTCGAACATTTTACG
>JASJBQ010000308.1 GCA_030066455.1 Desulfobacterales bacterium
GCGTTGATCAAACCCCAATTTGAAGTCGGCAAAGGAAAGGTCGGCAAAGGTGGGGTTGTGCGCGACGCCCAAATGCACACCAAGGTCATTGAAGCGTTGAAAGGGTTCTTCCGCCGTCATCAGCTCGATGTCCGCGGTGTCTGTCCGTCACCCATTTACGGCCCCAAAGGCAATCGCGAATTCCTCATTCATCTGAGAGCCCCTTAAGATGGGGGCCAACGCGAAGGCCCGACGCAGGGGCCTTGAATCCATTTGGTTTTCCCTTGATTTTTTTAATTCCTGGCGGTACTTAAATTCACTTTCGCAGACCCCCTGGGTTCGGCATGGCCTTAAAGTCCTCGCGAAGATGGATTGCCTGGGGCAGGTTTCCGAATTTCAATCCTTCACATCTGGCTGATTCATATCAGGTTGCGTGTCGGCCTGGGTCCCCTGGTCAGTCCGTTATCAATAAGCGCGGTAAGATACTTTTAGAACGTGGCAGAGAGGAGCGTAAATGGCTGTAAAATCTGATCAAATGAGGAATATCGCCTTCGTGGCCCACAGCGGGGCCGGTAAAACAACCTTGGCGGAAGTCATGCTTTTCAAGGCGGGTGTCACCACGCGCATCGGAAGGGTCGAGGATGGCAATACGGCGATGGATTTCGAACCGGAAGAGCTCAAGCGTACCAGCAGCATCAGCACCGGCATCCATCAGCTGCAATGGAAAAAGAATACGCTCACGATCCTGGATACCCCCGGCGACCAGAATTTTTTCACCGACACGAAAAACTGCATGCAGGCCGCGGATTCGGCCCTTTTTGTCATCGATGCGCTCGACGGCGTGCGCGTGCAGACGGAACAAGGATGGGAATTTGCGGAACAATTCAACCTGCCGGCCATGATTGTCGTCAACAAAATGGATAAGGAACGGGCGGATTACCAGCAGACCATGGAGGATCTAAAGAACTCGCTGGCCAGTCCCAAACCGATTCTTCTCCAACTGCCGATTGGGTCGGAAGCTGAATTCAAAGGCGTCGTCGATCTCATTAGCGGCAAAGCCTATGGCTACAAGGAGGGGCAAGCTTCTCCGATCGACGTACCCGAGGATTTGAAGGACCTCGTTGCATCAGAAATGGAGAGCCTCATCGAGAATATCGCGGAGGCCGACGACGCCCTGATCGAGCGCTATCTTGAAGGCGAAACCCTTTCCCCCGAGGAACTCAGCAGCGCGTTGCGCAAAGGCATTAACGACCGTATTTTTGCGCCGGTTCTGTTTGTATCGGCAACGGGTCAGGTCGGTGTCGAAAACCTGATGGATTTCCTTGCGACCGTGGCCCCAACGCCAATCGAGCGCGGTGAAAAAACCGGCACGGATCTTTCCGGTAAGGAGGAGATCATTCGTTCGGCGGATGCCGATGCGCCGTTTTCGGCCTTCGTATTCAAAACCGTTGCCGATCCCTATTCCGGCCGATTGTCCATTTTCCGTGTCGTATCAGGAACTTTAGGTGGGGACGGCAATTTCTACAATGCTACCAAAGAATCCAAGGAGCGCTTCAACCAACTCCTCACCATCGCCGGCAAAGAGCAAAAACCGGCCGATGGGGCCGGTCCCGGTTCAATCGTGGCGGTCGCCAAATTAAAGGACACGACCACCGGTGACACGCTTTGTGCCGACAACGAAAAAATCCGGTATGCCTTTGCCGATCCCCTCCCCCCGCTCATCTCGTTTGCGCTGGAGTCGAAATCCAAAGGCGATGAAGACAAAATCTACATCTCCCTGAATAAATTATTGGAGGAGGATTACGGTCTTAAGCTAGAACGCAATTCGGAAACCAATGAAATTCTTCTATCGGGAAGAGGCCAGGTTCACATCGAAGCCACGATCGAAAAGATGAAACGCAAATTCGGCGTGGATGTACATCTCAATATTCCCAAGGTGCCCTATCGCGAAACCATTAAGAAGAAAGTGCGTACGCAAGGCAAGCATAAAAAGCAAACCGGCGGTCATGGTCAATATGGTGATTGCTGGATTCAGATGGAGCCCCTGCCCCGTGGGACGGGTTTCGAATTCGTTGATGCCATTGTCGGTGGCGTTATCCCCAAGACTTATATACCGGCGGTTGAGAAAGGTATCATCGAGTCGGCCCGCAAGGGTGTTTTGGCGGGTTTCCCCACCGTTGATTTCAAAGTAACCCTTGATGACGGCTCCTTCCATGCGGTCGATTCGTCGGAAATGGCTTTCAAGGTTGCCGGTTCGCTGGCCTTCAAAAAGGCTGTGGTGGACGCCAATCCTGTTCTACTGGAACCGATCATGGAGGTTGCCGTAACCACACCCGATGAGTACATGGGCGATATCATGGGCGATCTCAACGGTCGTCGCGGAAGGGTGCTGGGCATGGAAAGTGTCGGGAAGTATCAGCAGATCAATGCCCATGTCCCCTTGGCGGAGTTTCAAACCTATGCCCCCGACCTGCGCTCGATGACCGGCGGGCGCGGTATTTACAGCATGGGATTTTCCCACTACGATGAGGTTCCGGCGCAGATCGCTGACAAAGTTATTGAAGAACTCAAACAGGATCAGGAGTAGCGCTCCAGCCGCCTATCGAAATTTGCGGATTACGACAAATAACGCCGGCCAAGACAATGTCTTGGGCCGGCGTTTTATTTGGGACAGGCGGTCTTCCATGCGTGCTGACGACCGAACAACGACAAACGGGGCAATGCCCCTAGCCTATTGAAACCAAATGCTAAACTTGACTTTATCCGAGTTGTGCGTTTTAACATATAAGGTTGCCCACATGTGATCGAAAGCCAGATAATTGCGCTACGACTGCGAATCGAGGATCTGTAATGAGCGATGAAAAAAAGACCGATTACGACGTCGGCATTCCTCTCGATGAATTGCCGCCCCATGAACCGTTGGTCGACGAGGAGCATGACGAAATCCCGGCGGTCAGCGATACTGACCCACAAGATGAACCAACCGATTTGCCCGACCTCTTCGCACCTGAAGAATTAGCCGAAGTCGGGCTTGCGGATGATTTGTCCGAACCCGTCGGCATTGGGGAAGATGATGAGGGCCTCGAGCCGCCCGAAACCGAATCAACGATTGAAGCAGCCAGTTCTGCCGGCCCGGAAGAAGACGGCTTAGCCGAGAATGACGAGCCGCCCGAGAATCTGCCCAACGAGTTGCCGGATGCCGTCGCGTTGTCTGAAGACCCAACGCCATCCGAATTCGCATCCTCAGACATGCATGAAGAATCTGCGATCGAAGCGGATCCTCCCCTGCCCTTCGCCCTGCCCGATGATCATAACGGCGAGAACGAGGAACTCTCCGCATTATCCGAAGCCTCCGAATTGGAAGCGCAAGTCGGCTATCAGATTGACGACCAAGTTGCCGACGATGCGATCGCTCCAGACCTGTTGATTGACCGGCTGGAAAACCTCGGTCAGCAGATCAGCGAGCTGCAACGCGAATTTGAGGGCAAACTCAAATATGACGCCCACAAGGATCAAATCATCGACCGCTTGCATTCCGAACTGCAAGAGTATAAACAGGACATTCTGAAAAAATACGTCCTATCGATCGTGATGGATGTCGTCAAAGTTACCGACGACATACGCAAATGGCTGTCTTATTTCCGTTCGCTGGATGTGTCGCAGCGTGATCCCCGCAAGCTTTTTCGCTATTTAGAGGCCATCCCCTCCGATCTGGAAGATGTTTTTTACTGGCATGGGGTCAAACCTTTTTCGAACGAAGAGGGGGCATTCGATCCTGCCCGTCAGCGGGCGATCAAGAAATTGCCCACGGACGATCCCGCCATGGATAAGAGCGTGGCCCATAGCATTCGGCCGGGTTACGAGTGGGAATCGAAAGTAATCCGTCAGGAAATGGTTGCGGTGTATGTCTACCAGGTAGAGCAGGAATCATTGAACACGGGGAATATCGATGAGTGAAGCAATCAAAACGATTTTCGGTATCGATCTGGGCACAACCTATTCCTCCATTGCCTACGTCGATGAGTACGGCAAACCGGTCATTATCCCCAACGCTGAAAACCAGCGCATAACGCCGTCGGTTGTGTTTTTCGATGGCAGCGAAATCGTTGTGGGGGATGTCGCCAAGGAAAGCGCCAAGTTGTACCCCAACGAAGTGGTCAGTTTCATCAAACGCTCCATGGGCGAAGCTAATTTTGTCTATGAATACGACGGCAAACCATACCGGCCGGAAGAAATATCGAGTTATGTCCTGCGTAAAGTTGCCCAGGATGCGGAGGCCACCATCGGTGAAAAAGTCAAAGATGTGGTCATCACCTGTCCGGCCTACTTCGGGATCAATGAGCGCGAAGCCACACGCAAGGCCGGCGAAATTGCCGGTTTCAATGTGCGCCAAATCATCAACGAACCCACAGCCGCCGCGATTGCCTACGGCACGGTGCAGGAAACCGAAAATCGCGTCGTTCTGGTGTACGATCTCGGTGGCGGCACCTTTGATATCACCATGATCGACATCCAGGAAAGCTCGATCGATGTCATCTGTACCGGCGGCGATCACAACCTGGGCGGCAAGGATTGGGATGATCGCATCGTCACTTATCTGGTCCAGGAGTTTCAGCGTCAAACGCGATCCGAGGATGATATCCTTGAAGATCCTGACACTTGGCAGGACCTTCAATTGTCGGCCGAGAAGTCTAAAAAAATACTTTCCCAGCGGGATAAAACCCCCATTTCGATCACCCATGGCGGTGAACGCGTCAAGGTCGAACTAAGCCGCGACAAATTCCTCGAAATCACGGCCGATCTCGTTGAGCGCACAATTGCATTGACCAATGACATGCTCAAGGAAGCCAAAGAAAAGGGCTACGAGAATTTCGATGAAATCATTATGGTGGGCGGATCCACCCGGATGCCGCAGATCCCGGAACGCATCCAGCAAGAATTCAGCTTGGAACCGCGCATGTTTGATCCTGACGAATCCGTGGCCAAAGGCGCCGCGATCTATGGCTGGAAATTATCGCTCAACGACGGCCTGATCTCGCGCATCGCCGAAAAAACCAATCGCAGTCCTGAGGAAGAGGATATTATTCAAACGACGCCGAAACAAATTATGGAAGAAGTGGCCAAGCAAATGTCGGAGGAGACCGGCGTTACCCTTTCGGCCGTCAAACAGTCCAACATGCGCATCCGCGATGTGGCCAGCAAAAGTTTCGGGGTGGTTGCCCGCCGACCCAACGACGAGGAGGGTGTCTTTAACTTGATCCGCCGTAATACAACGGTCCCGGTCGAAACCAGGCGCACGTTTTATACGCCCGAGGCCAATCAGGAACGGGTGCTGATCCGCATCATGGAGAATGAAACGGGCGACAAGGTTGTGCCGGTCGAGCATTCAATTGAAATTGGCACCGCCGTTCTGGATTTACCCGAGGGGCTGCCGGAGGATTCGCCGATCGATATTACGTTTAATTTGAATCGCGAGGGCTGCCTTCAAATTACGGCCCTGGAGACATCTGCCAATCGTGCCGTGCAGGCCACACTGGAGACCAGTTCCGTTATTCAGGGCAAAGAACTTGAAGATGCCATTGCCCGCGCGCAACATCTCGTGGTTCATTAGCGGGCCGGCCGGACGTCATGTGCGGCAGCTGTACTTTGAGCACGCTTTGCAATGCAGGAAC